>NZ_VKJN01000011.1:0-171480 GCF_007197875.1 Brevibacillus sp. LEMMJ03 | reverse complement strand
CGACTTGCATGTATTAGGCACGCCGCCAGCGTTCGTCCTGAGCCAGGATCAAACTCTCCAATAAAGTTGAGTTGAATCATTAGCTTTAAGAAAAAGAATTGCTAGGCTCGTTCAACACTTTCGCTGTTCAGTTTTCAAGGAGCATTTTGCTTTTTCGTGATCAGCCGCCGCTCAGCAGCGCCGACCCTTCATACTATATCACGCTCTCTTTTCAAAATCAAGAGGAAATTTCTAAGAAGTTATCTTTTTTCATTCTCTTTGAAATTCCTCGGTTGAGAAGCGCAAGTTCCATCATACCAACGTGACCATCCAAAAAGCAAGCGCAAAAAAATGGAAGGCTTCCGAGCGAGCGGAGCCTCCCTACCGGCACAACCCGTCCACAAGAGACGGCAGTTCGCCGATCGTGCCAATCACCGCCTGCGGCAGCAATTCCGCGGGAAGCAGGGCAGCCCCCTGCCCTTCCGTTTGTGCCCCGCCTTCCCTTTTCCATTTCTCCAGGCAGATCTGACGCATCAGGTCGTGCCTGCTCCTGAGACGGGGATCGACCGCCCGCAATTCTTCGGGAAGGCCGCGGCAGACAAAGACGGAGAAGGCGCCGCAGCGATTGGCCAACTGCACGTCATGGTCGAGGCGGTCTCCGACATGGGCCACCACCTCTCCTCCGAGCGGACGGAGAATAGCCGGATCGGGCTTGCCCGCTCCCGCCCGCTCCGGCGTCACGACAGCCGCAAAATACTCCGCCAGTCCGAGCGCCTCCATGACGGGATCCTGATACTTGTAAAACCCGTTGGTGACGGCGGCCAGAGCGTAGCCTTTCGCCTGCAGGGCGGCCAGCACGGCCGGCACCTCCGCCTCCAGCAGCCGGATTTTGGGCGGAACGGCATGCTTTTGCACGATCGCGGCAATCTCCACACTTTCTCTGATCCCCAGGCGTCCGAGCAGTTCCGCCAGCATCCCGTCCCAGTCGTACGCTTCCACATACCGCCCCTGCCGCAACCGCCTTTCATGCTCCCCCACCAATTCAGCCACGATGTCATAGGGCCGGCCCAGCCAGCCGGCGACGGCAGCCGCAATTTCCGGAAACACCCATCCGCCAAACGGATTTTGCATCAGCGTTCCGTCGAGGTCAAACGTAATCCAGCGTTTCTTACTCATTTGATCGCCCCCGAAGTCAAGCCTTCAATAAACTGTTTGGACGCGAACAGGAACGCCACGATCATCGGCAGGGAAGAAAGGGTCAGGCTGGCGAACAGCAGGTTCCACTCCGTATCGTATTCCCCGAACAGGGTCAATACGCCCAGCGGAATCGTGCTCAGCTCCTCGCTTTTGAGAAAAATCAGCGGATAGAAAAAATCGTTCCAGACGCCGATCAAATGCACGATGCCCACCGTTGCCAGCGGCGGCTTCATCAGCGGCAGAATGATCTTCCAGTACACCTGGAATCCGTTGCAGCCGTCCAGCCGCGCCGACTGGTCCAACTCCGCCGGGAGCGTCTTGAAAAACCCGTAAAAGACAAACACGGCAAAGGGAATGCCGCCGGCCACGTACAGAATCACCAGGGACGTCAGCGTATCCAGCAGCTTCAACTGCAGCATGATCATATACAGCGGGAGAATGGCCAGCTTCATGGGAAGCATCAAGCCCAGCATAAAGAAAAACAACACGTACGGATTCCAGCGAAACGGATAGCGGGACAGGTAGAAAGCGGCCAGCGACGAGAGAAACAGGATCAACAAGACAGACAGCCCGCTCACGTAGACACTGTTCCATACATATGCGCCAAAGTTCACCTTCTCCCACACCAGCTTGTAGTTTTCCAAGGAAAGCGAAGCGGGCAGGCCGAGCGGCGACGTGAGGATCTCCAGATTGGTTTTGAACGACGACGCGATCATCAGAAAGACGGGATACAGCGCCAAAAAGGAAAAAACCAGCAGCACCAGATACTTCGCAAACTGTCCGAGCCTTGCCGTCATGGTCGTCCTCCTACAGTTCGTATTCCTTGCGCTTGAAGAAGAAGAGCAGCACCGCCGTCGCGCTGGAAATCATCAGGAACAGCACGACAGCCAACGCCGACCCCAGCCCGATGGACTCGCCCCCCTCCACCGACCCGAAGGCCAACCGGTAGAAGTACGTGGCCAGCACGTCCGTGGAATAGTAGGGTCCGCCTTGCGAACCCTGCATGGCAAAGATCAGCTCAAACGTCTCGAACGAGCCGATGAACGTCAAAATCGTCATCACCATGACCGACGGCATCGCCAGCGGCAGGGTAATGCGCAGCAGCATGGTCAGCCCGGAGGCCCCGTCCATTTTGGCGGCATCGTAGATTTCCGCCGGGATGGCCTGCAGCCCGGCCAGGAAGATCAGCACGGCAAACCCGAGGCCGTACCAACTGTTGACGAGGATGATCGCGTAGAGGGCTGTGTCCGGATCCCCCAGCCAGGGGCGGGCCCACTCTTCCAGTCCGACATGCTTCAAAAATGTGTTCAGCGCGCCGTACGTCGGGTTCAGAATCAGGCTGAACAGGAAGCCGACGACGATCACCGACAGCAGCTTGGGCAGGAAAAAGACCGTTTTGAAAAACTCCTTGCCGCGAATCCTGCTGTTGATCATAAGCGCGAGCAGGAACGCAACCGCCAGTTTGGCGACGAGCGTACCCGCAAAAAAGATGACGTTGTGGCCGAACCCGCGGAAAAACATCTCCTTGAACGGCGATTCGGTAAACAGGCGCACGAAATTGTCCAGACCGATAAACGCGCCCCGCTTCAATCCGTCCCAGGCGTAAAAGCTGTTCAGAAACGCGGAGAAGATGGGATACACCTGAAACCACACGTAAACGACCAAGGCCGGCAGCAGGAACAGGTGAACCAGGTGCTTGCTCCCGTTCACGCCCCGACGCGGAGAGGCCTGCCGCTTCACCTCGCTCGATTTCTCCAACACTGCCATGGGTGAACACCTCCCGAAAAACAGGGTACAGCCAAGCGATCCGGCCTGACTGTACCTCTGCCTGTTTTGTTTTCATCCGGTGCGCCGCTACTTCTTCGGCGCGAACCACTTGTCGGCGGATGCCTGGGTCGCCTCCGCCACCTGTTCGACGGTGAGCTTGTTGATGTACATACCCTGCAGCGAATCCTCAAACGCGGTTTTCGTGGTCGGCGTGCCCTCCCCGAAATGAACGAGCATCAGGAACGGCACCATGCTGGTTTCGCTGAGCTGCGTCATCTTTTGCACCAGCGGATGCTTGGGGGTCACGCCGGGAATGGGGCTGACGCGGTTCAGTTCGTCGCTGAACAGTTGGCCAAACTCCCTCGACGCGAGGAACTCCATGAACAGCTTCGCCTCTTCCGGATGCCTGGACGCCTTGACTACACCGTAGGAGCCGTCCACCCAGTTGACGATCGGGGTGTCGCCGCCTTTCTCTTTGGCCAGGGACGGGATCACGTCCAGAGGCATGTCGGGGTTTTGCTTTTCAAACGTTTCCAGCCGGTAGCTGCCGTTGATGTACATGGCCGCTTTGCCCGTGTAGAACAGCGCCTGCGCGTCCTTGTCGTCGATTCCCACAAAATCGGGCGGGAAAAATGGTGCCAGTTCCTGCATCTTTTTGATCGAATCGAGAAACGCCGGATCTTTGAAGGTGGTCTCGCCCTTCACCATCTTGTCCACGAAGTCGCCGCCGCCGTACGCGCTGATGCCAATGACGCTGTGCGTGATGGAGAGCAGATAGGCCGCTTTGCCGGACTGCGCGATCGGAATGATTCCCTTTTGCTGGAGTGCGCGACACACCTGGAGAAATTCGTCCCAGGTTTGCGGAGGCTGCAGGCCGTTGTCGGCAAACAGCTTTTTGTTGTAAAAGATGACAGCGGAGTTGATCGACAGCGGGACCCCGTACACCTTGTGGTCGCTGCCCCGGGCTGCGTCCAGGTACGGCTGCGGAATCTCCTGGATCCCTTTGAGGTCGTCCAGCGGCAGCAGATACCCGGCGTCGGCCATCGCGCGGGTGCCCGCATACGGACGAAGCTGCACGATGTCCGGTCCGGTTCCGGAGGTGAGGGAGTTGGTCAGGATGGTGTTGTACTCGGTCGATTTGAACGGTTTAAACTTCACCTTGATCCCAGGATGCCGCTTTTCAAACTCGGCAATGAACGCGGCGTACGCGTCCTTGTCTTCCGGCCGCCAACTGTACATGACCAGTTCCACCGTCTCCCCTTTTGCCGGTTCAGCTCCCGGCTGAGCGTTCCCGCTTGACTGATCGCCCGCAGTCGACGACGGACTGCCGCTGCAAGCAGCCAGGACGAACACCAGACATGCACAAAACAGCCAGACTCCTGCTCGTTTCATTGTGAATCGCCTCCTTGTCCATTTTTTCGCTTGTCTCTCTGTCAGCTTATTCCTGAAGTATTATTTTACATTTTATTTTGAAAATATGAAATATTTTTTCAGTAAAATATTTATACTATTCAGAAAAATAAACTGGTAAAACAACCAACCCAGGCATGCTTTCTCATAAAAAAAGAGAGACAGACCTACTGTCTGCCTCTCTTTCCGAATCGGTAATCCGATTCTTACATCATGCCCATGCCGCCCATGTCCGGCATGCCGTTGCCCGCTTTGGACTCTTCCGGTTTGTCAGCCACAACGGCTTCCGTAGTCAGGAACATAGCCGCTACGGATGCAGCGTTGGACAGAGCGGAACGGGTAACTTTCGCAGCGTCCACGATACCTGCTTCGATCATGTTTACCCATTCTTCGGTAGCAGCGTTGAAGCCGATGCCAACCGGTTCTTTTTTCAGGCGCTCCACGATGACGGAGCCTTCCAGACCTGCGTTCGCAGCGATTTGACGAACCGGCTCTTCCAGTGCGCGCAGCACGATTTGCACGCCCACTGCTTCTTCGCCCTCGGCAACCACTTTCTCAACCGCTTTGATCGCGTTGACGAGCGTGGTACCGCCGCCAGGAACGATACCCTCTTCCACTGCAGCGCGAGTGGAGTTGAGCGCGTCCTCGATGCGCAGTTTTTTCTCTTTCAGTTCGGTTTCGGTAGCCGCACCGACTTTGATCACTGCTACGCCGCCAGCCAGTTTTGCCAGGCGCTCTTGCAGTTTTTCACGGTCGAAGTCGGACGTGGTGTCTTCGATTTGTTGACGGATTTGAGCAACGCGGCTTTCGATTGCAGCCTTGTCGCCTGCACCTTCCACAATCGTGGTGGTTTCTTTGGTAACAACAACTTTACCAGCGCGGCCCAGTTGCTGCAGTTTGGTGGATTTCAGTTCCAGACCCAGTTCTTCGGTGATCACTTCACCGCCGGTCAGGATGGCGATGTCTTGCAGCATAGCTTTGCGGCGGTCGCCGAAGCCAGGTGCCTTAACGGCAACAGCAGTGAAGGTACCGCGCAGCTTGTTGACCACGAGGGTAGCCAGCGCTTCGCCTTCCACGTCTTCCGCGATGATCAGGAGCGGTTTGCCGCTTTGTACCACTTGCTCCAGCACCGGCAGGATCTCTTGGATGTTGGAGATCTTCTTGTCGGTGATCAGGATGTACGGCTCTTTCAGAACCGCTTCCATCTTGTCGGTGTCGGTGATCATGTACGGGGAAGCGTAGCCGCGGTCGAACTGCATACCTTCAACAACTTCCAGCTCGGTCGTGAAGCCTTTGGACTCTTCGACGGTGATAACGCCGTCTTTGCCCACTTTTTCCATTGCTTCAGCGATCAGTTCGCCCACTTCTTTGCTGTCAGCGGAAATGGACGCAACTTGCGCGATAGCCGCTTTGCTTTCCACCGGTTTCGCGATGGACTTGATTTCTTCCACGGCAGCGCGTACCGCTTTTTCCATACCGCGACGAACAACCATCGGGTTGGCGCCGGCGGTTACGTTTTTCAGACCTTCGCGGATCATCGCATAAGCCAGAACGGTAGCGGTGGTCGTACCGTCACCTGCGATGTCGTTGGTTTTGGTCGCAACTTCTTTTACGAGCTGCGCACCCATATTTTCATAAGCGTCTTCCAGCTCGATCTCCTTCGCGATGGTCACACCGTCGTTGGTGATCAGCGGAGAGCCGAATTTTTTCTCCAGAACCACGTTGCGGCCTTTCGGGCCGAGGGTTACTTTCACGGCGTTAGCCAGTGTTTCCACCCCGCGAAGCATCGCGCGGCGTGCGTCTTCAGAGAACTTGATTTGTTTTGCCATCTCAAACTCAACCTCCTGCGTTATGTGTTTTCCGTACGTTCCTTATGTGAAAAGCCTTAGCCGATGATCGCGAGGATATCGGATTCGCGGAGCACGAGGTATTCTTTGTTGTCCACTTTTACTTCGGTGCCGGCGTATTTGGAGAAGATCACCTTGTCGCCTTCCTTCACTTCCAGCGCGATGCGCTCGCCGTTGTCGGAAACACGACCGGAACCGACTGCGATAACGCGTCCTTCTTGCGGTTTCTCCTTCGCAGTGTCAGGGAGAACGATACCGCTTGCGGTCGTCTCTTCTTTGGAGATTGGTTCGATTACCACACGGTCACCCAATGGCTTCAGCACAAAAAACACCCTCCTTAAAATGTAGGTTCATGAAGATTTTTGTTGTTAGCACTCGATCGAGGGGAGTGCTAACACCCACTACCTATAATAATGAATCCCTATGTACTTTGCAAGTGGTTTCCCTCACTTTTTTCCAAATGGCCCGCTCTCTTTCCCCTCTCATTTTGGCGGTTTTTTTCTTCTGCGTTTGCTAGATTTTCGGTTCTACCAGACCGGCTTGTTCATATAGATAAACCATGGAATCAGACAAGCCATCCAAGGAGGGAACCTGCATGCGCAAATGGATCTGGATTGGCGTGTTCGCCCTCTCCGTCGCGGGCATCGGCCATTTTCTCACCGCGGGCGATTCGTCCGCCATCCGCGTCAACGTTCAGCCGACCACGCTATATTGGGACGGCAAGGCCATGACGGGCAGTGATCCGTCCGGGTATTTTTACGACGGCACCCGCCACCTTCCCGCCGCGCTGGAATACAAGGGAACCACCTATGTTCCCCTGTCCCTGATCGGCCGCCATCTGAACAAGCCAACAGGCAGGGACGAGGCTAGCCATTCCGCCTGGCTGGGACAAGAGCCTGGGGCGGCAACAAAACGCCCTTCGCCCCAGCAGGCGGGTCCTGCCGCGGTCCAACTTCCGCCCGCCCGGTCAGCGGCAGCGGCGGCGGCACCTGTTTCAGCCGCGACCGCACGTCCCGCTCCGAACGCTCCCTACAGCCTGTTCGGCATTTCCCTCGGCATGCCGGCCGAGCAGGTGATCCGTGTGCTCGGAAAGCCGGCGCGTCAGGAGCCAAGCGGTCTGGGGTACCAGTGGTGGATCTACAACCGCGATCCGGCCCGTTACCTCCAGGTGGGCATCAGCTACGGCAAGGTGGTGGACGTCTACTCCAACGCGCCCCAGGCCAAGACGGGCGATGCCGCCATCGGCACCAGCCTGCCGGCTCTGGTCCGCCACTACGACATCGGCCATACCGTCTCGTTTTCCTACATGAACGCCCAGGTGCAGATCACCAACCAAAAATACCAGCGGCCGCTGGCAATCGTCGACGGTATTCCCCACATCTTTTACCTGGACAAGCAGAACGGCGACAAAGTGACAGCCATCCGCCTGATTGACACGCTGATGCTGCTGCGCGGCGGCTTTTACGAAACCAAGTGGACGTATCAGGGCGAGGCCCCCGATTTCGATCCCCCTCCGTTGAGCGTAAAAGAGCGGGAGCAGGTGAACGCCGCGATGGAGCGTCAGGTGCTCGACCTGGTCAACGTCGTCCGCTACCGCTACAAGCTGCCCCCGCTTTCCTGGAGCGAACAGGCCGCCCGCGTCGCGCGGCAGCACAGCCTGGACATGGAGAGCCACGGCTTTTTCGACCACGTCTCCGCCACCACCGGCCTGAATCCGTTCGAGCGGCTGCAGCAGGCGGGGATCGCCTACAGCATGGCGGGAGAAAACATCGCCGCCGGGTACCCGGACGCCATCGAAGCCCACGAGAGCTGGATGAACAGCCCCGGCCACCGCAAAAACGTGCTGGAAAAAGGATTCGCCCAACTGGGTGTGGGCGTGGCGACCGACTACTACACCCAGACGTTTCTCACGCTCAAACAATAAGGGCGGGAACTGTCCCGTCCCGTTGGCCCCTTTCGCCTAGTCCTGGCCCGTGGGTAAGCCGCGCCTTCAGTCCCGCAGGCGGACCAGCCTTTTCAGCCCACCCACCTCGCCGCCAAACTCGACGACCAGGGTCTCGTACTCCTTGGTGTGCAAAATCATCCAGGGGCGGCGGCTGCCCGCCTTGGGCATGACGACAAAGATCTCGGCGATGGCCGCGTCGATCTTCGATGGCCGGTGAACCAACTGCCTCGGCGGCACCAGCGGGATTTTGACGATCATCGCGTGTTCCAGCGGCGGGTTCAGCTCCTGCACCCGCCCGCTTACACTGTTCAGGAGGGCCTGGGCTTCCGTCTGAAACGCCTCCGTGTTGTCAAAGGTGTCCACCACCCGCTCCTCGTCCGTGTCAAACAGCTCTACCTGCTCGGCCGCTTCCGCTTTGGCCGCTCCCGTTTGCAGCGGAGAGACCAGCAGGGCCAGACAGAGAATCAGCCACATGGATGTACGCACCTCCCGTTTTTTTCCCGTAGTAGTATGCCCGGCCGCATCCAAAAGTAGAAGAAAAAAGTCCCCCACCGCTTCCGGCAGGGGACTTCGCACGCATCAGCGAACCGCTTCGTCCGCTTCCCATCCGTATTCTTTTTCCCAGTCCTCGTCCTCTTTCAGTTGTTTGCGGTAGACGATCCGCGACAGCCAGATGCTCAGCTCGTAGAGGAGCAGGAGCGGGATCGTCACCAGGATGTCGCTGACAATCTCGGGCGGCGTCAGCGTAATCCCCACCACCGCCAGCCCGAAGTAGGCAAAGCGGCGAACCTTCGCCAGCCGCATCGGGTTGAGGATGCGCAGCCGGGTCAGGAACATGACGACAATGGGCAGTTGAAACAGCAGCCCGAACGGAATCACCATGTTCACCAGGAAACCGAAGTACTCGGCAATCCCGTAGTTCGGCTTGACGTCCATCCCCATCGAGATACCGCTGACGAACTGCATCACCATCGGAAACACCACATAGTAGCCAAACAGGATGCCGACGACGAACAGCACGCACGCGGCCGGGATGAACATCAGCGTCACGCGCCGCTCGTTGGCGCGAAGCCCCGGCGAGACGAACCGCCAGGTCTGATACAGCGCAAACGGCAGCGTCACCACCACTCCGACCAAAAAGGCGAACTGCATGTACACCCGCAGCGCGTCGGAAGGGTGCAGGGAGACGAGCGGGACTCCCTCGGTGATCGGCTTTTCCTTCAGATATTCGATAAGAGGGCCGGCGACAAAAAAACCGGCAATCAATGCAGCAACAAATACAACCAGCACCCAGATAATCCGCCTGCGCAGCTCGGTCAGGTGCTCCACCACGGTCATTTCGCGATCGTCCGACATGTCCACCACCTGACCCGGTTACGCCTTGGGCTGTCCGCTTTCGGCCTGCAGCCGCTCCTGCTCCAGCTTTTCCCGAATCTCCTTTTCCAGGCGTTCGCGCTCCAGCCGCTCGCGAATTTCCCGCTCCAGCTTCTCGCGGTCAAACGCGTCCTTTTCGGTAATCACGGCCTTGGCGGGCTGTTCCTTCAACTTGGCCTCGTCTTCGTCATCGTCGTCCTTGGTCAGGCCGCGGGTGGCGTTTTTAAACTCCTTCAGCGTGTGACCCACCGCGCGTCCCAGCTCCGGCAGCTTCTTGGGGCCAAACAGCACCAGGGCGAGAAGCAGAATCAAGATCAACCCAGGAATCCCAATCGAACTCATCCACGTTCACTCCTTTTCTCCTGTCATCCAACAGTGTTGCCAGCTAGCACTTGCGCAATCCTCCGTATCCCAACCGGGTCATGTCCGACTCGACGATCCGCTCGCCGGCCAGGATCCGGGGCAAAAACACGTCAAACGAGGTAAACGGCTCGTGCATCACCGCTCCGGGCAGGCCCAGAATCGGCACGTCGCCCTTGTAGGCCACCATCAGCATGGAGCCGGGCAGCATCGGCGTGCCGTAACGGACCACCTCCGCTCCAACGCCGGCAATCGCCCCCGGCGTGCGGTCGTCCGGGTCGACCGACATCCCGCCGGTCACCAGCACCAGATCGACGCCCTCCTCCAGAAAGCGGGTGATCTCCCGTTCGATCATTTCCTTGTCGTCGGGAGCAAAGCGCTGCTCCGTCACGCGGGAACCGAGCGCCTCCACCTTGGCCCGGATGACGGGTCCGAACTTGTCGGCAATCCGCCCGGAATACACTTCACCGCCAGTGGTGACCAATCCCACTTTCTTCTCGAGAAACGGCTTCACCTGCACGATCGGACCGCTGAAACCCTTCGCCAGCTCTTCCAGGCGGACGATTTGCGCCTCCTCCATGATTAGCGGAATGATCCGCGTGGCCGCCACCGTCTGCCCGGGCTGCACCACCTGGTCGCTGTAGATGGTGGACAGGGCGATGCCTTCCAGCGCGTTGATCGCGTGGACGGCTTCTTCGTTGATCTTCGCCAGACCCAGCCGGGTCGCCTTCATCGACACCTTGCCCTCGTAAGGCTCGGTCAGCGTCAGTCCGTCCCCGGACACCGCCCGGGCAATCCGCGTGCCCGCGTCGTCCTCGTGAATGTACCCCTCCGGCATCTCCAGCACGTAGATGTGCTCCTTGCCGATGGAGAGCAGCGGCTCGATGTCCGCTTCGGTGATGACATGCCCTTTTTTGAACAGGCGTCCTTTAAACTTTCCGGGCAAAATCTGCGTCATGTCGTGGGGAAGCATCATGCCTACCGCTTCCCGCACAGGCACTTCCTTCAGCTTCGGTTTCTCTACCAACCCAATCCTCCCCAATCTTCGCTGGCCTCTCCCGTTCCCTGCAAAATGTGCAAGGCGTCGGACAGCATGTCTCCGATTGCGTTGAAGCAGATTTCCACGCCTCTGGGATTGCCCGGGAGGTTGATGATCAAGGCGTTACCGCGCGTACCCGCGACAGCGCGGGTCAGCATCGCGCGGCGGGACTGCTGCAATCCGGCCCGACGCATTTCCTCGGCCAGACCCGGCACCGGCCTGTCCATCACCCACGCCGTCACTTCCGGGGTGACGTCGCGGGGACTCAACCCCGTGCCGCCGGTGACGATCAACAAATCGCACTTCTCCCGGTCCACCAGCTCGATCATGTGCTCTTTCAGCTCCTCCATGTCGTCCGAGACGGCGCGGTAAATTGCCACGTCCGCCTGCAGCCACTCACGGGTCAGCTTGCGGATGATCGGGATTCGATCGTCCACCCGGTCTCCTTTTGCGATGGAATCGCTTGCCGAAATGACGCCAATTTTCCAGTTGCTCACAGCCTATTCCTCCATTTGCCCTTGCTTTTGTATTGTACACTGTTTTGTTCCCGCTGTAGATAGCGCGGGAGGAAAAGACGCAATCCTGACACAAAACGGCCGCGGACCGGCGCCCACTCAGCGCAGACCGGCCGCTCCGGTCTCCAGCACGCCCGCTTCCGTCACGAGGTAATCGAGGCGGACGTCATGCGGCTCCACCGGCACGGACGGCACCACCTGAAAATGGTAGCCGCACCCGATCAGCATCGGCTTACGGTCCAGCGCGGCGAGAAACCGGTCGTAGAATCCGCCGCCGTAGCCCATCCGTCCCCCCTGCCGGTCAAATGCCACACCCGGCACCAGCACCGCGTCCAGCGCCGCCAGATCGGCCTCCTCCGCTTTCGCCGGATCCGGCTCCATAATCCCGTACGCCCCGGGCCGCAGCATGTCCGGTCCGGTATAGCGGTAGGGAATCAACCGGCGCTCCGCCACGAGGGTCAGGGGCAGCCATACCTCCTGTCCCCTTTGACGGGCGCTGTCCAGAAACGGTACGATGTCCAGCTCCTCTCGCATCGGATGGAAGGCCATCACGGTCCGGCACGCCGCCAGTTTGGCAAAGGACAGCAAATGACGGCACGCCTCCCGGGAGCGATCCGCCCGTTCTCCGGCAGGCAGCGCCGCCCGCTCGGCCAGCATCTGCCGGCGAAACGCCTGCTTCACCTTGACCTGTTCCATTCCCAACGATCCCCTCCCTTTTTTCGGCGCCTGCGCACGGGAGGCGCGAGGGTTGTCCCCGGCGCTCTCTCTACGCTACACTTGTCTGATAGGGCAGCTTGCGACGGCACCCGCGAACACGGGAAGCGCCGCCCGCCCGCTTGCGGTACAGGTATGTAAAAGAGGTGACATGCAATGATTTTGCTTCAAGCTGAACATATACACAAAACGTACGGGGTTGAGACTATTTTACAGGACATCTCCCTGCAAATACAAACCGGAGAACGGGTCGGACTGGTCGGCGTAAACGGCGCCGGCAAATCGACGCTGATGAAAATCCTCGCCGGTCAGCTCAGCTATGACAGCGGAACCGTCCGCATTCCCAAGGACGTCACCGTCGGCTACCTGGCTCAGGACAGCGGCCTGGAATCGGAGCGGACCATCTGGGACGAGATGCTCTCCGTATTCAGCGACCTGCAGGAGGAAGAGCGGGAACTGCGGAAGCTGGAGGCACTGATGGGCGACCCCGCCGTGCTGGCTGACGAGAAGCGCTATCAGCAGATTCTCGAGGATTACGCCCGCCGTTCCGAGGCGTTCAAGGAGCGGGGCGGCTACGCCTACGAAGCGGCCATTCGCGGCGTCCTGCACGGGCTGCGCTTTGCCGACATGGACAGCCAGACCCCGATCAAAACGCTGAGCGGCGGGCAGAAGACCCGCCTCGCCCTGGCCAAGCTGCTGCTTCAGGCCCCCAGCGTCCTGCTTCTGGACGAGCCGACCAACTACCTGGACATCGAGACGCTCACCTGGCTGGAAACCTACCTGCAAAACTACCAGGGGGCCATCCTCGTCGTCTCCCACGACCGCTACTTTCTGGACAAGCTGGTGACCGTCGTCTACGAGATCGAGCGCACCCGCGCCACCCGGTACGTGGGCAACTACAGCCGCTTCCTGGAACAAAAGGCGGCGCGGCTGGAGCAGGAAATGAAACGCTACGAGAAGCAGCAGGAGGAGATTGCCCGGCTGGAGGACTTCATCGCCCGCAACATCGCCCGGGCGACCACAACCAAACGGGCGCAGAGCCGGCGCAAGACGCTGGAAAAGATGGAGCGGCTGGAGAAGCCGGTCATGCAGAACAAATCGGTACATTTCTCGTTTGAGATCGCCAAGATGAGCGGCAACGTCGTGATGAAGGCAGCCGACCTGAGCATCGGCTATCCGAACGCCGCCCTCTCCCGCCACCTGACGTTTGAGATCGAGCGGGAAGAGCGTGTCGCCCTGGTCGGCCCCAACGGCATCGGCAAATCGACGCTGCTGAAGACGATCGTGCAAAAGCTCCCCGCCCTCTCCGGCAGCATCCAGTTCGGCAGCAACGTGACGATCGGCTACTACGACCAGGAGCACCGCGATCTCAACGAGCAGAACACCGTGTTGAACGAGATCTGGGACGAGTACCCGCAGATGCCGGAAAAGGACGTCCGCACCCTCTTGGGCAACTTTCTGTTCAGCGGTGACGACGTGCAGAAGCGCATCTGCGAGCTGTCCGGCGGCGAACGGGCGCGGGTCTCGCTGGCCAAGCTGATGCTGAAGCAGGCCAACTTCCTGATTTTCGACGAGCCGACCAACCACCTGGACATCTACAGCAAGGAAGTGCTGGAAAACGCGCTGTACGATTACCCGGGCACGATTCTGTTCGTCTCCCACGACCGCTACTTCCTGAACAAGATCGCCACCCGCGTGCTGGAGCTTTCCCCCGATGGGGTGACCAGCTATCTCGGCAACTACGACTACTATGTGGAGAAAAAACAGGAGTTGGCCGAACTGGCGGCCGAACAGCAGGCACCCTCCGGCAAAAAGCAGGGAACAGCGGCCGCCTCCCAGCCGGAAAAATCCTCGTACGAGCTGGACAAAGAGGCAAAACGGCGCGAGCGTCAGCGCCAGCGCCGTCTGGAGGAGATCGAGGCAACCATTCAGCAGCGGGAAGCGGATATCCGCAAATGGGAGGAAGAGCTGTGCCTGCCCGAGGTATACAGCGACCACGTGCAGGCCAAGGAGCGCAACGACCTGATCGAGCAGGCGAAGGCGGAGCTGGAGCGGCTCTACGAGGAATGGAGCGAACTCTCCGAGGCGTGAGTCCCCGCCGGCGTTTCCCTCCGGCGGCGAACAGGCGGCACCGGAGCAAGGCGGCAGCGAACAGGCTGCGGAACAGGCTGCGCCGGGGCCAACCGTCCGGCTGCGGCGACGTCAGCCGGTCACGACGTGGAGCAGCGCTGCTCCTCCGACTCTCCCAGCGCCGCGTACAAGGCCGGCACAACCAGAAAGACGATGCAGGTCGCAGCGGTGATGATCCCGGAATCGTTGAGCAAAAGGCCGGCCAGGGAGCCGGCGATCACCCCCGAAAACCCCTTGACCAGATACGGATAATCGCGGGCCAAATGGCGCAGGTAGCGATCGTTGCAGAGAGCCAGCAGGCCGAGGACGACCAGGGAGACGGCAAACACCTTGCTCCACACCGACACGCGGATGAGCCGCAGGTTCATCTCCAGTTTGCGCTGCACGATCCGGGCCACTTCCGTCCAATCCCCCGAGACGATCTGCTGCGCCGCCCGGCCAATGTGAGTGGGCGGCTGAACGGACAGCAAACTGGCCCCCGCCAACACGACCGCACCCGCCAGGACGCCTCCTGCCAACAGCAGGAGGCCTTTTTTTCCGAATCGCCACCCCTGCATCCGGACAAACGCCACGGAAAACCCGACCAGACCGGCCAGGAACCCGCCGGCGTCAGCCCCCAACCCGGGAGACGCCATGTAATACAGGACGAGGCTGAACAGGCCGCTCCCGACGGTCACGGACAGCGGATCGGCTCCTCCCTCCGCCGCCTCCCGCCTGTCCCGCCGCCACTGGCAGAGCGCGGCCGCAAACAGGATGGCGCTGCCGATCAGCACCCCCTCGTATTCGTTGCCCAACCCGTAAAAACGGGCGCCAATCACCGGATCGTACCCCAGATAGGAACGGCGCATCGCCGGATTGCCGAACATGCCGTCCGCCAGCAGCGCCAGCGCGGTCACCCCCGCCACAATAGCCAATCCGGCCGGCAGCGAGCGCCCCTGTTCCAGCAGCATGCCGCCCGCCATCGCAGCGGTGATGACCGCTCCCAGGACAACCGCTGGCGGCACCTTCCAGCCGACCAGCCCCTCCGCCAGAAACAGCAGGGGAAACCAGAGCATCGAAAGCAGCGCCAGCCGGACAATGCGGCGCGCCAGGTTCAGCCTCTCGCCGCCTGTTCGCCTTCCCCACAGCCACAAGAGCGAAGCCGCTCCCAGGATCACGATCTGCAGCATTACGTACGTGTACAGCACGGAAGAACGGTTGGCGTAAATATGGTGAATCCGATCCACTTCGCGCAGCAGATCGGAGAAGCGCTTTTCCGCCGACAGACGCAGCAGGTGGCCGGACAGCCCCTCCGGCGGCGGCACGCGCAGCCATGACAGGACAGTGGGCAGCACATCCAGACCGCTGACCACCCCCGCCTGTCTGGTCGTCGCCGAGGTGAGCACCCCCGCCGCTCCTCCCCGCCACAACAGGATCGGCGTCAGCAGCGCCTTCTCCTTTTGGGCCTGAACATTCGGTGCGGGCGACAGCAGCATCACCAACTGCTCCGGCCTGCGCTCCCGCAGCACCCGATCCAAAAAGGCGCCCAGGTCGGCCAGCACCTGTTCGTACTGGCGGGCGAACCGGTCCGGGTCCATGTCGTCCGCCATTTGATAGAGGCGGGCCAGGTCGGACAGCTGCACCGCAATCAGCCCGGAGGTGCGGTCCGCGCGAATCCGGGCGGCGAAGTAGTCGTAGCGGGTGCGCACGCCGTACGGGTAGCCGTCCTTTTGCTCCGAGACAGCGGCGGAGAGATCGCCCCGGGGGACGCGCCCCCGCTCATCCATGGCAAAGAGTACGGCGTGCCGCTGACGCACGTCGTCGTAATCGCCGCTGCCATAACTGGCAGCGGGAATGCCGCGGCGGGCGAGCGTTTCGCCCAGCAGGCCGATCCGGGCGGTGTACGGCTTGTCCCGGTTTTCCGCGTGCAGGCGATAAATGCCGGGAAACACGACCCGGAAGCGTGCCACGTCTGCCCCGTCCGGCGGACTGAGCTGCCGGGCGCGCTCGCCTGCCGTCTCCCCGGAAGAGAGTGGTTCCTCCGGGTGATACGCCGTTCCGCTGCGCTCCGTGTACACGGCCGGTCCGCCGCTGCCGAGCAGCAGGTAGCCATTGGCGGCCGTCCGCGCCCCCGGTGTACGGATGGAGAGCGCGCCCGCCTCCGCCTGCTCCAGCCACGTATCCACATGTGGATAGCCGCGCAGGCGGTCCAGCTCCCGAAACGACAGCCCCTCCACGAACAGCGCCACCACCTGCCTGCCCGCCGGATGGTCGGCTCCGGTTGTGCGCACCGGTTTTTCCGCCGTCACAGTGGAACCAACAGCGACTGCGGCGGCAGCCGCTTCCGGATTCGCGACAGACGCCAGCAGCAGGCATGCCGCGAGCACCTGCAACCCTTTTGTTCTCACCAGGCTCCCTCCTCTGTTGATAACACCGATACTTTTATCCACAAATTCCACAGGAAAATCCACAGGAAAATGTCGATTTTCCCGGCAATTCTTCGTGTTATCACCAGTATTCACAGGAGCCGGCGAACGCATCCAGCGGAAATTATCCAGAGTCTGTGGATAAAGGTGTGAAATGCGAGCGCGCTCTCTTCCACTCAGCCTCTGCCAGGCAAAAAGGCGGCGTTTTCAGCCTTTTGCGCAAAAAAAGAGACCCATACCTGGGTCACCATGAGGAGATGGAGAGAAGATGAGTGTTCATGTAATAAATTCTAACATGAAAATTCGTAAAGTCAACAATTTTTCGGAAAAATTCGCAAATGAATGTCAGGAAACATGACATATCGCTTGCCTCCCCACACCGAGATGGCGTCTCTCTGAAAAAAAGAGCCCGCGGAGTGACATCCGCAAGCCCTTTTCATCACGATAGGGGGAGGCCGGGCACGCCGTTCAGGTCAAGTCCGGCAAACTGGCCTTTTTGGTAGTGGATGTACCCGGCGGCGGCGATCATCGCGGCGTTGTCGGTACAGAGCGACAGCGGCGGGATGACCAGGGCAACGCCCTCCGCCTCGCAGCGCTGCTGCAGGCGTTCACGCAGCCCGCGGTTGGCGGCCACGCCGCCGGCCAGCAGCACCTGCCGGGCGCCGTATTCCCTGGCTGCCCGGATCGTTTTTTCCACCAGCACCTCGGTCACCGAATCCTGAAAACTGGCCGCCAGGTCGGCGGGATCGATCGTCTCGCCCCGCTGCGAAGCGTTGTGCAGCGTATTGAGCACCGCCGACTTCAGCCCGCTGAAGCTGAAATCATAGGAGTCCGGCTCCAGCCAGGCGCGCGGCAGCGGCACGCGCGGCTCTCCTTCGCGGGCCAGTCGGTCGATGTGCGGTCCGCCCGGATAGGGCAGCTTCAGCGCCCGCGCCACTTTGTCGTACGCTTCGCCGGCGGCGTCGTCCCGGGTTTCTCCCAGGATCTCGTACTCGCCGTGCGCTTTCATCAAGACCAGCTCGGTGTGGCCGCCTGAGACGACCAGCGCCACCAGTGGAAACCGCATCTCCTCCACCAGCCGGTTGGCGTAGATGTGGCCGGCGATGTGATGAACGCCGATCAGGGGGATGCCGCGGGCAAAGGATATGGCCTTGGCCGCCGCCACGCCCACCAGCAGCGCGCCTACCAGACCGGGGCCGTAGGTGACCGCGATGGCATGGATGTCGTCCAGCGTCCGGCCTGCCCGGGTCAAGGCCTCCTCGATCGTCAGCGTGATGTTTTCCACATGACGGCGGGAGGCTACCTCCGGGACCACGCCGCCGAAGCGCTTGTGTATGTCCGCCTGCGAGGCGATCACGTTGGAAAGCACGACGCGGCCGTCCTGCACCACGGCAGCCGACGTCTCGTCGCAGCTCGTCTCGATCCCCAAGATGTACGTTGGTTCTCCCGATTCGTTGTGCGCCCGGTATGCCTGCCGCACGCGTTCCTCGTAGCGGGAAGGTTCTCTTCTGTTCATTGCAGTGTCACCCACATTATGATCGCGTCTTCGTTATTGTCCGAATAGTACTGTTTGCGCAGCCCCCGCTCCTCGAAGCCCAGTTTGGCGTACAGGCGGCGGGCCACGGTGTTGGACGGGCGGACTTCCAGCGTCATGCTCTTCGCTCCATACGCCACGGCCACTTCCATCATTTTGCGCATCAGCCGCTCCCCGATCTTTTTCCCCCGCCAGTCGGGGTGCACGGCTACGTTGGTAATGTGCGCCTCGTCCAGCACCACCCACATCCCGCAGTAGGCGATCACCTTGTTCTCCCGGTTCACGACAACAACGTAGCGTGCGTTGGGGTTTCTCGTCAGCTCGTTGACAAACGCGTCAGGCGGCCAGGGCGTGGTAAACGACAGCCGCTCCAGTTCAGCGACCGCGTGTACGTCGGCCAGCGTCATAAAGCGAAATCCTACCGCTTCTTGTTGCTCCATGCCTCTACTCCTTTTGGGAACCCTCCTGATTTTGGGCCAGCCACTTTGCTTCCGCTTCCGCCAACTGCAGATACTCGGGCACCAGGTCGTGCGCCGATCCGGCGTTTTCGATCTCGCCCAGTGCCAGAAGGCCGATATGGGCCGCCCGCGGATGGTTGTGCGAAGCCGGAGCAAACCGGGCTTGATCTCCCAGCACCGCCGCAATCGTCTCCCGATGCAGGCGGACGTCTTCGCCCAGGAACAGGATCGGTTCCCCTGCGGCCTGTTCGCGCAGCAGCGGCAGCCAGTCGGAGAGCAGGATGATGCGTTCGGCCAACTGAACCGAGACTGCCTCCATTCCTGCCGTCCGGTACGCTCCGCTGTAAACTTGTCCCCGCCGCGCGTCAAACAAGGGAACGATCAGCCCCGGAAAGCCCAGCGCGTTCTGCGCCACCGCCTGCAGGCTGGAGACGCCGACCACGGGCAGGTTCAGTGCCCAGGCGATGCTTTTGGCCGTGGCGACGCCGATGCGGACACCCGTATACGATCCGGGCCCTTTTGCCACGCCGATGCCGGAAAGCTGTTCCGGCCGCGTGTCCGTCTCGTCCAGCAGCCGGGAGACGCAGTCCATCAGGCGGACGGAGTGGTTTTTTTGCTGGTTGGTGGTCACTTCCGCCAGCACCCGTCCCTCCTCCACCACGGCTACGCTCAACACCAGGTTGGACGTGTCAATCGCCAGTACGCGCATCACCATCAAACTCCTCGCACAAAGTCACATACCGCTCCCCCTGCGGCACAAGTTCGATACGGCGGGTGTCCGCCCCCTCGTTTCGCAGGATGACCGTCAGCCGCTCCTGCGGCAGCACATCCTCGATCAGGGAAGCCCACTCGACCACGCAGACTCCATCACCGAAAAAATACTCGTCCAGGCCGAGCGAATCCACATCGTCTCCCACCCGGTAGACATCCATGTGATAAAGCGGCAGCCGTCCCTGATACTCTTTTATGATGGTAAACGTCGGACTGTTCACCACCTGCCGCACGCCCAGACCGCGGGCCAGCCCCTGGGTAAATGTCGTCTTGCCCGCGCCCAGGTCGCCCTCCAGCGCCAGAAAGTCGCCCGGCCGCAGCCGTTCGGCCAGACGCTCGGCAAAGCGCTGGGTGTCCCCGACTCCGGACAGCGTCCACCTGTATGTCATCCCTGTCATCCTCTCTTGTCAGTCGGCTTGTGCAAAATGATTGTAGCCCGCTTTTGCCAGCGGACCGCATACGCCGTCGCGGCACAGCGTGACGGACGGTCCGCCCTCTTCCACGCGGCCGATGACGGTGAAGGAAATGCCCGATTGGGCACATCGCCGCGCAAGCGTCTCCGCGCCCGCCGGGTCCACCGTGCCCACCAACTGATAGTCTTCGCCTCCGTACAGCGCCCAGTCCAGCGGGTCCCTGCCCGCCTGTGCGGCGTACGCCCGGGTCGCTTCGTGCACCGGCACCTGCGCGGCGTCCACCACCAGTCTCACGCCGCTCGCTTCGGCGATCTCCCACAGCTCGGAGGCAAGCCCGTCGCTGATGTCGTTCAGCGCCCCCGCCGAACCGGACGCGAGCAGCAGGCGTCCCGCCTCAATCTGCGCCGCGGGCCGCTGGTGGCAGGCGACCAGCACGGACCACTCGGACGGCACCCGCGCCCCCGCGTCTCTGGTCTGCAGCAGCAGGTGAAGTCCTGCGGCCGACCCTCCCAGATGACCGGTCACAAACACGAGCTGCCCCGGCCGCGCACCCGAGCGGCGAAGCGCCCGCCCCTTTTCCACTTCCCCCAATACGGTCACGGAAAGGTGCAGGGCGTCGGGCGCCGCCACCGTGTCCCCGCCGATCACCCGGACACCGTACGCCGCGCACGCCTCGTAAATCCCGTCGTAGATCTCCCGGCATTCCGCCGCCGTCCAGCGCGGCGGTACGGCGATGCTGACCAGGGCAAAGCGGGCGATCCCGCCCATCGCCGCCACGTCGCTGATATTGCTGATGACCGCCTTGTAGCCGATATCGCTCGGCTTCATCGTCTCCCGCAGAAAATGGACGGTTTCCACCATGGCGTCACAGCAGGCGACCACCTCCATGCCCGGGGAGGGGGAAAAGACGGCGGCATCGTCGCCGATCCCCACTGAAAGCCCGTTTCCTTCCTGGCCGGCCGAGCGGCTCGTCCACTGGCGGATGAGCGAAAATTCGTCGTGCGCCACCGCGAACGCTCCTTTTTCCACATAGTGCATTCATTATACCGTTGCCGTACAAAGGCGCGCAAGGAAGCGGGCTTCCACTGACGAGCCCCGCTGTCTCCTGCGCTTCCCCCGCCGGCAGTCAGCCGCCGTCCGCCGGCGCCAGCTCCCTGAGCGACAGCTTTCCCCGGCAGCGGCCGCAGCGGTATCGGGCCGGGTTCATCTTTCGCTTGCGCTTGTAGCGCATGCCGCACGCCCGGCAGACCAGCTCGTACCGGTAGGGCAGCCGGGTCCGGCCGCCGCTTACCTCCCGGCAGTACCGGCTGCCGCCCACCTGTTTCAACAGCTCGCGAAACTCCCGGTCGGCGTGCCGATACCCCCGTTTTTCCAGGTGCAGGTGGTAGT
The DNA here is from genome assembly GCF_007197875.1 of Brevibacillus sp. LEMMJ03. NCBI lineage: Bacteria > Bacillati > Bacillota > Bacilli > Caryophanales > Paenibacillaceae > Brevibacillus > Brevibacillus sp. LEMMJ03. The sequence continues at coordinate 150,233 of NZ_VKJN01000011.1, read as the reverse complement.
GGCACAGCTCGTGTTTGATGATCCCGATCAGTTCCGCTTCCCCGTGCTCTTCCAGGTGGCGGGGGTTCAATTCGATATCGTGTGATTGGAGCAGGTACCGCCCGCCTGTCGTGCGCAGCCGCCGGTTAAAGCGGGCGCGGTGGCGGAACGGTTTGCCAAAAAACTCCTCCGATATGGCTTCCACCAGCGTCTGCAATTCCTGATCCGTCATGGTTTCCTCCCCGTCCTCCCGCCTGTCCCCCGACCTTTCCCGCACATATTGAAAAGTGGCGGATGAATAGGCTACACTTGTTGGGAAAGACACGTAGAATGGTGGAGGACTTATGCGTTATCTGATTTTGCAGGAACAAACCGGGCTGCGCTTTGTCGCCATGCCCGAATCCCATATGTACCAACTGGTCGCATTGCTCAAACGGCTGCACAAGGAGATCGGCAAGCTGACCATCGCAGACCGTCCGGAACTGCCCGTCATCGTCGCCGAGTGCACCGGGCTGGAACTGCTGAGCGACGCCTGCCCGGTCGAAGAGGGCCTCGCCTACGTCAGCCGCCTGGAGCGCCGTTTTGCCGCTCTTCAGGAGAGCGAGTATCCGCTCGTCTCCCTGCTCACGGAAATCCGCGCCCTGCAGGCGCAGCTTGAGTTTTTGAACGAAGAGGAATAAGCTTCGCAAAGAAACAGGTACCTCCGGCGCGTCTTCGGCATACATTGCCAATAGACGATTGACGCCAGGAGGTACTCTCATGCCACAGTGGATGCGCAGGCAGCTGCAGCGTGCCTTCTTCGGGAAGGACTTGCGGCAGATTCGCCTGTTGAACAGTTGCTGGTTTCTATATTGGGAAAAACACGGCGGCCGCCTGGAGTAAGAGGAGGCCGCTTTTTTTGTGGGCGGCCTCCCTTGGCCCGGACGGAGGAGTCCGGGCTCTTTTGTCACTCCTCGGGGGCAATCATCGTCAAGCCGACGCGCTGCCGCTTTTCATCGATCTCCACTACCCAGACGTCGACGATGTCGCCCACCGTCACCACGTCCAACGGGTGTTTGACAAAGCCTTTGCGCATCCGGGAGATGTGGACAAGTCCGTCGTTTTTCAGCCCGATGTCCACAAACGCTCCGAAGTCCACCACGTTGCGTACCGTGCCCTGCAGCTTCATCCCCACGGACAGGTCGGAGAGCTGGAGGACGTCGCTGCGCAGCAGGGGCTTGGGCAGTTCGTCCCGCGGGTCACGTCCGGGGCGCAGCAGGCTGTCGACGATATCCGCAAGCGTCGGTTCGCCGATCTCCAATTGCCGCGCCGTCTCGGCCAGATCCAGCGCCTGCAGCCGTTCGCGGCAGGTCTGGCTGCCGATCTCTTCGGGGGTGATTCCGATGATCGCCAGCAGCTTGTGCACCGCCGTGTAGGATTCGGGGTGGATCGGCGTTTTGTCCAGCGGATTGGCGCCGTCCATGATCCGCAAAAAGCCGATGCACTGTTCGTACGTCTTGGCCCCGAGACGAGGCACGTCTTTCAACTGCGAGCGGTCGGTGAACTTTCCGATTTCCTCCCGCTTCTTCACGATGTTGCCGGCCACCTGGCGGCTGATGCCGGAGACGTACTGCAGCAGGGAGGGGGAAGCGGTATTTACGTCCACCCCGACGTGGTTGACCGCCGACTCCACGACGAACTGCAGGCTCTCTGCCAGGCGGGACTGGGAGACGTCGTGCTGGTATTGGCCCACGCCGATTGATTTGGGATCGATCTTGACCAGTTCGGCCAGCGGGTCCTGCAGCCGGCGGGCGATCGAGACGGCGCTGCGCTCGGCCACGTCCAGCTCGGGGAATTCTTCCTTGGCCAGTTCCGAAGCGGAGTAGACGGAAGCGCCCGCCTCGTTGACGATGATGTAAAACACGCTCTGCTTCAGATCCTTCAGGACCCCGGCGATGAACTGCTCCGTCTCCCGCGAGGCGGTTCCGTTGCCGATGGCGACGACGTGCACGCCGTATTTCTCGATCAGCGCCTTTACCTTGGCCGCCGCTTCCGCCACCTTGTTGGCGGGCGGCGTCGGGTAGATGACGGCCACATCCAGCAGTTTGCCGGTCTCGTCCACCACGGCCAGCTTGCAGCCGGTCCGGTAGGCCGGGTCCACGCCCAGCACCACTTTGCCTTTCAGCGGCGGCTGCAGCAAGAGGTTGCGGAGGTTTTCCGCGAAAATGTGAATCGCCCTCTTTTCCGCCGTCTCCGTCAGCTCGGCCCGCACTTCCCGCTCGATCGACGGAGCGATCAGGCGCTTGTAGCTGTCTTCCACCGCCGCTTCCAACCAGGGGCGGGCCACCGTCTCCCGGGCGACGACGCGTTTTTTCAGATAGGCGAGGATTTCCTCCACCGGCGCCTCGACCGCGACCTTCAGGATGCCTTCGTTCTCGCCCCGGTTGATCGCCAGCACGCGGTGGGGGACCACCTTTTTCAGCGGCTCGCTGAAGGCGTAGTACATCTGGTAGACGTTTTTCCCGTCCGCTTCCTCCGCCTTTTGCTCCGTCACCAGCGTCCCTTTCTGGAACGTCCGCTGCCGGATCCACTGCCGAATCTCTGCGTCGTCCGAGATCTGTTCGGCCACGATGTCCACCGCTCCCTGCAGCGCCTGCTCCGCCGACTCCACTCCCTTTTCGGGGTCGACGTACGCTGCCGCCTCCGCTGCCGGATCACCCGCCGCAGGCAGGCTCAACAGGTACACGGCCAGCGGCTCCAGGCCCTTTTCCTTGGCCATCGTGGCCCGGGTCCGCCGCTTCTGCCGGTACGGCCGGTACAAATCCTCCACTTCCTGCAGCTTGACGGCGCGCTCGATGGCCGCCTTCAACTCGTCGGTCAGCTTGCCCTGCTCCTCGATCAGCCGGATTACCTCTTCCTTGCGCACGGACAGGTTGCGCAAATAACGAACGCGCTCGTCGATGGCGCGAATCTGGGTTTCGTCCAGCTCCCCGGTCATTTCCTTGCGGTACCGGGCGATAAACGGCACTGTATTGCCTTCGTCCAGCAAGGTGATCGTGCGCTCCACCTGATGCGGCTTGACGCCCGTCTCCTGCGCGATCGTCTGGATCATCAACGTTCGGTCCATTCCGTACCTCCTGCACTCGTCCTACGCGGTTATTGTAACACAACCGGCAAATGGCCCCCCAGCGCGAATCGCGCAAAAAACGGAGGTGGTGTCCACCTCCGCCGTCGGTTACGTTACGATGTCGGGTTGGTCAGCCTGCAGCGCCGCCCGCAGTTTGCCGAGAGCCCTGCGCTGCAGCCGTGAAACGTGCATCTGGGACATGCCCAGCAGATCCCCTGCCTGCTTTTGGCTCAAATTCCGATAAAACGTAAGATGAATGATGGCCTGTTCCCGTTTGTCCAACGCATGCAGGGCGCGGTCCAGCATCAACTGCCGGTCGATCCGGTCATACCCTTCCTCTTCCACCCCGACCACGTCCAGAAGCGAGACGGCGTTGCCGTCGCTGTCCGACTCCAGCTCGCTGTCGATCGACAGGGAATAGTAGCTCCGTCCCATCTCCAGCGTCTCCAGCACGTCTTCCTCGCTGATGCCGAGCGCGTCCGCGATTTCCGCAATCTGCGGGGAGCGCTGCAGGCGGGCGGTCAGTTCGTCCGCCGTACGCTTGATCTTCGGGCTCAGCTCCTTGATCCGCCGGGGGACGTGGACGCTCCAGGTCTTGTCGCGGATGTAGCGCTTGATCTCCCCGACAATGGTCGGAACGGCAAAACTCTCGAACGTGCGGCCCAGCGAGGGGTCAAACCGGCGAAAGGAGGCAAGCAGCCCGAGCATGCCCACCTGAAACACGTCCTCGTAGGAAATCTGGCCGCGCACGAATTTTTTCGCAAGCGTCTCCACGAGTGGGGTATAGGCGCGAACCAGTTCCTCCTGCAAACCGGGGTCCCCTGTCTCACGAAACGCGCCGACCAGCCGAATCAGCTCTTCGCGGCTAGGCTTCCGCTTCGGAATCTGCCCGGTCATCGCAAGCCACCCCATCCCCCCGCACGTACTTGGTCATGGAAACCGTCACTCCCTCGCCCACCTGAACGACCACTTCGTCCATCAGCGCATGGATCAGGAACAGACCCAGTCCTCCTTCGGCCACGTCGTCGAGGTCCGCATCGGGGTGGATCGGCCTCAAATCTGCCGGCTGTCCGTCAAACCAAAACCCTTTCCCCTGATCTGCCACTTCGATGACCAGGCGATCCGGAAACACGCGGCAGGTGACGCTCAGCTCCATCTCCTCGGCGGAGCGGTCGTAGGCGTGGTTCACCGCGTTGGTGCAGGCCTCGGCCACCGCCAGCTTGATGTCTTCGATCTCCTCGTAGGCAAATCCCATCCGGTTGGCAATGCCCGAAACAGTCAGGCGGACAACGCCCACATACCCCGCCCGGGCTGGCAGCGTCAGTCGGATCACATCGGCCTCAGGTCGTTGCGCCATTCGTCGCTCTCTCCTTTGCGGGGAACAATTCGTTCATACAATCCGGTGAGGCGAAATAGCCGCTCCACGCGCGGCGACAGACGTTCCACGACGAGCCGGCAGCCCGTCTGCCTGCACGCTTTCATCGCCGCGACAAAAATACCGATCCCCGTGCTGTCCATGTATTCAACGGCTGTCAGATCCACGGCGACGCTCCTCACGTCCGGCTGGTTGACCAGCGGCAGCAGGCGCTCCTTTAGCTGCGGCCCCGTAAAGGCGTCGATTTCCCCTGCGAGTACCAGCACGTGTTCACCGCCGTTGCTTGTGTGCGTAATCGTCAGGTCCATCCGCAACTCCCTCCCGTATGCTGTGCTCACGTACGTCGAAGTATGATCATGGTGTAATCATCCGGCAGTTCAAACTGGGAGAGGAGCAGCAGCCTGCGGTAGAGGCGGTTGGCCATCTCCTGGGCAGGTGCCCCCACTTCCCCCTGCAGATAGGAAACCAGCTCCTCCCTTTGGAAGTACGCTCTCCCCACCTTGCGTTCCGTCACGCCGTCCGTCAACAGGATCAGGCAATCTCCCGGTTCGAGCGCCACTTCCCGCTCCTCGTACGTGCTTCCCGGCGCAATTCCCAGGGCCGCGCCCCGGCCTTCGAGATCGTAAAAGCGGTCCTCGGCCCGCCGGTACAAAAACCCCGGCTCATGTCCCGCCGTCGCGTAGCAAAAGCGGTGAACAGCCGCGTCGTAACGGCCGTACACCATCGTGACAAACATGCTCGGATCGAGGTTCCGCTCCACGACATTGTTCAAATGACGCAGGATGTCCGCCGGCCCCAGCTCCATCTCGCCCAGGCCGTCGATGGCGTATTTGAGCATCGACATGCACATGGCCGCGGGAATCCCCTTGCCCGTTATGTCGGCGATCGCCAGGCTGAACCTGTGGCTGTCGTGGCAGACAAAATCGTAGTAGTCGCCGCTCATCTGCTTGGCCGGAACGCTGATCAGCCCCACGTCCACACCGGGGCAGGAGGGAAGCCTCTGCGGCAGCAGTGCCTGCTGCATCGCGGAGGCTACGGCGATTTCCGACTCCAACTGTTGATGCCGGCTCCGCCAACTGTGAATCGAGCGGTAAGTGTTACCATACTCGATCATGATTTCCGTCAAAATCTGAAACGACTCCCGGACGAACTCGGGAACCGGCCCCAAACGCTCCAGCGCCCGTCCGTGCAGGTCGGCGAGCTCTTCCGGGGAGACGTTGCGGGCCAAGAGCTGCTTTCCCAACTGCTGGGCTCCGTACAATTGGGCTTCTCCTTTGCCCTCCCGGTAATCCCGCAGCAGGCGCGCATACTGTTCTTCCAGGTCGTAATCCGTCAACCGGGGTCACCTCCCCCCGCTTCGTTCCGCCACTTGACGACGATGACACGCGTTCCTTTTCCGGGGACGCTCTCCAGAAAAAAATCGTCCATCATCCGCTTCACCCCCGGCAGTCCCGCTCCCAAACCGCCTGACGTGGAATACCCGTCCTCCATCGCCTTGCGAATGTCGGCGATGCCCGGACCGGTGTCGGCAGCCGTGATCCGCAGCCCGACACGGCTGTCCCGCACCACCTGTTCGATGAAAATCGTGCCGCTGTCCGCGTACAAGTAGATGTTACGCGCCAGTTCGGAGATGGTGGTGGCGATGCGGGACTGCATAATGGTGCCGAAGCCCAGTTGTCTCGCCATGTTGCGGCCGATCTGCCTGGCCGTGACAATGTCCGCCTCTGTTGCGATGTTGACTTGTTCTGAATAAGGCTCTGTCACAACCGGAAACTCCTTCCATCCGCGCTTGTCACCGATCCGATCCATTAGCAAAACGTGTCATTTTTTGTCTACGGAATCATTTCGCTGCCGCCGTTTCGAATCCCTGCCCCCACAGCAAAAAAACCACTTGTCGCACAAGTGGTTTTTGCTGTCTGAGCATCCGGCAAACGATTAAAAGTCAATGAGTCCCAGGCTGATCTGCAGGGATTCATTGACGCGATCCATCATCTCGTCGTCCAGATGCGTTATTTTATCGGTCAGCCGTTGTTTGTCAATGGTTCGAATCTGTTCCAGCAGAATCACGGAGTCACGGTCAAATCCGTACGTTTTTGCGTCAATCTCTACATGCGTCGGCAGTTTCGCCTTCTGAATCTGCGCCGTGATGGCGGCGACGATGACCGTTGGACTAAAGCGATTGCCAATATCGTTTTGAATGACTAAAACAGGCCGCACGCCTCCCTGTTCAGAGCCAACGACCGGTGACAGGTCAGCGAAAAACACATCGCCACGTTTGACAATCACAAGTCACACCCCGCTAACTAAGCGGATAAGAGTATGGTCAGCCTCTTCCTCTGCGCCAAATGCCTCCGATGCCATTTTCAGATTGATTTTCGCCATTTCCATGTAACCCTTTTGCATGGTTTCGCGAATGACACGCTTTTTGCGCTCTTTCAAGTAAAGGTGCATCGCCTGGCGAATAAACTCGCTGCGATTGGATTTTTCTTTTTGAATGACGCCATCCACTTCCTGAAGCAAGTGCTGTGGCAAGCTGATCATGATGCGTTTCGTGTTAGACTTAGACAAGACAAATCCACCTCCAACCATGACCGTAACATCCGCAGTGCTCGTTCCACCGCGATCCGGTAGGAACAATACCATTATGTCGAACCATTTTCAAAAATATACCTGTCCGATCGCTGTCAGGCAAAAAAAGCCCGTTTTGCGCTCTACTTGTATTCGCGTTCCATCCGCAAATTCCTGCCTGATGTCGACTGCTAGTTATTTACACTTTGTGACAGGTCGTGCTGTCTCGTCAGCGAATGGTACACGTCCACCACTTTGCCGCCGCGCAGGTAGACGCGCGGAATGCGGTGATCAAGCATGCACGCGACCTCGTAGTTAATCGTCCCCAACCAATCGGCCACTTCATCCAGCGAGATTTCGTCGTCCCCCTGTTTGCCGTACAGCACCACCTCGTCACCTACCCGTGCCGTTCCGTGATCGATCCTGACCATGATCTGGTCCATGCAGACCCTGCCGACCACCGGCGCCCGACAGCCCTCGACCAGAACCGATCCGCGATTGGACAGCAGCCGGGAAAACCCGTCGGCATAGCCGATCGGGAGCGTGGCGATCTGCTCGCCCGGCTGCGCGGTGTACGTCGCCCCGTAGCTGGTCGTGTAGGGCGCTTCGGTCATTCGCTTGACATGGGCAATCCGGGTCTTCAGGGAAAGCGCCGGAACCAGTTGCACGCGAGCCTGCTGCTTCATGTAGGCGGAAGGGTATAATCCGTATAAACCTATGCCCAAACGGATCGTATCATACCCCCATTCGGGAAAGGCGATGGCGGCAGCGGTATTGGAGCAGTGAACGCGCGGCAGCCGCCTGCCCGTCTCCCGCAAGGCGCGCAAACACGACTGGAACCGCTCGTGCTGCTCGCAGACCAGCGTGACATCCGGTTCGTCGGCGGTGGCAAAGTGCGTGAAAATGCCCGCCCAGCGGAGCATGGGGCTGTTTTCGAGCGCTTCCACCACGGCAAACAGCTCGTCTTTGGCGCGCACGCCGATTCTGCCCATGCCCGTATCCACCTTGATGTGAATGCCGACGGGCTTGGCCGACGCCTCCTGCAGCAAACGGTTCGCCTCCGTCATCCAGTCGGCGTGGTAGGCCGTCAGCTCCACCTCCCAGCGGCTGGCGGCCACCACCGAATCCGGGGGCGTGTAGCCGAGCACCAGGATGGGCGCGGTGATCCCCGCCTTTCTCAGCACAATCGCTTCGTCCAGCATCGCCACGGCGAGCGAATCGGCACCGCTGTCCAGCGCTTCCCTGCCGACGTGAAAGGCGCCGTGTCCGTAGCCGTCCGCCTTGACGACGGCCATGATGCCGGCGGAAGCCGGTATGTGGCGGCGGAACGCCTGCACATTGGCCCGAATCGCATCCAGATCCACTTCAACCCAGGTATCGCGGCAGTACGGTTTCATCTCGTTCGTTATCTCCTCTTTTGCAGCTTTTGATAGACAAACAGCCGTTCGTTGAGATGGTTGAGAAACTGCCGGGACACCATCAACGAATGCCGCTTGCCGCCCAGCTTGTACAAATGGCGGCCTTCAAAAATCGGCTCCACCTCCGACAGCGGATAGCTCGTCTCCCGGCCGCCCATGGAGACGATCAGATGCGTCCTGGTCAGCTTGTACGACGGCCGCAGCGTATACTTGTACACAAACGGCGCCAGGCCGACGACCGCGATCGCGATGGCAAAGGCGAGCACTTTGAAAGCCGTTGTCTGGGTGTTGAAAAATTGAGACAAAAGGAGCATCCCGACAACAAAGAAAAGCGTCTCCATGATGCGCATTTTCATGTTTTTGCGCAGCAGCAGGTCTTTGTAGCCGGACTCTTCCTGGTACAAAATCTCATCGGACGTTTTTTTCATGGATGCTGCTTCACCTCATCGCGTAGTTACTTCGACTTTATCGCTTTCTGCCGCTGTATGTCAATTCGCTTATACGCCGGCAGACCGTTCCTTTTCGTCCGCTGAACCCGCCGCCTGTTCCCCGGCATCGAGGTCGATGCGTCAGAGACGGCGCCACACACGACAAAAAAGGACGGCCAATGCCGTCCCGAGTGTGTAGACAAAGTGACTGCTGGGGGGAGAAGCACGTTTCCGGCTTCCGCTCCATGCTCGCCCAGCAGGGAAGCACAGGCTGCACGCTCCGCACCGATTTGCGGGGGATCGCCAAAGCCGTATCGCTCCGCAGACCATTCAAAGGTGGCGCTCCTTTTTCCCGCAAATCGCTGCTCCGCTCGGTAGGGCTTCACAAGTCGCTCTGCCTGGAAACATGCTTCTCCTTCGATACAATTGGTTTGTCTTCAGTCTGAGAGTAAGGCGTGCTTCGCCTTACTCTTTTTTCAAATCGGTAAGAAGAAAAGGGAGCGTTCTGAACGCCCCCGAATCACCTGTGCTTTTTCATTTATAGATGTAATCGATATAGGCGGAAAGCCATGTCACATCCGTATTTCTGGACCTGGCGTACTCGCTCCAACAGGACGCAAATGCGTCCATATCCAACGGCCAGCGGGGATAGAAACGCCTAAACGCCGCCATAAATTCGCTGGAGCCGCCCACGACGGCGTGATCTTCAGCGGACAGGATGACGCCCCATCGGCCGGAACGTGAATAGATGGCGTTTTCCAGCACGATCGTGGTATCCCGGTACGCTTGATACGGACATGCTGCGCTCGACTTCCAATGGGTAGCGCGTTCGGGATCGTATCGTCTGTCAAACCCATCCGGCATTTCGATTTCGGACACGTAAAATTCCGTATCGTCAGTGAACGCAGCAGCCTGCACCAGCGCGTGATACTGCTCTTCCGTCAGGTGCATTCCCTCAATGGGAAACACGATCAATTTCTCAGCGATATGGCACTGGTACATGGGTTCAGAAGGAGACGTGCCGAGAAAAATCCGTTCATAGCTGGCCTTGAGCTCCTGCCATTTGCTGACGTCTGTTACAGGCAGCACGCGGTTCCCCCCACGCTTCGAACGTTGCGCCGGATCCCGTCGCCGCCGAGGGACCGGCTTCTTCGGAATGGCTTCCCTTCTCCGTTTATTCGGCCGGGGCCGTTTCGCGTGCGGAACATCACCTGCGCAGCCTGCTCGCGTCTGTTGCGGCCGCCTCTTTGTCTGTCAGAAAAGCCCGTCGTTCCGCCGCCCGCAGCCCCGTGATTCTCTATTCGTCTTTGCCGATCAACTGAAAGGTTTTGCCGTCTTTGGATGAAAGGTAAAACGTCTTGTCCACGCTTCCGCCCAGATCCCCGGCGTAATACTGCACGGTCATCCGGTACTTGTCCGGGCCGATTTTGGCGTAGTAGATCAGCTCGTCAAACCGGGGGAAACGGATGAAATCGTACACCTCGTACCTCATGAACGAAAAGTGTTCCTGCAAAAACTTCTCCGTCACCGGCAGCTTGCGCTCGCGCACGTACCGGAGGAGATCGTCAAAACGGCGGATCTTTTGCTGATCCATCACGTCCTGCACAAACGTCCGCACCGCCTGCGTCATCGCCCGCTGCTCGTCCGGCGTCACCCGGCCCGGGTAGAGCTCGGCGATTTTCTGTTTGACCCGCCCCAGCAGCACGACCGCCTGCGCCCGGCTGACCGCTTCGCCGGGGCGAAACGCGCCGTCCGGGTAGCCGGTCATCACGCCCAGCTTGTAGACGGGGTAGACCGTCAGCACCCGGGATTCGTCAGCAGGGGAGATGTCGGTAAAAAATCGGGCCTTGGTCCCGCGGTATTTCTCTCCTTCCGACTGGTGCCCCAGCGCGGCCAAAAGCAGCCGTGCCGCCTCCAAGCGGTTCAGCGTGTCAAACGGCTTTCCCGTCGGAACGATGCCCGCCGCCAGCAGATGGACGTACGTGATTTCCGACCAGCGTCCGCGCACGGCGGACAGATCGTGTTCGCGCACGACCGCATCCGCCTCGTGGCCCTCGAACGGCGGCAGCACCCGTTCCACCAGCGCCATGAACTGCTCCTGGGTAACCGGCTCGTCGGGCCGAAACGTCCCGTCGGGAAATCCGCGCAGCAGGCCGGACTTGGCCGCCTCGGCGATCTCCCACGCGGCCCAATGGCTTCGCGTATCGGCAAACACGCCGTTCGGCGGCCCGCCTTCCGTCCGGGCCGCAGCCGTTGCCGCGCCGCCCGCCCATCCGGCCAGCACGGCCGAAACCACCAGCGCCAATCCGGCCAACAGCCGCATTCCTCGCCGCACACTGCGCTGCATGTCGCCACGACCACCTTTCGCAGGTTTTCCGCCTGTCACTTGTATGACGCAAGGGGGCAAAAAATGTTTCGACAACAGGGACTAACACCTTTTTCCATTCGACAGCAAGCGGGCTGCCTCACGCCCGCTGCGACACCGCCGGACGCGGACCGCCGCGTGATGCCGGCGGCGGTCCGGATGAACATGCCGAAGCTCGAAAAATGGCCAAGCCCCAAAGGCTTGGCACTGCAGTCCGTGCGTTTACAGATAGATGACCTGATGCGTGCCGTCGTGCACAAACGGCGCTTCCACCAGACGGTCGACCAGGTCGAGTCCGTGCTTGTTGGCAAAGGGAACAAACGACAGCTTCCGCTCCTGCCATGCTCCCTCGGGAAGGAGCGCCGCCTCCAGCCGCCGCACGCGCACCCTGCCCACGTCTTCCCGCTGGTCCAGCGAGCGGAGCAGCCGCTTCTCCAAAAAATCCACCTGGGCCATCAGCATGCCCACATTCTTTTCGGCCAACTGACGCATGCCCGGTTCCAGGCGGACGACCTCGTCCACGAGCGGACGGTAGAGGTCGAGCAGGGCTTCCCGCACCTCTTCGAAGCGTCCGGCCAAGGGGTGCGGTTCCCGCCGCGCCTCCCATTCCGCTTTCCACCCGGCAAAATCCTTCAGCATCCGTTCGACGGTCAAGCCGCACTCGCGCAGCAGCCGCTCCATCGCCCCTTCCACCAGGGTAACCGACAGGCGGGGCAGCACGATCGGCAGGCGAAGCCCAAAGTGTTCAAACACCTCTTTGAAATACGCCCAGTACGCCACTTCTCCCGGCCCCGCCACAAAGGCGAGCGTGGGAAACAGATGCTCCTGCATCAGCGCGCGGGTCACCACATTGGCGCTGAAGCGCTCCGGCTCCGTCTCCGCCAGCCGCATCAGTTCCTCCCGGGTGTAGCTGCGGCGCCGCGTCACGAAACGTTCGCCGCGGCGCTCCAGGAGCAAACGGTCCCCGTCCTCGTAGAGAAACAGGTTGGCCTGATGCGCCTCCACCTGAAGCTGCAGCGGGTATCCGGCCGCTCCAATCCGTTCGGCGGCGTCCAGCAGCAGGCTGGCCAGCCGTTCGTTTTGTTCGAGGATCGCGCGGAACATCGGCTGTTCCAGCTTGCGGACAAACGGCAGGCTGGACTCTACCAGCACCAGGCCGTGCTTGCCGAACAGGCGGGCCATCAGGCGGGCGAACCAGTCCGTCACCGTCTCGGAGGCGGCCAGCGATTCTTCCAGCAGATCCCGAATGACGGCGGTTTCCGCCGTTTCCGTCTGGTCGGCAAAAAACCCGGCCAGAAAGCGGCGGCACTCGTCCGGGTCGAGGGGCAGCATGCTGGCCGACGGACGCCCTTTGCGCGGCAGAGCCAGCCGCCCTTTGCGCAGAGCCGTCCCCCCCTCCGCCAGCCAGTAGAGGTGGTCAATTTCGTCAATATCGTGGTCTTCGCCGGCAATCCAGAACACCGGGACGACCTCCGTCTGCAGTTCCGCCGACAGCCGTTTCGCCGCCTGCACCAGGTGGACGGCTTTGTAGATCGTATACAGCGGCCCCGTCAGCACCCCGGCCTGCTGGCCGCCGACGACGACCAGCGTCTGCGTACATCGCAGCCTTTCAATCTGCGCCAGCGCCTCCGGGTGATTGCCGATCTGGCTGTTGTAGGCATACAATCCGTCCGCCAGTTCTTCCCGGTGCGGGATCGGCCGGGCCTTGAGCCACGCGATCCGCTCCCGGTACGAATCGGAACGGTAGGGATGGTACGCAAAAAATTGCAGCGCATCGGCTTTTCCCTGCTGGTACGCATCGGCCAGCGGGTTCGCCAATGGAAGCGCAACGCATTCAATTTTCATCGATGCTCACCTTTCTTACGCCATGTCACTGCAAATTATACCATGCCCCCTTCCCGTAAAAAACAAGACAACCCGTCCCATGGATTGTCAAAGTGCTGTCGGATGTGCTGTCTCAAAATTGCGGCGGTGTCACCGACCAGATCAGCACGGCCTCGCTGTCTCCGGTATTTTCGATGGTGTGGGCTTTGGAACTGTCAAACGAGATGCTGTCGCCCGCTTCCAGTTCATGCTCCTCGTCGTTGAAGCGCGCCGTCACGCGTCCCTGGATGACGACGAAACACTCTTCGCCTTCTGCCTGCACAAACTTGTCCGCCGCCATCTGCCCCGGCTTGAGCCGCACTTCCAGCATGCCCAATTTGCCGCTGCCGCCGGCGGAAAGCAGGCTGTAGGTGCCGGTCGATTCGGGGAAGATCATCTGTCTGCGCTTCTCTTTGCGGGTGACGTGTACCTGCTTCTGGTCGATGTCCTCGAAAAAGTGAATGATCGACGATTCGAGCGCTTTCGTGATCTTCCACAGCGAATCCAGCGAGGGCTGGGAAATGCCGCGCTCCACCTGGCTGAGCAAGCCCTTGCTCAGTCCTGTCTTGTTGGCCATGATTTCGAGCGTGAAGCCACGCTCTTTCCGAATCGTTCGAATCTTGTGCCCAATCGACTCGATGGGAAGCCGCATCATTGTCCTACCTTCTTTCTTTTCAGGATATGTATCGGTACCGCCGGTGATTCAGACGACGCTCATCGTCTTGACGATCCCCATCGCAAAGAGCACCACGTAAACCAGTCCAAACAGGGGAAACGACAACCGCCACGCGGAAAAACCGGCCTTCCGCAGGGAAAGTTTTCCCTTCCACTTCACCTGCAGCCAGCTCAGCAAGCCAACGGTCACGAGGAAAAACACGGTCACCCACCACCAGGCGGACAGCGCGTCCGGCCAGATCACGCCATAGGCGGCCACGACGGCGCGAATGAACAAAAAATTCGTGATATTTACCGCCCAGCGGCCCGCCAGCCGCCGGTCCCGTTTCCACGCGTGCACGATCAGATACGCCAGCGGAAACCCGAGAAAAGGAAAAACGGTAAGCAGGGCCCACACATGGGTCAGCGCTGCCCAGACGAACGACCAGAGATTACCCAGAACGGTCATGTGCCGCCTCTCCTTTCGCGGTTTCCATGCCTGATTTCAGGAGCACGGCGCGCAGCAGCGTTTCGTGCAGCGGAACGGGCGTTCCGGTCCGTTTCCCCTTTTCCACGAGGTACCCGTTGATCGCGTCCACTTCCGTCCGGTTGTGCCGTCTGATATCCTGCAGCATGGAGGAAAGATTCCGGGAAGTATTTCGGCAAATGGATACAATTTCCTGCCAGTCCGCTTCGTCAATTTTTTGACCGCAGCGGTTGGAAACGGCGGCGGCTTCGTCAAACAATTCCCGCATCAGCCTGAGCGTGTGCGGCGAATCGAGCAGCATGCCGTTGGGAATCTCGAACAACGCGGTCAAGGGGTTGATCAGCGCGTTGGCCAGCAGTTTGCGCCAGGCGTACGGCTCGACGGCGTCCACGTATTCGGCGCGGATGCCGCAGCGGTTGGCCCAGGCGACAAACGCGGCAATCAGCGGATCGCGTACAGGCTCAGCCGTCCAGGGTCCGACGCGCAGGAGGCCGGTGCCGGTGTGTTCCACGTCGGTCGGCGACAGGCGGCGCGCCCCCTCCGTATTGATGGCGTAAAAACGCTGCTCAGGCGCCAGCGCCTCCGCCAATCGCTCGTGATGGCCCATGCCGTTTTGCAGGGCCAGCACCCGCGCCGAGCGGGGCAGTTGGCGCAGCAGCGGCAGCAGCTCGGCGATGGCGGTCTGCTTGACGGCCAGCAGGTAAAGATCGCCGGCCGGCAATCCGTCCTCAATCGGAGAAGCGTTGACTGCGACCGTTTCCCGCCGGCCGTCCAGCGTGTAGAGGGACAGCCCGCGTTCGCCCAGCAGCGCGGCCTGCTCGCGGCTGCGGGTAACCAACTCGACCGACTGGCCGTTCAGCAAAAAACGGGCCGCGTACAGCAGTCCCACGGAACCGCCGCCGATTACCACCGGGTGGAAAGTTATCGCTTCCGACTGCATTTGTTCACCTACATTAATCAATACTTATCTCAAGAATAGCAGGTTTGCGGCGAATGTTCAATTGAATGTGCGCAAAAGGTCAAAATTATCGAACATTTTGCTTCCGGACGGTCACGTCAGAACAAGTGCTTACAGCAGCGGCCATTCGGAGTGAAAATAACGTCAAGCCAAAAATCCTCTCAGGTTGTGAATTTTCATTGTATGAAATTACTTACAGGATATCATGTTCTTTTGATCAACTACAGGAACCGATTTTGCCAGAAGTGATGCTAGCACCAGCGCTATCAACAAAAATCCAGTAATCATACCAACAACCCCGTCCCATCCAAAGGAAGACCAGAACACCCCGGCAGTTGTCCCGCCAATACTAGAACCTGCGTAATAAAAGAACAGGTAGAGTGAAGAAGCTTGAGCCTTATCGTGAATGGCACGCAGTCCTACCCAACCGCTTGCGAGAGAATGACTTCCAAAGAATCCGAACGTCATGATCGGCAACCCCACTATCTTTAGCCATAGGTCAGAATGTAACGTCAGACACACTCCGACCAACGTAATGAATAGAGAGATCATAAGAACTTTTTGTTTCCCATGGTTATTTGCCATCTTCGCCATCCAGACGGAACTAAACATTCCGACGAGATATACGATAAAGATCCAGCCCACCAGAGTTTGACTGAATGAGTATGGTGGAGCAGTTAGAACATACCCAATGTAATTGAACAGGGCAACATTACTGCCAAGGATGAGAAACCCGATGACATACAATGCAAGTAAGATAGGATCTTTCAGATGACTGACCAAAGATCCAAGCAGCTTACTGATTTCAGGTGAACGAGGATGAAAATTTTGAGACTTGGGTAAACTCACAAAAAATATCAGGCTGCCAGAATGCTGATGAAGCTAATGATTCCCAATGCGACGTGCCAGTTGAACAGGTCTGTAAATTGGACGAATCATTCATCTTTTTAAAGAAGGGATATGCTCTTCGAGATACTACCGACGGTTTGTTCCGACAATTAGGAATCACCCCCAAAATTACGTTTGAAGGAGAAGAAGTCGCTACCGCGGCAGGGCTAGTCGCCGCTGGACTGGGCGTGTCGCTCCTCCCCGATGTAGGATTGGACAAGAGTAAAATTGTTTATATTCCTATCCGGCAGCCAGCGTGCAAACGTGTGATAGGGATTGCGTTTAGTAAGGAACGATACTTGTCGCCAGCAGCCTCACAATTCAAGCAGTTTGTGATTGACCATTTTGGTAGGATGGAATCGATTTGAGGTTGAATAGTTGTTCTTGAGTATTCTGCCCGTTAGTTGAATAACTGCGACACAGCCCGTTTTTCACACAAAAAAAACAGACTGCCTCCTCGCCGAAGACAGTCTGTTTGGCGCGTCTACACCGGATATACCGGGTGCTTGCGCTCCGAGAAGATTTGCCGTTTGCTGCCGTAGACGCCGAAGCGGCGGATCAGCTCGCCGCGCAGTTCGCTCGGCGGCACGATGGCGTCCACGATCAGGTTGGAGGCGAGCAGGTAGATGTCGATATCCTGCTGGTACTCGCGCCGTTTTTCCATGATAAACGCCTGCCGCTCCTGCGGGTCTTCAATCGCCTGGATCTTGTTGCTGTAGACGGCGTTGACCGCCGCTTCCGGCCCCATCACGGCGATCTGCGCGCCGGGCAGCGCCAGGCAGGCGTCCGGTTCAAACGCCGAGCTGGCCATCGCGTACAGGCCGGCGCCGTACGCCTTGCGCACGATCACGGAGATCTTCGGCACGGTCGCCTCCGCCATGGCCGCGATCATTTTCGCCCCGTGCCGGATGATGCCGGCCCGCTCCACGGCCGTGCCGATCATGAAGCCCGGGACGTCGGCGAGAAACAGCAGCGGAATCTGAAAGGCGTCGCACAAGGTAATGAAGCGGGCCGCCTTGTCGGCCGAATCGACGAACAGCACGCCCCCCTTCACCCGCGGCTGGTTGGCGACGATGCCGACCGGTTTGCCCTCCAGCCGGGCAAAACCGGTGATCAGCTCCTGGGCGAACAGCTTCTTGATCTCGAAAAAGGACCCCTCGTCCACCAGCGCATCAATCAAGTCGTACATGTTGAAGGGCGTGTTCTGGTTTTCCGGCACGATCTCGTTGATGTCCCGCGCATCCGGCTTGGGTGGCCGGGCCGCTTCCACGGGCGGCTCTTTCGTGTAGTCGGCCGGGAAAAAGCCGAGGTAACGGCGGGCGGCCTGAATCGCTTCCTCTTCATTGGCCGCCAGAATGTCGCCGCAGCCGCTCACCGAGCAGTGCATGCGGGCGCCGCCCAGCTCCTCCAGCGTCACCTTTTCGCCGATCACCATTTCCGCCATGCGGGGAGACCCGAGGTACATGCTGGCGTTTTTGTCCACCATGATGACCACGTCGCAAAACGCCGGAATGTACGCCCCTCCTGCGGCGGAAGGGCCAAACAGGATGCAGACCTGGGGAATCTTGCCGGAGAGCTTCACCTGGTTGTAAAAGATCCGGCCCGCCCCCCGCCTGCCGGGGAACATCTCCAGTTGATCGGTAATGCGGGCGCCGGCGGAGTCGACCAGATAGATCAGCGGCACGCGCATTTTCTCCGCCGTCTCCTGGATGCGGATGATCTTTTCCACCGTCCGCGCTCCCCACGAACCGGCCTTGACCGTCGAATCGTTGGCCATCACGCAGACGGTCCGCCCGTTTACTTTGCCGATGGCGGTCACAACCCCGTCGGCCGGCAGGTCGCCCGCGGTGAAATTGGCAAACAAGCCGTCTTCCACCATGAACTCGCCGTCAAACAGCAGCTTCAACCTGTCGCGGACGAACAGCTTGTTCTGCTCCTTCAGCTTGGCGTGGTACTTTTCCTCGCCCCCCTGCTCCACCTGGGCGATCCGTTCTTTCAGCGTCTGTTCCAACTGCTTGCTCATCTGCCGTTCCTCCCGTCATTCTCCGCGATATACCGGTTTTCGCTTTTCCCTGAACGCTTCCAGCCCCTCCAGCCGGTCGCGGGTGGGGATCAGCACCTGGTAGGCGCTGCTCTCCATCGCCAGTCCCGTCGCCAGATCGGCCTCCATCCCGTAATCGATGGCGAACTTCGCCTGGGCGAGCGCAAGCGGCGCGTTGGCGGCCATCTCCTCGGCCAGCGCCAGCGCGGACGCCATCACCTGGTCCGGCGGAGCCGTGCGGTTGACCAGCCCGATCGCCAGCGCCTCCTCGGCGTGGACGCGGCGGGCGGTAAAAATCAGCTCCTTGGCCTTCCCCTTGCCGATCAGGCGCGGCAGCCGCTGCGTCCCGCCCGCTCCGGGGATGATGCCGAGCGACGTTTCCGTCAGCCCCATCTGGGCCGACTCGCTTATCACCCTGAGGTCGCAGGCCAGGGCCAGCTCCGTTCCGCCGCCCAGCGCCACGCCGTTGATTGCGGCGATGACCGGCTTGGGCAGACGCTCCAGCTCGCTGAACGTGTCCCGGATGGTGCGGATGTAGAGCTGCACCTGAAGGTCCGTCATCGTGCGCCGCTCCTTTAAGTCGGCGCCGGAGCAGAACGCCTTCTCCCCCGCGCCGGTCACAATGACGGCGCGAATCTCCCTGTCCGCATCGATCTCGGCAATCAGCCGTCGCAGCGTGAACAGCGTCTCCAGGTTCAGACAGTTGTACACCTCGGGCCGATTCAGCGTCAGCACGCCGACGGCTCCCTCTTTTCGCAGCAGCACGCTCATGCCGTATCCCCTTCCGCCTCTTTCTTTGCGCAGGTTTCCGCCTGCGCCAGGCTGGCCGCAAGCACCTTGGACGGCAGGGGGCGACCCAACTGCCGCTGAATGTAGCTGCCCGCCTCGATCAGCTTCTGCAGATCCACGCCGGTCTCATAGCCCATGCCGTGCAGCATGTAGACCAGATCTTCGCTGGAAATGTTGCCGGTCGCCCCCGGCGCGTACGGGCATCCCCCCAAGCCGCCGATCGAGCTGTCAAAGGTGCGGATTCCCTCAGCCAGAGCAGCCGCCACGTTGGCCAGGCCCGTTCCCCGGGTATCGTGAAAATGACCGGCCAAGCGCTCGCTCGTAACATCGTTCACAAGCACCGCGAACGTCTCCTGCACCTGACGGGGCGTGGCCACGCCGATCGTGTCGCCGATGGAGACTTCGTAGACGCCCATCGCGAGCAGTTCGTCCGTCACCCGCCGGCTGTTGTCCAGCGGAACGGCCCCTTCATACGGGCAGCCGAAGACGGTGGAGACGTATCCCCGCACGCGCATGCCCAGCGCCAGCGCTTCCCGCGCCACTTCCCTGAGGACGGGGAAGGTTTCGCTGATGCTCTTGTTGATGTTCTTGCGGTTGTGCGTCTCCGAGGCGGACATGAACACGGCCACCTCCGTCACCCCGCACTCCCTGGCCCGCTCCAGCCCGCGCAGATTGGGCACGAGCGCGCTGTACGTCACGGCGGGGCTGCGCGGCAGTTGGCGAAAGACGTCCGCCGTGTCGGCCAACTGGGGAATCCAGCGCGGATTGACGAACGAGCCGGCCTCGATCCGGCGCAGTCCCGCCTCGGCCAGCAGGCCGATCAGCCGGATTTTCGCCTCGGTCGGCACCGTTTGGGTTTCGTTTTGCAGGCCGTCACGCGGCCCTACTTCTACGATCTGCACCTGCATGCAGGCCACCTGCCTTTCCTAGCGGGCGCTCAGTTTGGAATCATTCCAAAACTACTCCAGGACGAGGATGACATCGCCGTCGTTGACGAAGTCCCCGACATGCACTTTCACTTCCGCCACTTTGCCGTCCGCTTCCGCCTGGATCGGCACCTCCATCTTCATCGACTCCAGCACGACCACGTCCTGGCCGGCGTTCACCTGGTCGCCTGCCTGCACCAGCACGTTGATGACGGTTCCTGCCATGGATGCTGTCACGTTTTTCATCGCTTTGCTCTCCTTACGTCGTTTTCTCTTTCCGTTCTTCCACAAAGCGCGTGGTGTACGCGCCCCGCCGGAATGCTTCGTCGCCCAAGACCTCCAGCAAAAACGGAATGTTGGTCTTGATGCCGGTGACCTCAAACTGCCGCATCGCTTCCTGCGCCCGCCGTATCGCTTCTTCGCGGTTTGTGCCGGAGACGATCACCTTGGCGATCATCGGGTCGTAGAACGGCGTCACCTGCGTGCCGGTTTCCACGCCGTCGTCCACCCGCACCCCGTCCATTTGCGGCGGCCGGTAGAACGTGATCGTGCCGGGAGACGGCAAAAAGGTGACGGGGTCCTCGGCGTACACCCGCAGCTCGATCGCATGGCGCAGCGCCTTTACCTCCGCCTGCGCGACGGGCAGCGGGTTGCCGCGGGCGATCTCCAACTGC
Organism: Brevibacillus sp. LEMMJ03; assembly: GCF_007197875.1. Lineage (NCBI taxonomy): Bacteria > Bacillati > Bacillota > Bacilli > Caryophanales > Paenibacillaceae > Brevibacillus > Brevibacillus sp. LEMMJ03. The sequence continues at coordinate 129,714 of NZ_VKJN01000011.1, read as the reverse complement.
AGCGCGACCAGGTCGAGGCCGGTCATCTCTTCGGTGACGGGATGCTCTACCTGCAGGCGGGTGTTCATTTCCAGGAAATAGAAATTCTTTTTCCCGTCCATGATAAACTCCACCGTGCCGACGCCGGTGTACCCGACCGCCCTGGCAGCCGTCACCGCTGCTTCGCAGAGCCGCTGTCTCGCGAGCTCGTCGAGGAACGGGGACGGGCTTTCCTCCAGCACCTTCTGGTGGCGGCGCTGGATGGAGCATTCCCGCTCCAGCAGGTGAATCACGGTGCCATGCGCGTCTCCCGCGATCTGCACCTCGATGTGGCGGGGGCTTTCCACATACGCTTCCACGTACATGGCGTCGCTGCCAAAGTACGCCTTGGCCCTGCCCCTGGCCGACTGGTACGCCTGGCGCAGTTCCGCTTCGTCGCGGCACACCTGCATGCCGATGCCGCCGCCGCCCGCGCTGGCCTTGAGCATGACCGGATAGCCGATCCCGGCCGCCACCCTTGCCGCTTCATCCGGCGTGTTCACCGGATCCTCGCAGCCGGGCACCACAGGCACGCCCGCTTCCCGCATCACGCGGCGGGCCGTCAGTTTGTCCCCCATCTGCGCGATCACCTCGGGCGACGGCCCGATGAAGACCAGCCCTTCGTCGCGGCAGCGCCGGGCAAACGCGGCGTTTTCCGACAGCAGGCCGTAGCCCGGATGGACGGCATCCGCGCCGGTCTCTCTGGCGGCGGCGATGATCGCCTCCACGTTGAGATAGCTGTGCGGCACAGGGGGCGGCCCGATGTGGACGGCCTCGTCCGCTTCCCGGACAAACGGCAGGTCTCTGTCCGCCTCCGAGAATACGGCTACCGTCGCCACTCCCTGGGCCCGGCAGGTGCGGATGATCCGCCGCGCGATTTCCCCGCGATTGGCAATCAGTACTTTGCGCATGGCAACGCTCCTTTCCGCGACCAATCGTCCGCTGCTCGAAACCGCTTTCAACGCATGCGGGGCGATTGTTCGAAATTGTTTTGCTACTCTCTATTTTGCCATGAGACCGGCCATAGTTCTAGCCGAAATTTAAATTTCTTCCATGAGAGCGAATCCATTTCCTGGAGCTCCCTCGAAATCAACGCGAGAAAATCGCTCGGGGAGGAGGTTTTTGGTGTATAATGAAGGTAGGCCATGGAGGTTAGGCAATGCGCGTGAGAGGAGTGGCAAACGATGTATGAAGTAAAACGTTTACGGATCAATTACAAGACCCTGGAGGAGTTTCAAAAATTCCGCGAATTTGGCCTGGAGGAGCTTTCCATGAAGGAAGACCTGGAGGCGAACATCGTGGAGAACGATTCGGAATCTCCTTTTTACGGGATCTACGACAACGATCTGCTGGTGGCGCGGATGAGCCTGTACAAGATCGACGGCAAGTACGACCGCTATTTCAAACCGGCTCAAGACTATTACGAATTGTGGAAACTGGAAGTGCTGCCCGATTACCGCGGCAAGGATTACGGCACGGCTCTGGTCAACCACGCCAAGAGCTTTGGTGCCCCCATCAAGACCAACTCCCGCTGTCGCGCCGACCAATTCTGGCTGAAAATGGGCTTCACGCCGGTCAAGTACAACCCGATCCGCGACCGCGGCGAGAACCCGTACGTCTGGCTGCCCGAAGGTGTCGGCCTGCAGGACTGAGGGCATTCGCGCCGTCCATCGCGTCGAAAACAAAAGAAGCGGTTTCGTCCGCTTCTTTTTTGTTGGCACGATTTGCACTCACTTTTCCACGCGCTCCAGGTTGCCGTTTTCATCCATCTTGAAAATCGCCTTGGGCGCCTCCTCTTCCTGCAGGAAAGCGAGCTTGCGGGCGCGGTCCATGATCTGCACGAGCGCCTTGTAGTCCTCGTTGACCCCCCGCACCTGCTCCAGCTCTTGTTTCATCCGGTCGTTGGCCTCTTTCAATTCTTTTATCTCCGCACTCTTTCCTTCCAATTCTTTTTCCAACTGCTTCAATCGGCGCACAATGTCCTTCTGGTTGGCCAAGAGCCGGATGACGGCCTCGATGTGCTGCTCGTCGTCCGTCTCCGCCGCGCCCTCTCCCTGCGGGATGTGGCTCCCCCGCTTGGTCGCGTACGCGGCTGAGTCGAGACCGGTGTTTTGCGCGTTCAGCCGGCCCATTTTTTTCAACTGCTGCCGCTGGTTCTTGGCGATCGCGATCGCCGCGTCGTACCGCTTGCGCACGCAGCTGTTCCAGCGAAACCCGCAGGCGGCGGCGGTGCGGCCCAGCCGCTGCCCCACTTCTTCAAATGCGGCGAGCTGTGTCCCGCCCTCGCGAATATGGCGTAAGGTGACTTCCGCCAGCACCAGATCGTCGTCTTCCGTCCATGCATCTTGTCTGGAAGCTACCATAGATGATGTCCCTCCCGTTACCTTTAAAGGATGATGATGTAATTCATCCTATGCTTTTCCCTACTCTGGTAGAATCGCTTTCTACTAGAAAAAGTATGTCCAGACACGAAAGGGTTTAAACGGGAGGGCCCCCCAGAGGTCACGCCGCTAGTTTTTCCGCAGAAACCGCTGCACCGCGCGAACGTGATCGTCGCTGCCCCACAATCCGGCGCACTGGCTGACCTCGCTGCGGATGCGCTCGTCCAGGCTCAATCCGTCCCGCTTCCAGCGCAAAAGCTGCAGGTACGCCCGGATGCCGGCGAGCGGCTGAGCGGCGATCTCGGCGGCGAAGCGTTCCGTCTCCTCGCGCAGGCGATCCGGGGGATACACCGCGTCCACCAGCCCGCAGCGCTCCGCTTCCCGCGCGCTGATCCGCTTTCCCGTCAGCAGGAGCGCCAGCGCCTTGGACTCCGGCAGCTTGTCCAGCAAGCGCGACCCTCCGCCCCATCCGGTCGTGATGGAGAGGCCGATCTGGACAAAGCCGAGCATGGCCGTCTCGGCGGCGAAGCGAAAGTGACAGGAGACGGCAAACTCGCAGCCGCCCCCGATGGCGTGTCCGTTGATCATCGCAATGGTCGGCTTGCTGCAGCCGTCAATCGCGCCGAGCAGCCCGGCCACGCGGTCGAGAATCGGCTGCGCCTGTTCCCTCCCCCGGGCCTGCATGAACTGCCGCAGGTCACCGCCGGAGACGAAACTGTCGCCCATGCCGGTAAAGACCAGGACCTTGACCGCGTCGTCCTCCTCGCACTCGCTCACCGCCTGGCGCAGTTCATCCGCCATCTCCAGGCTGATCGCGTTGCGGACGTGGGGCCTGTTCAACGTGATGAAGGCCACCCCCGCCCGTTTTTCCAACAAGATCGTTTCCATCCTTCCCCATCCCTTTCGCCGTTTTTCCAGAGCGGAGCAGCACCCGAAGCGAACGCCCCGTCCCGGCAGGCCAAACGTTTTTGCCAACGAAGAAGCCCGCTTCTTCGAGCAGACTTCGCGAACCGCTTTCCTTCATTGTAATCCCGCCCGCCCAACGAAAAAAGAGGAGGGGTTTTCCCTCCTCGTTCGCTTAGGCCAGTAGTTTTTGCATGGCCGACTGGTTATACCCGATGATGATGTTTTCCCCGTCGGTCAGAATCGGCCGCTTCAGGAGCTGCGGCTCTTCACTCAGCATCTCCAAAAGCTCGCTGACCGTCATTTCGTTGATGTCCACTTCCAGGTTTTTGAATCGCTGGCTGCGCGTGGACAGGATTTCGTCCAGCCCGTTGGTGGTCTTTTTGATGATCTCCATCAGTTCTTCGGGCGTCGGCGGATTTTTAAACAAGTGCCGCTCCTCGTATTTTACCCCGTGTTCCGCCAGCCACGCCTTGGCCTTGCGACAGGATGTACAGCTCGGGTAGGTGAAAAACGTCAATTTTTGTGTACGAGTACGTTCAGCAACCGCCATTGTGTTCCCCTCCATCTCGCTCTATGTTCATTATACTATATAAAAGTTAGCTAATAAAAAAACCTTTTCTACTTCGGATTATAAATGCGGTGTTAACACTATGTCAATAGTATTAAATTTAAAAAATACGACGAACGCACGGCACACTCCAACCTTAACAACCGCGCGAAAATCGGCTAAACTAATGGTGATTTGTACTGTGAAAGGGGGGACCAGCGTGGATTGCGACGCTCAAAAGTTAACAAGCGCCTTGGCTGATTCCACCCGTTTTTCCATTTACCAGTTTGTTTCCAACAGCAAAGAGCCTGTCACCGTACAGGCCGTGGCCGAGCAGTTTTCCATCCATCCGAACGTGGCTCGGCTGCATCTGACCAAGCTGGAAGACGTCCATCTGCTTACCTCCTACTCCGACAAAAGCGGCAAGGGAGGGCGTCCCAGCCGTTTGTACGCGCTTTCCGATCAGGTGGTCAGCCTGCAATTTCCTCCTCGCGATTACCGGCTCCTGGCCGACATCGCCATCGAAAGCCTGCTTTCCCTGGGAGAGGCGGGGGAAGTCGCCCTCGTAAAAATGGGACACCGCATGGGAACGGAAATGGCCAAACGGGCGATGGCGGAAGTGCCGATCGACATGGAAAACGCTACGCTGGAAGAGAAGTTGTCCCACATCCACCGGCTCGTGGTGGCGCAGGGACTCAAACCGGAAATCGAACCGCTGCCGGACGGAAGTCTGCGCTTCCGGGTGTACAACTGCACGTTTTCCGAGACGGCCAAGCGTTTCCCCAGCTCCGTCTGCAAGATGCACAACGCCCTGTTGGCGGGGATATTTGAAACCTATTTTGGACACATTGAATTACAGGAAGACGAGTCCATGCTCAAAGGCTGCAGGTCCTGCACCTATACCGTGGTCCGTTTCCCCCGATGACGTCGACGAATCGCCCCAACACGGCTCGGTCGGCATCGGTTCAGCCCGCATCCGGCGGGTCAGGTATGCCGGACGCGGGCCGGATGCATGGGAACGGCTGCGTCAAAAAACCGTCATACCTTCCCGTTTACAGGCCTCTTCCTGTCCTTTATAATGGGGAAGGAATCTTGTAAATCTTGCCGAATCGCTGGAAAAAGGAGGGAAACAGATGGATCGCATGTATCGCGTACTCGGCTTCTGGACGCTGGCGATCGCGCTGATGGCGTTCTGGGGGCACCTGTACCCGATGGCTCTCTTGTTTTTCGGAATGACCGCCTTCTTCGTATCACTCAGCTACATGAATCTGACAGAACGGGTGTACTTGAACATTTTCTTCTGTTTTATGTTTGTCTCTTTCGTGGGCTTCACCTATTACACGTTCTTCGTCATGCCGGTGGGTCCGCAAGAGCACTCCATGCTGAACATGATCATGTAAAAAAAGATGCTCACCGTGAGCATCTTTTTTTTGTTTCCCCGTGGTATGCTAGGGCAAAAAGCGGAGCGGCACACCGTCCGGCATCCCTTTCGCCTGGACCAGCACGCGAAAGAGACCGCCCAGGCCGCCCGGGTAAATCAACTGTTGAATCGCCCGGTTCCGCTTCATCGCTTGACTCGTAAACGGATCCGTGTCCGCATGGGCGACCGCCTTTTCCAACAGGCCGCTTTTGATCAAAAAGCGGTCCTGCCGCATGTAGGCGAGCGTCTTCAGCCCCGCCCGCTCGCCTGCGCGCATCCATGCGGAAAAATTGACGTGGGCGGTGATGTCCTGCTCCCCCACGTGCACGTAGGGATTGTCGTGCGCCTGATGGCGGCGGTAGCACATCAGCGTACCCCGCTTCCGGGCGGGATGGTACAGCTCCTCCTGCACATCCCCGTAGTCCATGGTCAGCACGTACCCCTGCCTCAGCAGACGGGACACGTCGGCGGCCGTCTGCTCCATCGCCGAATTGACCTCGATCCGCATTCCCCGCGGCAGCGACTTGTCCACATCGCGCAGACACGCAGCCAGGGCGGGAGTCACTTCGCCGAGGACCTCGGCAAATCCGCCGTCTGCCTCCGTCACCCACACTTCCCGCCAGCCGTCAGCCGTCTTCTCCGCCACATGTACGGGAAAGGCGTCGAGCCACTCATTGGAGAGGATCACCCCTTCGACGCCTTCCGCTGCCGCCGCCTCCCGCAGACTGGAATACCAGCGCTTCTCCACCTCTGCCCCGCGCAGCGCCTCCTCCTGAAGCTGCCGGTGATACGGGCTCGTCTCGATCAGCACGAGGCGCATGTCCCGATACAGCTCGGGCACCGTCTCGCGCAGACGGCGAAGCATGTGGCCAGAGAGCGCGCCCGTTCCTCCGCCGATCTCCACCAGCGCCGGGGAGGTCCAGCCACCCGTCCGCCACATCTCGGCCACCACGTCGGCCAACGTCTCGGCAAAGACGGGATGAACCGTCGCGCTGGTAAAAAAATCACCGTCCCTGCCCACCTTGGGGCGCGTCGACGTGTAATACCCGCCTTCCGGATGGTAGAGTGCCAGCTCCATGAACCGCGCAAACGGAATCGCCCGCCGCGGATGATTGCGTATTTCGTCCCGAATGATGGATGTAATCGTCATCTCTGTTCTCCCGCTATCCAAATTCAACCGTATAAGGCTATAATACGAAAAGAAGTCATAGAATGTGGAGAGAAAATGTTTTGTCCGTTTCTCCACCTCACGAAAACAAAAGGTGAAGCCATGCGTACAATCATGCTTTGCTTGCTGCTGCTGGCGCTGCCGTTGACCGCGACAGCCCGGGCGGAAGAGCCATTGCCCCTGGAACAGTTGATCTTGCAGCAGCATTTTACCCAAAAAGAACTGGAGCGCACACTGACGCTGATCAAACAGGAGGAAAGCCGGTTGAACGGGGAGATCGCCCAACTGGATCTGGATCTGCAGCGAAAAAAACTGGTGATGGAAGCGATGCGCCGACACGCCGGGGACGTCGCCAGAGCGTACTACACGGGAGAGCGGGCCAACCTGCTGACGCTGCTGTTTGATACGGAAAATTTCAATGATTTCCTGTTGTTGTTCGATTTCCTGCAAATCCTCTACGAACGGGACCTGGCGAAGCTGGAATCGTTTCAGAAGGAACGGGCCGCGATGGCGTCGATGCAGGCGGAGCGGCAAAACCGGCTGACGCTGCTCCAGAATCTGCGGCGGCAGTACGAGAAGCAGTTGGCGGACATGCTCGCGATCCAGGCGGAAAAGGAGAAAAACGTGCAGATGCTGAGCGACCCGACCAGCGTCCAGGCGCTGATGGACCACCTCGTCGCCGATTGGCGGGAGCGGGGACTGCCCGCCTTTCAAACGTTTTTCAACGAGCTGTCCGGCGTGATGTTCCAGATTTCCGAGCTGGCGACGCCGGAGCGCATCCAGTCCGACGGGCTGTTCACGCACACGCTGACGATCCGGCAGGATGAGTTTAACCGCTTCCTGGTGTCCAAAGACGAACTGTTCAAAAACGCGCACTTTTCCTTTGACAACAACCAGTTGATCGTGGAAGGCACGTACGACCAGGTACACATGCGGCTGGTCGGCACGTACGAGCTGATTTCGCCGAAAGCCTTGAAATTTCACATCAACGAGCTGTACTATGACGGGTTCGCCCTGCCCGCCTCGACGATTGAAGAAATGGAGAAATCGTACGACCTCGGATTTTACCCGGAGCTGATCTCCTCCAACATCCAGGTGCAGGGGATCACGATGGCCAACCAGGAGTTGAAGCTGCAGTTGAAGATCAACCTGCCGTTTGGTTTCGGGAAACAGTGATCGCCGCCGGGCCGCCCGTTCCAAACACGCTCCCGCCCTTCCATCCCCGGTCAGCGAATGAAAAAAGCCAGCTTCTTGAGCTGGCTTTTTCCTTATTCTGCCGCGACATGAGGTGTGCGCCTGTCTTCCGCGGAAGCGGCAGAGAGACGGCGAAGCACGGTTACCGCAGCATGCCGGTCACATACGGGTTGTACAGCTTTTCCGCTTCGATCGTGGTCTTCGGGCCATGTCCCGGGTAGACGATCGTGTCGTCATCCAGTTCAAACAATTTGTCCTGGATGCTGATCATCAGCGTCTCGAAACTTCCCCCCGGCAGGTCCGTCCGTCCGATGCTTTGGGCAAACAGGACGTCGCCGCCGAAGCAATGCGGTCCCACCACAAACGAGCAGCTCCCCGGCGAGTGTCCGGGCGTGTGCAGGACCCGGATGGACAATCCGGCCAGCTCCAGCGTCTGCCCGTCGGCCAGTTCGTGCTCGGCCGGCTCGCAGACGATGGGTTCCGACAAGTTCCAGCGGGTCGAGCCGTTCAGATCGGGATCGGTCAGCCAGCTCTGCTCCAGCGGATGGATGTAGACCGGTGCGCCGGTCAGGGCCCGCACCTGATTCAGCCCGCCGATGTGGTCCAGATGGGCATGGGTCAGCAGGACGGCGACGACGTTTTTTCCCTCCAGGGCGCGAAGGAGCGCTGCCGGTTCCATCCCCGGGTCGATGACGATGGACTCCCCGCTTGCCGGGTTGGTCAGAATGTAGGCGTTGGTTTGAAACGGCCCCAGTACGTACTTCTCGATGGTCAATTGCGGCTCGTTCATGGGTGAACCTCCTTTTTTTATGATACGATAGGGGTAAAACCCAGCGTGAAACGGAGTGAGACTCATGAAGCGCATGTACGGTGTGGACATGCAGGTACCGGCCGGCAAACGGCCCGGCTTCTATGCTCAAGTCATACATAAAATCGGGGATCATGTCAATGTGTTTGACCGCGACGGCCGACTGTTCATCGTGGAAAGCCCGCAAGAACGCGACACCTTGCGGGACCTCTTGCAAAAAGCGGGGATGCTGGGCGAAGAATTTACGCTCTGGCTGCTCCCCGAGGGAGCGGAAATCGCCCACCTGGACGACGTCGGATTCGTCAGTCAAAACGAACACGCGTATCTCTACGCCGACCGCGTCGCCGCGTTTTCGCTCGACTCTTCTGCCGGCGAGGAACGTGACCGCTGGGCCGCTCTGGAGCAGTGCCGGGAACACGTGATCGGAACGCTCCCGCCATCGTCGTCCCGCCCCGCCCTGTATCTCGTGGACGCCGGCCAGACCGACCTGATCGACGGAATTGCCCGCGCCTACCGGACGGCCGTCACGTGGTGGAACGAGTGAGACAAGCCCCTTGCAGGCAAAAAACCATGCGGCTTCCCGCTCGGAGCGAAAGCCGCATCAAACGCCTCGTCAGTGCTTCGGTCCCCTGACCTTTTGCCTGGGCTTGTGCGGAAAGTTGTCGCCGTTTACGTTTTGTTTCCACCCTTCCAGAATCTTCAGGAACGAGGCAAACAGCGGCGATCCGAAGACGGCGACAATCCCCCAGATCCAGGTGCCCACCTGCCACGGATCGTCGACAAAGGCGGATGGCGCACCGACGAGAATCAGCGCGGGATCAAGGCCGAGCAGACCGAAAATGACGCCGGCGGACACGACGGAGATCGTCAGATTGCAAAACTTTTTGTAGTGTGTCAGCCGGGCGGCGTGGTTGTGGTCTTCCAACCGGTCCTGTTCGGCCTCGTAGTCGGTGGCGAGGAACGGAACCACCGACTTGACGGCTTCCGTCACGCCGGCGGCCGCGCTGGACACCGCCGTGATGTAAATCATAAAGGAAATGGATGAATCCAGACTGACCATGTCTACTCCCCCCTCATTCATGTGTATGGGGGATAAGCCCGACGCATGACCGGCTTTCGCGCGGACCGCCTCAATGCCCGCGTGTATGTGGAAGGAGCGTCATCGGCAGGTGTTTATCTGCAGAAAAGCGAATACAATGACACCGATGGCCAATTTTGGGGAAAGGTGGTATTCGCGCATGCACGACTACGCGTTTGTATGGAAGCAGTACGATCTGGTTCGCGGCATTACCCTGGCGGTCTTGAAGAAGGTCCCCGCGGAGCAGGCGGACATCGTACCGGAGGGATTCGCCAACAACATCCGCTGGAATCTGGGACATATTCTGACCGTTCAGGAAAGCTGTATGTACGGTCTCGATTTTACACACCTGCCCGCCTCGTACAAAACGCTGTTCGGACCGGGCACGAAACCGGCGGACTGGCAGGGAGAGGTACCATCCCTGTCCGCATTGGCCGAACAGTTGGAAGAGCAGAAGGAGCGGATCAAGCGAACCTTCGGCGATCGGCTCCACCGGGAATTGGCGGAGCCGTTCGTCTTGCGAAGCGGCGCGCAGATGTCCACGCTGGGCGAGATGTTCGTCTTTTCGCTCTTTCACGAGGGGATGCACATCGGCACGATCAACGCGCTGAAAAAGGCGCTGGCCGTAACGCAACCATAAGGGAAGCGGTCCCCCTTTTTGCCCGGCGCTGCGTCCGGGCTTTTTTCCTTTTCCCGAATCGTCCGCCCCGTCCAGCCGTCCGCTGAAAAACGAAAAACCGCTCCCAACAAGGGAGCGGCCGTGTCGAGCCCGTCTGCTCTGGGGTACTACCGGTTATTCTCTTTGGCACTTCAGCCTCCACGTTAGAGTCCGTTACCTAAAGAGCTCGGGTTCCGCCATTCCGACCAATGTCGACTGCATGATCATGAGCATCCACGGTTCTTCGCCTCCTGACAAGGCTTTTCGCCGTTGATCCATCAATCATCGGGCTCGACATTCTACAGTGTGCGCCGTTTTTTGTTTTCTATGCATCCCTACAGCAAATCGGCCGCCAACTGGGCCAGCACGCTGCGTTCCCCTTTTTCCAGCTTGATATGGCCGGCCAGCTTTTGGGCCTTGAACATCTCCACCACGTAGGTCAGGCCGTTGTTGCTTTCGTCCAGATAGGGGTGGTCGATCTGCTCCGGGTCTCCCATCAGCACGATTTTTGACCCTTCGCCAACCCGGGTCAGGATCGTCTTCACCTCGTGTTTGGTCAGGTTCTGCGCCTCGTCGATAATGATGAACTGACCGGGAATGGAGCGTCCGCGGATGTAGGTCAGCGCCTCGACCTGGATGCTTCCCATGCCGGCCAGGATCTTGTCCAGATCGCCCGGATGCTTGGTGTTGAACAAATATTCCAAATTATCGTAAATCGGCTGCATCCACGGCCGCAGTTTCTCTTCCTTTTCGCCGGGGAGGAAGCCGATGTCTTTCCCCAGGGGAACAATGGGTCTGGCCACCAACAGCTTCTTGTACGTCTGCAGGTCCTCGATCTGCAGCAGCCCCGCCGCCAGCGCCAGAAGCGTTTTGCCGGTTCCGGCCTTGCCCGTCATGGTGACGAGCGGAATCTCCTCCCGCAGCAGCAGTTCCATCGCCATGCGCTGCTGCACGTTGCGGGCGCGAATTCCCCAGACGGGATCGTCGTTCGTCACCAGCATCTCCAGCGTCCTGCCTTCCGCGTCCACCTTGCCGATTGCGGAGATCGAGGGATTGATTTCGTCTTTTAAAATCAGAAACTGGTGCGGATAAAACCGGGTGCGGGGAAAACAGGCCGACAGGTTCAGCTTGCGGGAGGCGTAGTAGGTTTGGATGATGTGGGAGGCCACCGTCAGCTTCTGGCACCCGGCGTAAATGCTGGAGTGCTCGACGACGCGGTCGGACAGGAAGTCTTCCGCTTTCAGGCCAAGCGCATCCGCCTTGACCCGCATTAGGGCATCTTTGCTGACGAGAATGACGGGACGGGGGGTTGGGGCCAGGTTTTCCTCTTCCTGCAGATTTAGCGCTACGGCCAGAATCCGGTTGTCGTTGGTAAATTCCGTAAACTGCTTCTGCAGCTTGTGAAGCGAGGAGTGATTCAACTCTACGCGAAACAGACCGCCTGTCTCCAGCGTAATGCCCTGATGCAGATGGCCCAGTTCGCGGAAACTGTCCAACAGCCTCGACACGTAACGGGCGTTGCGGCCAATTTCATCCATGTAGCGCTTTTTGGAATCAATTTCTTCCAACACCACGGCGGGCAGGACGATCTCGTTGTCCGCAAAGGAAAACATCGCCCGCGGATCTTGCAGGAGTACGTTGGTGTCCAGTACGTAGATTTTCTTCAAATTCTCGCCTCCTATTACCCATCTTCTCTATCGTATGCAGTTGGGGACCGGATGCTCTGCTGCCCGAACGCGATGTACTACAGTGTATGACGGGGGGTGGACGGATAGACGAGAGGCGGGGGAATGAAAACGGGGCGGGCAGAACACAATACGACTAACCATGCAGCCGTACTGCAGCAAACCAGGGAAAGGAAGTATGACCGTGAAACGGACAGCTATCTGTATGCTCAGCGTCAGCCTGCTCCTCTCCGCCTGCATGTCGAGCAACAAGCCTCCGGCCAACCAGGCGGCGCCGCAGCCCGGCCGCGCTGTGCCGGAAACGCAGCGCGTCCAGCAAACCGCCCCGTCCCCGGCCTACAACCAGTCGCCGCAGGCAACCGCCAACCGGCTGGTGCAGTTGGCCACGCGGGTGAAAAACGTCAATGACGCGACGGCGGTGGTCCTGGGCAAGTGGGCCGTCGTCGGCATTGACGTCAACGCCCATCTCGACCGGCCGGAAGTGGGCGTGATCAAATACTCGGTGGCGGAGGCGCTGAAAGAGGATCCCCAAGGGGCGAACGCCATCGTCACCGCCGACCCCGACATCGTGCAGCGGCTGCGGGAAATGGCCGCCGACATCCAGCGCGGCCATCCCGTGGCCGGTTTTGCCGAAGAACTGGCGGACATCGTCGGACGGCTCATGCCGCAGTTCCCGCGCGACGTGAGAAAACGGGAAGAGACGCCGACCAGGGAAAACGAGCAGCGGATCAACAAGAGCAGCAACGCCAAACCGCAGGGTAACGAAAAAATCCCGGTGAACCGCTGACCTCTGCCCCAAACAAAACAGGCATTTTCCGGGCTTACGCCCAGGAAAATGCCTGTTTATCGTCTGCCGCGTCACGGTCTGCCGCCTGCTCTACGGGTCCGAGCGCGTCCAACGCCTGCCCCAGGTCCTGAAGCAGGTCGCCGGCGTCCTCCAGCCCCGCGGAGAGGCGGATCAGTCCGTCCGTGATTCCCCGCCGTGCCCGCTCCGCAGGCGGCATGGCGGCATGGGACATCATCGCCGGATAGGAAAGAATCGTCTCTACCGCGCCCAGACTGACGGCGACGATCGGCAGCCTGACGCGGTCAAACAGCGCTTTGGCCCGCTCGCGGCTGCCCACGTCAAAGGAGAGGACGGCCCCGTGTCCGCTCGCCTGCCGGTTTTGCAGGTCATGTCCGTCGTGTTCCGGCAATCCGGTGTAGTAGACGCGGCTGACCGCCGGGTGTGTGGAAAGCCAACGGGCCAGCTTTTCCGCCGTCTGCGTGCTGACGTCCAGGCGCGCTTTCAAGGACTTCAACCCGCGCAGCACCAGCCAGGAATCCTGCACGCCGAGGATCGCTCCCATGCCGTTTTGGATCATGTAGAGCTGCTCGCCCAACGCCGCCTCCCTGGTCACGGCCAACCCCGCCACGACGTCGCTGTGGCCGCCGATGAACTTGGTCGCGCTGTGGATCACCACGTCCGCGCCCAACTCCAGCGGCCGCTGATAGTACGGCGTCATGAACGTATTGTCTACGATCACGAGCAGTCCCCGCTGTTTCGCCAGCGCGCAGACAGCGGCGATGTCCGTCACTTTCAGCGTCGGGTTGGACGGGGTTTCCAGGTAGATGCCCTTGGTCTCGGGACGGATGGCCGCTTCCACCTGCTCCAGCGAGGTGGTATCGACAAAGCTGACGGTGATCCCCATGCGGGAAAGAACCTTGGTCAAGAAGCGGTAGGTGCCGCCGTACACGTCCTCCGCCACCACGACGTGATCCCCGGCGGAGAACAGCATGAACACGCTGGAGATGGCCGCCATACCGGAAGCAAAGGCGAATCCGCGCTCTCCTCCCTCCAGAACGGCGATCGCCTCTTCCAGGGCATGCCGGGTGGGATTGCCCGAACGAGCGTAATCGTAGACTCCGGGCCGGTCCAGATCGGCCTGATGAAAGGTGGACGCCTGATAAATGGGCACCGAGGCCGCCCCTGTCACCGGGTCAATACAACTGGTGCCGTGCAGCAGTTTGGTGGCAAAGTTCATCGTACACTCCCTCCCGCCACTGCGAGACTGGCATCCAGCGCCTGACACACATCGGCGATCAGGTCGTCGGGATGTTCGATCCCGACCGACAGCCGCAGCAGCCGGTCGCACACGCCCACGTACTCGCGGATCTCCTGCGGGATGTCGGCATGGGTCTGCGTCGCCGGATAGGTGCACAGCGACTCCACGCCGCCCAGGCTTTCCGCAAACGAGACGATCCGCAGCCGCTCCAGAAACGGCGCCACCTGATCAGCCGAGCGGAGGCGGAACGAGACCATCCCGCTGAACCCGCTGGCCTGCCTGCGCTGCACCTCGTAACCGGGGTGCTCCGCCAAGCCGGGATAAAAGACGTCCGTCACGGCAGGGTGTTCCCGCAGTTTCTGCGCAATCGCATAGGCGTTTGCCTGATGGCGTTCCATCCGCAGGGCCAGGGTCTTCATCCCCCGCAGCAGCAGCCAACAGTCCTGGGGACCCAGCACCGCTCCGATGGAATTGTGCAAAAACCGGATCTTTTCGGACAACTCCTCGCCCTTTGTGACGATCAGTCCGGCGAGGACGTCGTTGTGTCCGCCGAGGTATTTGGTCGCGCTGTGTAGCACCAGGTCGGCCCCCAACCCCAGCGGCCGCTGACAGTAGGGCGTCATGAACGTGTTGTCCACAATGGTCAACAGCCCGTTCCGCTTGGCCACCTCCGCCACCGCCGCGATGTCGGTGATCTGCATCAGGGGATTGGTCGGCGTTTCCACAAAGACAGCCCGCGTCTCTGGGCGAATCGCTTCTTCCAAGTTCTTCACGTCGCGCAGGTCGACGTAGCTGAAGCGAAGCCCGTAGCGTGAGAGCACCTGCTCGAACAACCGGTACGTCCCGCCGTACAGATCGAGCGATACGACCAGGTGATCTCCCTGGGAGAACAGCCCCATGACCGTGTGAACCGCCGCCATGCCCGAAGCGCAGGCAAACCCGGCGTCTCCCCCTTCCGCTTCGGCAATCGCCTGCTCCAGCACCGTCCGGGTCGGGTTGGCCGTGCGCGTGTAATCGTATCCCGTGCTCTGACCGAGGGCGGGATGGCGATACGCGGTGGCGTAGTAGACGGGAAAGCTGACCGCTCCGGTCCGTTCGTCTTTGGCGACGCCCGCCTGTACCAATTTTGTCTCCAGATGCATGTGGATCTCTCCCTCCAACGAATTGGCCGAGGGCAATGAAAAAAGCCCTCTTTTCTCTGAAAAGAAGGCTTTGTTTACGCTCACGTAAGCAAATCCTTCTCATCTTTCAGAGCGTTTACACTCTGCAGGAATTAGCACCAGTATCCCCCTGTACACAGGTGATTGGTTGCCGGGCATCATCGGGCCAGTCCCTCCGCCTCTCTGGATAAGAAGTTTGCTATGCAATTTGCTTTTGGTTGACCTTATACTACCGGAATCGGAAGTACCTGTCAACCCGTTTTTCCATCTCGTTGGTACCCGATCACTGTGCGTTCCTTAATGCGGTCATCACCTGGTTGTCCAGCTTGGCCGCCGCATTTTTGTCGTACGTCTTTTCATATTGGGGCTCGACCGAGATGCGGGAGCCGTAGAACATCACGTCGCGAACCGCCTCGATGGCCACTTCCACCATGGCCAGCTTCAGCGGAACATTCTCCATCCGCTCCGTTTTGATCGTCGCCCTGCCGTTGATGGCATAGGAGGAACCAGCCCCGATCAAATGCAACACCACCTGCGGTTCCTTGGCAATGTTGGCCAAAATGCGGGAGCGGTTGTCTACCGCGAAACGGATCAACTGCGGCGTCGGCGCAAACGTCCAGGAAAGGGAACTGAGCGACGGAGCGCCGGTCTCGTGGTCGATGGTCCCGAGTGTGAGAAAACGCTCCTGCTGCAAAAGCGCGAACAGTTCCTCCGAAAGCGTTTGGGAAACGGTTTCAGCCATTCCGATGCCTCCTTGAAAAGGGAATGTACGTCTATTGTACCCACCCGCCTGGCGATAGGCAAACCTTTCCGTCCGGCGCCTTGATTCTCCACCGTTTTTTTCCTACACTGATACGTAATGGGAACGATCGCGAGACAGGAGGAGAGCCGCATGCCCCCATCCCCCACCGACCGCTTGCTGGCCAAGATCGACGAACTGCTGGCAGAGCTTCAGGAAGTGCGCAAACTGAACGAACGGATGGACAAAATCGCCCTCTTTCTGGAGGATATCCGTCTGGCCGACGTGATTCAAAACTATACGGCCCCGAGCAAGCTGCTGTGGATCAACTTCCTCGCAGGTCTTGCCCGGGGCCTGGGATTGACGATCGGCACGGCCATTGTCCTGGCGTTGCTCGGCTCCTTCCTCAGCCAGTTCCTGTCCGTCCCGATCATCGGCGATTACATCCGCCAGTTGATCGATTACGTGCAAGCCTATCGGCCGTAAGCCTTACTCGTCATCGTCCTCGTCGCGGTCGTCGCCGTCTTTATGGTTGTTCTTGCCGCCATGGTTGTCCTCGTCGTCATGGCCGTGCTTTTTCCAATAGCCGTAGGCGTTGCCTTTCGGATGCTTATCCTTGTCCTTGCCTTCCCCCTTGCCTTCCTCGTCGTCATCGCCGTTGACCGGCGTTTTGTGCGGAATGTCGGCTTGGGCCACGAGCTTGCCGTCCAGGTACAGCTCGAGGTGTACCGCTTTCGCGTTGTAGGAGCGGTTTTTGTAGCTCAGTTTCACCTCAAACTCGTCGTCATCCACCTTTACCTCGTGCTTTTTGCCGTCCGGCGCCACGACGTACAGCTTCACCTTGCCCTTGCCGCCCTCATCGTCGAGGCCGTCAATGCTTCCTTTCACGCGAATCTGTTTCTCTTTTGCATTAATCGAAGCGGTTCCCTCGATGCGGTAGCTGTGCGGCTTGTCGCTGTCAGCGGCGTTGATTACCTTCAGCTCCACCGATTCGGAATCGATTTTCTTTCCGGCCTTGTAGGCTTCGACCAGCGCCTTGCCTTTGCCGGCCTGTACGCCCTTCAGGGTGACGGAGTAAGAGCCGACGCCTTTCCACAGCTTTTTCACGTCCGCCTCTTTGGTTTTGCCGTCGTACTTCACGACCACCTTGTCCGCTTCCTGGCTGATGATGCCGTTTACTTTCAGTTCCTGTTTGTTCCCATCCAACAGCGCCAAGGCGTGAATCAGCACGTCGGTCTCCACGGCGGTTCCCGTGTTTACCTGCAGCTTGCGGGTTTCCACCAGCTTGTCGCCCACGTACGCCTTGACCGTCGCGTACTGCGGCGTGGCGCTTACGATAGCGGAAAAGCTGACGGTGAACGTATCCTCCGCGGTGGGAACGACTTCGATCGTGCCGCCGTTCGGCTTGTCGACGACCACTTTGGTCACATTGTCGGACACTTTCCCTTTGATGTACGTGGTTTGGTTGTGGGTCTCGGGCTTCACGCTGACGAAGCCTTGATTGTTGACGTCAAAGCGGACTTCCAGGTAAATGTCGGCGTAGTGTTCGCGGTAGACGCGCTCCCACTCTTCCGGATGCTCCTCGATGTACGTCTGCATTTTGGCGTCCAGACCGATCTCTTTTACGACCAGATACAGGTGGTCGGCCTGCGTTTTCAGCAGCATGTTCAAGGTCGCCGGATCGTTTGCCGCCAGCTCTTTCAGATTGTATCGGGTGACTTGTTTGCTTTCATCGTTCATGACAACTTTGGTGCCGCTTGTTTCGGTTCCGAGGGTGCTCGCGTCGGCCAGGAGCGGTGTCACTCCCCCGATGAGCGCCGCGGCAGTCACGACTGCCAATACGGGCTTGGTTCCCATTTTCTTCATGATGCCTTCTCCTTTCTACGTATTGCTTGCCTTGGACACCCTAACAGACGGGGGGTTCCTTGCAAAGGTTGCAAAAACGGCCAAAAACGGGGACGCTTTCGCCATATTGGGACGAAAGACACAAAAACCCCGCCTCTGTCGAAGAGACGGGGATAATGGTCACGCGGCCCCGCCCGTTCATCCGGCTCGGCGGAGCCCCGTGCATATTCTACTCGTTATACCTGGGTTCGTTTTCGATCGCAGCCAGCAGCGATTCCGCTTCTTCTGCGGGATAGCGGCGTTCCCACACTTCGTGGGCGAAGACGCAGCGGACCACGTACCAGTCCCCTTCGCGGCGATACTCCCATTCCTGCGCCTGGTGGTCGTCCCTCAGGATGTCCGCGAAAAACGCGGCCGTATCCAGAGCGGATCGGTCGTCCGGCCGCGCGTCGGCGACGATTTGAATCTGCAGCCAGTTGTAGAGCGCGTCCTCCCGCTTCACGGCTGCTCCCTCACTTACTCTCGCGTTCCCCCGGCTTGATCCGCACCTTGACGATCACCAGAATGGCGATGGCGACCAGGAGTGCGCTTTTCACCGGGAGCTGCACGTCCAGAATGGCGAAAATCAGCGCGCCCATAAAGAGCAGCACATACAGCAGGAGCGTTTTCAGAATGGGCATGCGCCAGCGGGTGGCAAACCCGAGATAGTAAACGATGATCAACTGGACAAAGATGATCCAGGTGCGGTTGTGGTCCGCCCACAAGCGAAAGCTGTCGTACGCCGACAACTGGTCCGGTGCGGCAGGCGCATAGGTGGAAGCAAGCTCAAGCCACTCCATGCGTCACCCCTCCTGCCCCGCAGCGGCCAGGCCCTCGCGGCGCAGTTCGTGCAGGTACACCATCTCGTCTGCGTACTCCCGCTCGTCTTCCACGGGGGTTTCCAGAACAACAGGCAGGTGCTGGAGCTTGTCGCTCACCAGGAATTTGGCCAGCGCTTCGCTGCCAATCTCCCCTTTGCCGATTTTTTCGTGGCGGTCCTTCCGGCTGGCGAAAGGCGCCTTGCTGTCGTTGAAGTGGATCGCCACCAGGTGCTCCAGATAGCCTGTCCGCTCCATCTCTTCCAGCAGTTCGTCAAACGTCTCCCCTCTCCACTGCCCGGCGGCAAAGGCGTGGCAGGTGTCGAAGCAGAACCCGATTTTCTCGGGGAAACGGGTGGCGGCGCGAATCTCCATCAGATCCCGGATCGTCAGTCCCAGTTCGGAGCCTTGGCCTGCCGTGTTTTCCAGCAGGAGCTTGACCGGGCCGTCGTACTGCTCGAGAATCAGGTCCAACGTCTCCACCATCCGTTTTGTCCCGTATTCCTCCCCCTCGCCGACGTGCTTGCCGCAGTGCACCACGGCGCCGACCGACCCGTAGGCTTCGGCAATATGCAAATCTTCCAAAATCGAACGAATCGTCACTTCCTGCAGGTCCGGCTTGGGCGTGGACAGGTTGGTGATGTACGGGGTGTGGCAGACCAGGGTGAGATCGTGCTTTTGCAGCAGGTCCACCCCTTTGGTCGCGTCCTGGTAGTCAATTTTTTTCGGGCGCAGACCGCGCGGGTTTTTCGTAAACACCTGCAGCGATTCCGCCCCCAGCTCAATGGCGCGCAGGACCGCTTGTTCCAGTCCCCTGCCGACGCTGATATGGCATCCGATTTTCAATCTGGTTTCACTCCCACGATAAAATCTGTCCATTTAACTTTATCAGTTGGCCCGTGCCCTGTCAAAACGGATAAACCCCCGCCCGCAGCGGCAAATCGTATCATAAAGCACGATCAGTCCGCTTACCTATTAAGTAGTGACCATTCAGCAGAGCGGGAGGGAAACGGGTGAAGCATACGCAAGCGATGGCCAGCGTGCAATTCCTGCAGGAACGGTTCGCCTACAGCACCATGTACGACTCGGTGCGAAAGAGCGGTCTGGGCGAAGTGCGAACGATTGTCGTGCAAAATCAGGACGGCGTGGTCCGCGTCCTGCAAAGCACCGTGCGAAACGGAACGGAATCGCTGCAGCAGATTATCCTCGCCGAGGAAGAACTGACGATTCTGAAACAACTGTAGCGAAATGGCTGGAAACCTTTTTCTGCCAATGGTATAGTGGACACAGGAACAAGACGAGCCAATCGAGGTGGGATTCCCATGAGCATCTACGATTTTTCGGTGACGACCGTCACGGGCGAGGAGAAAACGCTCGCCGAATACAAAGGCAAGGTCATGCTGATTGTCAACACCGCCAGCCAATGCGGGCTGACTCCGCAGTACAAAGGGCTGCAGGCATTGTACGAGCGCTACCGCGACCGCGGTCTGGTCGTGCTGGCCTTTCCCTGCAACCAGTTTGCCGGCCAGGAACCGGGCACAGCCGAAGAGATTGCCGCCTTCTGCGACCGGACGTACGGCGTCACCTTCCCCGTTTTCTTCAAAATTGACGTCAACGGCCCCCACGCCCATCCGCTCTACCAGTACCTGAAGGCAAACGCCCCCAACGGCGAAGGCCAGGACATCGAGTGGAACTTCGCCAAGTTCCTCGTCGACCGTGCCGGAAACGTCGTCAAACGCTTCGAGCCGCGCGTGCAGCCGGAGGAACTGGCGGATGAGGTCGAACGGTATCTGAACGATTGATCCAAACGATCGGCATGGTCAAACCGCATGATGAAAAAAAAACGAAAAGCCGTACTTGCCTTTTTCGGGCAGTACGGCTTTTTTCCATTGTCATTACGCCTGCGTCTGCGCTTCCCAGCGTTTTTGCTTTTCGTAGCGCTCCCGCTCCGACTTGGTCAGGTACTTCTTGCGCAGGCGGACAGACTGCGGCGTCACTTCGCACAGTTCGTCGTCGTTCAGATACTCCAGCGCTTCTTCCAGGGTGAGCAGACGGGGGGTTTTCATCTTCACCGTCTCTTCCTTCGTCGCCGAGCGGACGTTGGTGGCGTGCTTTTCCTTGCAGACGTTGACGGTCAGGTCGTTGTCCCGGTTGTGCTCGCCGACGATCATGCCCTCGTACACCTCTGTCCCCGGCTGGATAAACATCACGCCGCGGTCTTCGACGGACATCAGACCGTAAGTGGTGGCCGTTCCCGTCTCGTTGGAGATCAGCACGCCGGCACGGCGGCCGCCCACGCTGCCCGGTACATACGGACGATAGCTGTCAAACGAATGGTTCATGATGCCGTATCCGCGGGTAATGGTCAAAAACTCGGTGCGGTAGCCGATCAGCCCGCGGGACGGGATGATGAACTCCATTCGCACCTGGCCGAAGCCGTTGTTGATCATGTTGACCATCTCCGCCTTGCGCTGGCCCAGTGTCTCCATGACGGCACCGGTGTACTCCTCCGGCACATCGATAATCAGACGCTCTGCCGGTTCCATTTTTTGGCCGTCGATTTCCCGCACGATCACTTCCGGTTTGGAGACGGCAAGCTCAAACCCTTCCCGGCGCATGTTTTCCACCAGGATGGAGAGATGGAGCTCGCCCCGGCCGGAAACAATAAACGCATCGGGCGAATCGGTCTCCTCCACGCGCAGCGACACGTCCGTCTCCAGCTCCGCCATCAGCCGGTCGCGCAGCTTGCGGGAGGTGACGTGTTTGCCTTCCCGTCCGGCAAACGGACTGTTGTTGACGAGGAAGGTCATCTGCAGGGTCGGCTCGTCAATTTTCAGCAGCGGCAGCGGGTCGGGATGATCGACGTGGCAGACGGTCTCGCCGACGTTGATGTCCTCCAGTCCGGCGATCGCCACGATGTCCCCCGCTCTGGCCGTCTTTTGCTCCACGCGCTGCAAACCGGAAAAGCCGAACAGCTTCTGCACGCGCATTCGCTTGACGGAGCCGTCTCGCTTGACGACGGCCACCATGTCGTTGACGTTGATCGTCCCGCGGTAAATCCGGCCGATGCCGATGCGGCCCAGGAAGTCGTTGTAATCCAGCATCGTGACCTGCATCTGCAGCGGCGACTCTTCATCCGCTTCCGGCGCCGGAATGTGCGCGATGATCGTCTCAAACAGCGGACGCAGGTCGCCTTCCAATTGATCCGGCGCCATGCCCGCAATTCCCTGCAGGCCGGACGCGTACACGATGGGAAACTCCAGCTGCTCTTCGGTCGCGTCCAGGTCGATGAACAGATCGTACACTTCGTTGATCACTTCCTGCGGACGGGCGTTTTCCCGGTCCACCTTGTTCACGACCACGATCGGCGTCACCTTTGCTTCCAGCGCTTTCTTCAGCACGAAGCGGGTCTGCGGCATACAGCCTTCAAAGGCGTCGACGATGAGCAGAACGCCGTCCACCATGCTCATGATCCGCTCCACCTCGCCGCCGAAGTCGGCGTGGCCCGGCGTGTCCAGGATGTTGATGGTATACTCCTTGTATTTGACGGACGTCGTTTTCGCCAGAATGGTGATGCCGCGCTCCCGCTCCAGATCGTTGGAGTCCATCATCCGCTCCTCCACCTGCTGGTTGCTGCGGAACGTCCCCGATTGAATCAGCAATTTGTCGACCAGCGTCGTTTTCCCGTGGTCGACGTGGGCAATAATCGCAATGTTGCGTATGTCAAGACGCTTCATGTGTACCTCCTCTGGTATGCATACCTTTCATAATATCAGGTCGTGAAACACGGCACAACGGGCAGTTTTACGTCCAATCCCTACCTGAGTATCGGCATGTTTCCCGGACATACTAAGCGCAGGAGGTGGCTACCATGAACAAATGGATGTGCGCTGTCGCCGGACTGGTTGTTGCAGCCTCCGTGTCCGGGTGTGCCAACTACGGCGCGGCTCCCCCGACCAAACCGCGGACGCAGGGAACGCCTAATACGGCGCCGGCACCCGTTCCGAACACGCAGCGATACGATGTTAACCATTACCGCAACGGCTTCACCGCGCAAGGGTTTAACCACCAATTGGCGGAGCGGATCGCGAAGGCCGCGGACAGCGTTCCCGGCGTAGAAGCGGCCACCGCCGCCATATACGGGACAGATGCTGTCGTCGGCATTCGCACGCGTGCCAACGTGGCCAATGTGCAGCAGCGAAAGGTGATTGAACGGCAGGTTCACGCTGCCGTGCGGAAGGAAGCGCCGAACCTGAACATTCGCGTCACCTCTGACAGCGGCATGTTCACCCGCATCCGCACCATTAACAACACCGTGCGTGATGGCCTGCGCGGCGCGGCCAACACGCTTACGACCGGACCAAACACCGTGGCCGGCAACCTGACCAACGCCGCCAACGACTTCGGCATGCTGATCCGCGATTTGGGCCGGACGGTGACGGCACCTTTCCGCTGAGTCTTTGTTCCGTCTCCCGGGGATGGCTGTGGAGAAGCCCCTCCGCCCATCCGGGGCAGTGCTGACGTAAAAGAGGTGCGGATGATTCCGCACCTCTTGGCTTTCCTTGCGATTGTTACTTGCTTGCTACTTCGAACGGCTTGATTTCCGGTTCGGCCACTTGCAGTTCGCCGGTGCCGCGCACCAGTTTCTTCGCGTACACTTTTTCCGGCTTCAGCACGGAAATCAGATAGTCGATCGCCACTTGCGGATCGACGGTTTCGCCGCAGGTGTAGCAGTCCAGCGCGGCAAATCCGCGCTCGGGATAGGTGTGAATGGACAGGTGGCTTTCCGAGAGGAGAACCAGAACGGTAGCCCCTTGAGGAGAAAACTGCTTGGCTTGCACACCCAACACGGTGGCGCCACACGCTTCAGCAGCTTCGATCATTTCTTTCTTTAAAAATTCGGCGTCGTTCAACAAATCAAACTGAACTCCCCATGTGTCAACGGCAACGTGTCTTCCGAAAGTCGAGTATTCCATCTTTCGGTTTCCCCCTTCCTAGCAAGTGTAATGTTAAACATCGCTAGGACCTGCGTCATTCACTAACGGGGGCGGTTTCCCTCATGTCATCCACCCTTTAAAGTGAATCCTGGTTCCTAATCCTGTTTCCAACGAAAACAAACATACCATGCTTCTGCCCAATTGACAATACTTTTTTTGGAGAAAAACCAGGAAAACAAAAAATGGGTGCGTATGCGCCCATTTTTTGCGTATTCTTACGCTTCCAATTGAAACAATCGTCGTGACAACGCGGCTAGTCGAAGGTCAATCGCATTGACCTTTTCCGGGGCCGTTCTCTTTGCCCAATTACGCAAATCCAGCCATCGATCCGTCTCTTGGCGAATCGATTCAATCTCCTGTTCGCTGCCCATCTGCCGGAACAGAGACTCCAATTCCCGCGCAACGTTTGCATTGGTGTTTTCGAAGATGGACACCTCTTCGTCGCCGGAAACTTCCTGAATGCTCACGACGGAGCCTTCGTCGTAATGGTAGACGACCGTGAATCCGTCGTAGATTCGGTGCACGATTCCGTGGCCTCGAAACGTTTTCATGGCTTTTCGCATGGCGTTGGCCAACTGCAAGTCTCGGATGAGGTAGGAACTTTCACACGAATAACGGTTGCCAGTCCGGTGGAAGGTCAGTTGGATCTCCCCGTTCTGATCCGTCAGCAAAACGTCACGATCGCCGTTGTCGCATACTTTGACATCGACTGAAATGTGTTCATTGGCGAAGAGCGCGACAAATCGGTTCAGCTCTTCTTCGTTCATCGTGAAATAGGCCTTGGCGTAATTGGTTGCTAAACGCTGTGCCATACTATCTCCTCAATTCTTTTGAATTCCTGGCTCGTTCAGACGATAACGACTGCCAATTGAGGAGATACGCTACGTGTCAACAAAGGAACGTTGTAGAACCTGGCCTTGCCCCGTGAATCGAAAATCGATTTGGGTAATGAAGGCGGATCACCTACTTTTTGTAATTAAACCGTCCTTGACACTTTTATTATACACGATGCGCAGGCAAAAGTCTTGATCCAAAAGCGGATGAATTTTCGCAAAAAGACCAAATATCCGCAGGAAATGGCGAGGAGGGAACAAGAACTCCCTGATTCTGCGCAATGCTTGCCAATCCTGTAGGATTTACCGGCTTTTTTCGTCCAGTCGGCCAGCGCTGTTGTTCATCGCCTTGCGAATGGCCGTTCGTTCTTCCTCGGAGAGATGATAAGGGGATTCGCCGCGCTCCACCGGTTTGGCATACATGCGCGATTCATCCCGTCCGTAAATGCTGGTGACGACCACGCCGTTCTGCGCGTCGTCCACGATGGCAAGCGAAAAGCTCAGGTCGCTGCCGAGATCGCCGAACGCGTTGTAGCGGACGAGCGCCACGTTGGCGCACTGGCCGGCGACGCGCTGCGACAGGCGGTTCAGCGTAAACTGCTGGTCATCCTGCCGCTTTTTCACCTCGTCCACTTCGTCCATCAGCCGGTACATGCCCTCTTCCAGGTTGGCGCCGCCCGTCCCCGCCAGCAGCCGGTTGAGCGATTTGCGCAGCCGTTTGATCCGCACGGACTGCATGATGCAGAGCACGAGCAGGAGGACGTTGAACGCGAGCACGGCCAACAGCAAGAGCGGTGTGCCGGCCGTCAATGATAGGAGTGGTTCCATGTGACGTTTTCTTCCTTTCTGGTGGTGCGTAAATTGCCAAAATCCTCTACTATTGTACCTCCGTCCGGTCAGGCAATTCAAATGGAATCATGAAAATCTCGGCAATCGTCAGCAAACGGACAGGCCGAACAGCGGGGAGAACGCTTCAGGCAAAACGCCTTGCCGTGCTCCACGATCAGGCCGTGCAGCCGGCGCAGGTCTTCCGCCTCCGTCAGCTCCGCCAGAATGGCCCGCCGCACCTGTTCGTAGGAGAGCACTTCCCCGGTCAGCCGCTGCCACAATCGACGGGAATAGGCGTCCCCGGATATTGCCGGCCGATTCAGCGCGTAGGCCAGGATCGTGTCCGCCGTCTCCTGCCCGATCCCTTTCAAGAGCAGAAGCTGCCGGCGCAGCTCGTCCGTGCCGTCTGCCGAGCGGCGCAGCCTGTCCACTCCGCCCTGCTTCAGGACCCACCCGGCCAGTCCCAGAAGCGCGGCGCTTTTCGCCCGCTGAAACCCGGCCGGACGAATCACCTCCGCCAGGCGTTCGGCCGTCTCGCCAGCCAATGCCGCCGGCTCCAGCAACCCTGCCTCTCTCAGCCTGTCAAGCGCTTTTTCCGCATTGGTCCAGGTCGTATTCTGCACCAGCACGCTCCCCGCCATGCGGGCGAACGGATCGGTCACCCCCCACCACTCATCCACTGCAAACGACGGGAATGTCCGCTCCAACGTGTCGTATATGCGCTTCCACATGCGCTCGTCCCTCCCGCAGACGCTTTTCCCTTTCATTGTAGCAGGACAGGGCGAGCGGATGTGACGAAACGCTTCTATAAATGAAGCCCGTCTTTCATTCCGGGACCAAAAAAAGCGACACCCTCCATGACGAGATGTCGCTTTTTTTCATTCCCTATGAACATGAACGAGACTCATCTTCCTGTGCGTTCCTCCAGTCGTTTGTTACGCTTCCAGCAGCAGCATCTCCCGGCGGAGCTGCTTCAAGCGTTCGGTTGATCTGCGAATCTGCACCTTGTCTTTCTCCTGCAGCGCATCGTACAGCGTGGCCAGTTCGTAGTCCAGTTCCAGGCGCAGGACGGGTATGCGTTCTTCGGCGTCGCGTCGTTTCAGAGCGGCAATCACCTGATCCATGGTTACATTGCAAGCCTTTTCGTAGATCATTGTTTTCTCAGCTCCTTTTGTTTCCACTGTTCTGACGGCCTCTTCCCGCCGAATGCGCTTCACCGGCGAGGTGCCGGTACGTTCATTCGGACATGCCGTCGGGGGTGTTCACGCGGAAAAGAAACTGCCCGAAGGACTCCCTTCACGAGACGCTGCTCCCGCTTCCGAGAGCGTGCCGCATCGCGTGCCGGTGGTCCGGCCAAACCAACCTGCCAGCTCCCCAAACTCCAGTTCCCTGTCGTGGTTCATCCACCCCCATTCACAGAATACTCAGACAATGCTGCTGCATACGGGAGCGAGTGGTATATCATATTATTCTGCGGCTTGGTTTGCTATTCATTTCCCGGCGTGTATTTTTTTCCGGTGTGTTATGTTATCATATGGGGGATTACAAGCTCCCTTGACGGGGACGCCTGCCCGTTTCTCGCGGGCAGCGCGCGAGACCGTCCGAATCGAGGTGTCTGTTGCGTGACGACGTTTGCAGGATTTCACCAGGAAGACTTTGACGTATTCGCCATTGACGGCCTGGATAACCGGATGGAGGCGATTAAAACCGTCATCCGCCCGAAACTGGAAGCGCTCGGCCGGCATTTCGCCCCGACGCTCTCCCTGGCGTGCGGCAGCGAAATGTTTTACCATGTGGCCAAACACGCCCGCCGGACCGTCAATCCGCCAAACGATACGTGGGTGGCCTGGGCTCACGACAAGCGCGGGTATAAAAAGCACCCGCATTTTCAGGTGGGGCTGTGGGGCACGCACCTGTTTGTCTGGTACGCCGTCATCTACGAATCGCCCGTGAAAGAAGAGATCAGCCAGTCGATGAAGCGGCATCTGCACGAGATCCTTCAGATCGTCCCCGACGATTTCCGCTGGTCCCCCGACCACACCCAGCCGGACAGCACCCCGCAGGCCGAACTGGGACGTGAGGGCGTCCTCAAGCTGGTGGACAGGCTTGCGACCGTGAAAAAAGCGGAAATTCTCTGCGGCATCACCATCGACCGGCACGATCCGGTGCTGGCCGACGGCGGCAAGCTGCTGCAGCGTTTGGACGAAACGTTCACCGTGCTGACCAGGCTGTACAACCTGTGCAGGCCCGGTTCGCTGGCCGCCTCCCGATAAGGGTAGTGAAGATATATGCAAAAGAACAGGTCCGCTTTCTATCGCAAAAAGCGAGTGCCTGTTCTTTTTTTTCGTTTCTCGCATACCGGACGAGAGCCGGGAACACTAGCGGTACCGGCTATTCCCGCTCGGCGCTGGCGCGCAGCGCGGCCAGTCTTACCTCCACTTCCCGGAACATCCGCTGGAAGAGTTCCTGCACAGTCGGCACATCGTGGATCAAGCCGATCACCTGCCCGGCCCAGCCAAAGCCTTCCTCCGCGTCCCCCTCGTAGATGAAGGTACGGTTGCGCTCGCCGCTGATGTAGGGCTTCAAGCGTTCGTAGTCAGCGCCTTCCTGCTCCAACTGCAGGATCCGGTCGGCGCCAGGGGTCCGCACGACGCGGGCGGGCGTGCCAAGCGTGCGCTTGATGACGGCCGTATCGTGCTCCGTGCCTTTCAGCAGCGCTTCCTTGTAGGCCGGATGGGCGTGCACGCATTCCTGCGTGGCGATGAACCGGGTGCCCATCTCCACGCCGTCCGCCCCCAAGGCCAGCGCCGCGAGAAGACCGCGGCCGTCGCCGATGCCGCCGCTGGCCAGGACGGGAATGTTCACCGAGTCCACGACGCGGGGAATGAGCACAAACGTCCCGATGTCGTCCCGCCCCAAGTGGCCGCCACCCTCCTGGCCCACAGCCATGACCGCATCGGCGCCGATCGCTTCCGCCTTTTGCGCCTGCCGCACGGACGCGACGAGCACCAGCTTTTTCACGTCATGGCCGTCGGTTCGCCGAATCAGCGGTTCCGGGTTGCCGCCTGTAACCGATATGACCTGGACGCCCTCCTCCAGCGCGACGTCCAGCATGTGTTCGTACGGACGGCCGTGCTGGCCGATGGCAAAATTGACGCCGAACGGCTTGTCTGTCAACGCTCTTACCTTGCGAATCTGTTCGCGCAGGGCCTCCGGTGACGGCAGGGACATCGCCGTGATCTGCCCCAGGCCGCCGGCATTGGAGACGGCCGCGGCCAGCTCGGCGTAGGCCAGGTACGCCAATCCCCCCTGGACGACGGGATAGCGGATGCGGAGCAGTTCAGTCACTCTCGTTTTCATCGTCATCACCTCGCTCCCCACACAACTTCTCGGTGCAGGGACGAATCTCCTGCCTGTAACCGCATTCATGAATAAAAATCCGCTTGCTTTCCCGTTTCTTTTTGCTATACTCAACTTTGTTTGTTTTGTTGAATTCATCTTTTGAGCACTTTCATCTTTCTGGAAAAGCGAGGCGATCGTATGAGTCAAATGAAAACTCCTCTGTTCAGCGGGTTGGTGGAGCACGCCCGAAAGAATCCCATCCAGTTTCACATTCCGGGTCACAAGAAGGGCATGGGCATGCACCCGGCATTCCGCGAGTTTATCGGGGAGAATGCGCTCTCGATTGACCTCATCAACATCGCTCCACTGGACGATCTCCATCATCCCAAGGCGATGATCAAAGAGGCTCAGGAATTGGCCGCCGAAGCGTTCGGCGCTGATCATACATTCTTTTCCGTTCAAGGGACAAGCGGTGCGATCATGGCGATGATCATGGCCACCTGCAAACCCGGTGACAAGATCATCGTGCCGCGCAACGTGCATAAATCGGTCATGGCGGCGATTGTTTTTGCGGGAGCCGTCCCGGTGTTCATTCACCCCGCCATGGACGAACGCCTAGGGATTTCCCACGGCATTACGGTCAAGGCCGTGCAAAAAGCGCTGCAGACCCATCCGGACGCGGCCGCTCTGCTGGTGATCAATCCCACCTATTTCGGCATCGCCGGCGATCTGCGGGAAATCGTGCGCACCGCCCACAAATACGGAATTCCCGTGCTGGTGGACGAGGCGCACGGCGTGCACATCCATTTTCACGAAGACCTGCCCATTTCCGCGATGCAGGCGGGGGCGGACATGGCGGCCACCAGCGTGCACAAGCTGGGCGGCTCGCTCACCCAGACCTCGATTCTGAACGTGCGGGAAGGACTGGTGGACGTCGACAGGGTGAAGACGGTGATGAGCATGCTGACCACCACCTCCACGTCGTACATTTTGCTGGCGTCGCTGGACATGGCCCGGCAGCATCTGGCCCTGAACGGACGGGCGATGATGGACGAGGCGATTCGGCTCGCCGACAAGGCGCGGAAGATGATCAACGAGATTCCCCGCATCTACTGCGTCGGCCGGGAAATTCTCGGCAAACCGGCGACGTTTGCGATGGACCCGACGAAGCTCCTGATCCACGTGCGGGATCTCGGCATCACCGGCTGGGAAGTGGAAAACTGGCTGCGGGACAAGTACAACATCGAAGTGGAATTGAGCGACCTGTACAACGTGCTCTGCCTCGTCACCCCCGGCGACACGGAAGAGTCGATTCAGACGCTCGTCAACGCGCTGCGCGAGCTGGCGGTGGAATTTGCCCACGTGCAGGCGGAGGAAAAGCCGGCGATTGTCCTGCCGAAGATTCCCGTGCTGTCCATGACGCCGCGCGACGCGTTTTACGCGGAGACGGAGGCGATCCCGCTGGCGGAAGCGGAGGGCCGCGTCATCACCGAATTCATCATGGTCTACCCGCCGGGCATTCCGATTTTTCTCCCCGGTGAAGTGATTACGGCCGACAACATCGCCTACATTCAGGAAAACATTCGCGCCGGCCTCCCGGTACAGGGGCCGGAAGACGAGACGCTCCGGACCGTCAAGGTGGTCAAACAGCAGGCCGCCATCTCCGGCTGACGACAGCGACAGCCGCTGCCTCATCGCGAGGGCAGCGGCTTTTTTGCTGCCCGCTGTCCGTTTCCCGCCGGCACGCACCGATTCCGTACCGGCGCCGCGCAAAAAGGCAGGCCGGGAGGGAACCACGCCCTCGCAGCCTGCCTGTTTCGTTTGGGGGATTAGTTGTACACGCGGATGACAATGTCGTCCAGATCGGATTGATACAACAGGTCTAAAAACCGATCCGAGTCATTCAAAGCATCCACGAAATTGAGCGACACTTCGTTCTTCGTGCCGGCAAAGAAGACAAAATACACGTCTTCAAAGTCGTTGTCGCCAATAATATCGAGGAGCGAGTCGTCCTCCAGCACCTTGGCGAAATTGTACTCACGGTAATCGCCCGGCTGTTCACCGCCGTTGTCGTCGTCATCGTCGTCCCGCGGATCGGTGACCGCGATCGTGTACACGGCCGGATTGCCGTCGCGGGTATCGATCCACACCACGCGGTTGCCGCTCAGGCGAACTTCATCCATTTCCGCATCATCGGACCAGTAGTACTTGCTGAACGATTCGTCTTCGATGTCGTACAATTCGTAGGTGAACTGCTCTTTGTTTCGCGAACCGCGATTTTCCTTGAACAGGACCAGGTCGCGGGACGCTTGCGGTTCGATCTGATCCCCGTCCGTCCAGCGCAGGAGCACATCGGTCCGGTCCCGGTCAATGTCGTAATAGTACAAATCGTACGTTTTGGTTTTGGATGAATACTCGCTCCACACCACAACGTTGTCGCCAAGGCTGGCCCCTGTTATGTCAGCATCGGCGCGCACTTCCGTCTCGTCCTCTTCGTCCAGGTCGTACAGGTAAATGGTGTCTTTTCCGGAGCGTTCCGTCACCCACATGACGAAGTTGTCGTAGATGTCAACCGCCTTGGGATCGCGTACCCTCGCGATATCCTCGGTTTTTTCCGTGGACAAATCGGTCACGTACAGATCCCGATCATCGTCGATCCACGCCAGCTTGCTGCCGTCCAGTTCGTACAGCGTGTCGGAAGGAACGGCCTTGGTGCTCGTCACCCTCTTCTGGGTACCGCGGCGGATGTCGTACGCGATCAACGCTTCGTCCTCTCCGTCATACCAGACGACATAACGGTTGCTGACCAGAGGACGGCGCGGCTCCGAACCGGATTTGCTGATGACGGAACTGGTCTGCGTATGCAGATCGTGCAGGATCACATTGGACGTTTTCTTGTTTTCGCTGATGTAGACCACATAGCGGTCATCGCCGTCCGGCTGGCTCGGATCTCCGGACAAGCCGCCGATTGGCACCAATTCTTCATCGTCCAGGTCGTACAGATAGAGATGCACGTTCTTGTCGCCGTCTTGTTTCGCAAAGATCACGTAATCGCCGTAAATGCGCGGAGGTAGTTTGTCGTAGACCTCTTCGTCCAACTCCTCCGCATCGTCGTAGTCAACGTCGCCGATCAGCAGCGCACCGTCTTCCACAAACACGTATGTATCTTCGTACAGATGCGGGTATGCCTGCTTGTTGGAGTCTTCCGTCAGGCGCTTGTTTCTGTCGCGGCCGATCACGTAGACGTAAAGGTCGTCGTACCTCTCGTCCTGGTAAACGATCTGGTCATCATAGATCGAAGGATTCGTCTGATGGCCGAGCGCGGTTACCGCCGCGCGTTCCCGCCCGCTCTTGATGTCGTAATAGTAAATGTCGACGTTGCCGTTCCGGCGGTCTTCCCACGCGACATAAGAGGTGCTTACCGTCGGTTTGCCGGCCTCGCCGCTGGTGGAGACACGGACTTCTTCCCCGGTATTGATATTGTAGAGGTAGATGTCGGATTTGCCGCCATGCTTACCGCTCCAGGCCACGTAGTTTCCGGATAGTTCCAGTTCCGCGGCTTCTGTCGTGCCGTCCGTAAGGCGCCTTTCCTTTTTCGTTCCGATGTCGTACAGGTAGACGTCCGAACCGCCGTGACGGGAATCGATCCAGGCCACGTATTTGCCGTCCACTCGCAGGTTGGTTTTGGCGGATTGCTTGTCCCCGATTTGGCTTTCTTTATGCTCATCGAGATCATACAGGGTGATGACTTCTTCCCCCTCTGCGATCCAGACGGCGTAATCCTTGGAAATGTCAAAACCGGCTTTGGAAATGACCGGATTGCTGGAGTCGATGCGGACTTCTTCACCAACGTAGTACGCAAATGCCGGAGTCCCGCTCCACAGGGTCGTGGCCAGCAGCGCTGCAGCCAACAAACCTCGGATGGGGGTTCTCTTCATGTAACGATTCCTCCTTTTGTGACGATTCTCATTCTTCATCAATTATCCGTCATATGGCAAAGGATGTCAAAAAAAATCAGGCGCTTTTGACAAGCGCCTGACGGACTATTTGCAGGTTACTCCTGTTCCTGTTTTTCACTGGGGCGGCAGTCGCAGCTGCAGACCCCGTAAAGCGTTTTCACCTGGTTGCTTTCAAAATGCTCGATAATCGTCCCACAGCTCTGACAAACAATCGTACCCATGTTCGCAATCCCTCCGCGTTCGTACTGCCAAAGCGCAGATCAGCCAAAAGTGACATCAAAATGTGATGGTACCTTTATATTAATATGACATACTAATGGGAGTCAATACGAAAAACACACACAAAATCACCCAATTAGTATGTCACATTAACGAACGCCCACCGTGTCCCTTCAGCCACTCCACCATCTGCCGCAGCACGTCCTCCCGCTCGGGTTCGTTCAGCACTTCGTGACGCAGTCCGGGAAAACGGACAAAGGTGACCTCCGCCGGCAAGCCGGCCGCAAACCGTTCCACTCCGTCCGGATCGACCAGTTGGTCATCCCCCGCCTGCAGCACCAGGACGGAAAGGTCAAGCCGCTCCCGCTCTTCCCAGGCGGCCCGCATGGCCCGGTGCAGCTCTTGGAACCAGCGGACACTCACTTTCGGGTAGTTGTACGGATCGCTCACGTATTCCGCCTGTACCTGCGGATCGCGGGAGACCATTTCCGCCGTGATCCCGTTTGCCATCACCAGCCTCGGCATGGCGCGATCCAGCCATTGCGCCAGCCTGGCTTTCCACGCCGGCACGTCCACCTTCAACTGCAGGCAGGGAGAACTGAGCATCAACCCGGCCAGCCGGCGCCGCTTCTCATACCGCTGGACGAACCGCACCGCCACCAGGCCGCCCAGGCTGTGCCCCAGGAGGAAGACCGGCCGCTCGTCTCCTGCTGCCTGCAGCGCCCGCTCCGTCCAGGTTTCCACGGCTTCCAGATACTGCCCGAACGAATCGATGTGCCCCTTTTTTCCCGGCGAGCGTCCCCACCCGGGCAGATCTCCGCTGAACACATCCACGCCGTGCGCATTCAAAAAGGCGGCCACATGCCTGTAGCGGCCGTGATGCTCGCCGGTCCCGTGCACCAGCACGACCGTCGCGGCCGGATCGGCGACCGTCCATGCATGGAAATAGCAGTCCATGCTCCTCCCTCCCCATTACAAAAACGGGCAGAAGGAATCCTTCTGCCCGGTGTCAGTACTGGTTATCATCCAACGGCATCGATGGCAAACACTCCTGGAAAAACTGGGAAAGCGTTTCCGCTTCATTCGCGCAGTCAATCCGGAAAATCTTTTTCAGGTACTCCGGATTGACCGCATCCTCCGAACTGAGAAGAGTGGATTGCCCCGTCTGCATACAGATGACCAGCGGCTTACCGTCAAACTTGTTGGTGAAGACGATCCCGAAGTCGTGTCGGGCACGTTCCGTGGCAAAACCGAAGAACCGTACCTGGGCAGTCTCCGCAACGTCGTACAAGTGGTCGAACCGTTCCATCAGCAATCCCTCCTCATGGCAATTGGTGTCCGAAAGCAAAATTGAGTAAATTTTCGGATTGTTTACCAGTATAACAAAAACAGCGGCAGATTTCCACCCCTGCCCTTTTGGCCGCCTTGTGGCCGCACAAAAGCGCGCATGGGCAATCTGCCGCCTTTGCTGCTCACCAATCCTGCAGCGATCCTAGCTGATCAGGTGGCGAAGGTTGGGCACGCGGTCCTCCCCTTCCTGAATCCAGCGAACTTTTTCCGCTCCGTGCAGCGATTGGGCGACAAACGACAAGCATTCAAAGAAAAGTTCCACGACGGCCGTACTGTACCGCTCCTCCAGCTTTTCCAGCGCATAGGTGAGCCGAAAAATCGCCGGTACGCTCCGCCTGCTCGCTTCGATCACTTCCCGTCCCTTCTGCGTCGGGTAGACGTGCACCACGCGCCCGTCCAGCTCCGACTTTTCGATCGAGACCATCCCTTTTTCCACCAGCTTTTTGATATGAATGACGATGGAAGACGGATGCCAAAAGGTCCATTCGGCAATCTGCGTCACGCGGACGCCTTCATAGCAGTAAATGATCCAGAGAATATTCAATTGCACGGACGAATCCAGCTCCGCCTCTTTGGCCGCCCGTTCCCAGTCTTCCTTGTTGACGACGTCAATGGCGCGCATGGTGTTTAACGCTTCGTAAACGTTTCGAATCGAAACCTCCTGCATCGGGTCCATTCCTCCACGATCCTTTATCATTGTTTCTCTTTCTTTATGAATGTGATATATATTTTACACTTTTCAGAAAAGACGTGCAATTATTTTCCTTTTGACTTGTCGCATTGCCAAAGAGTGGCAGGGAATGCTACACTAGTCGCAGGAGATTCCCGGGACTAGGAGTGACGGCAATCGTGAACCTGAAATCGGCCTACATCTATTTCGTGGAAGGCTCCACAGCCACGAAAGCGGACATCGACGACGTCAAAGCAAAGCTCGAGCGATACATCGACATGACGAGAAAAACGGGGGAACAACTGGGGTGGTCCTACGCGGACGCCGCCTTTCCGTACGTGATCGAGGAGCGGCCGGAAGGGGCGGGTTCCTGGATTCTGCTGAAGGGCAAGGATCCCACCCTCTACAAGGCCATCATCGTGGGTGTGGGCTCCCGGGAGGAGAACGGCCAGGAGCGGTTTTACATTCAGGTCTCCCTGCCGGAGTCGGCCACTCACGGCGACGTGAACAAGGCAAACGAATACTGCCGGTATTTGGCCCGCGAGTACAAGGCGGAGCTGCACCTGTTCAACAAGCGCATCCAGTACTTCCAGCCGCGCAAACCGTGAGCGTCTGGAAAACGGCAGCCGGTACGCACCGGCTGTTTTCTTTTTTCCAGGCTGTGCTTCTTATCTCTGAGGAAAAGAAGCTTTTTGTCCCTGTTCGTCCCTCCGCCTGCCCGCCCGGAAGACAAAAAAAGGCTCTCCACTCGGGAGAGCCGTTTTTGCGCGTACGTTGATCAAATCGGTTGAGATCGGGACAGCGAATAAAATCTGCCATCAACCATTCGTATCCCCAGATCCACACAGTAGTGCAATCCCTGTGTGACGCCGTAGAGGATCCACTCCGATGAGCGGTGGTTAATGTCAAAGTCGGTGTAGAGGTCGGTGCCGTCGTTGCGGATCTCGTTGCGGTCTGTCACATCAAAGAGGCGGAGGACAAATGGCAGTTCGGCAAACGGGATGGCAAATTTCCGCTCCACCTCCCGTTCAAACTCCTTTGTCATGTGCCATTGGGCCAGGATCGATTGCTCGTCTTTCCAGGCAATCCGTATACTCGGGCCTTCTATGTCTGTGGATGACCGCGCGGGATTTGTCTCCATTCGCTCCCATCGTTCCTTTCTCTCATGTACTTGCATCAGGGTGACGCAAATCGTCATTTGCTACTCATTATACCATGACAACAAGCCATGTGGAAACGCGACCAAGCCAATTTTCTCATCCGGCTATCGTCCGACGGTAAAGCTGTTTTCGCCGACGGTGACGAACTCGTTGGACTTCTCCGGCTTCATCTGCAGCTGCACCTTGTACGTCCCGTACATTTCCAGCTTGGTGGAGACGAACGGTTCGGAGAAGTAGAAGCTGTTGGCGTTCAGCGTCGAGTACTTCCACTCCTTGCCGCGGTCCACCTCTTTGCCGTCCGGGCCGACCAGCACCAGGCGCAGTCTCAGGTCTCTTGTCACCGGCGCGTCATCCACCTCGACAAACACGTTAAACGTCCGCGGCACGTCCTTGTCGCTGTACCCTTTGATCGGGTTGCTGAAAATGATGTTCTTGTTGCGGGACTGCTGGATGCCCTCCAGCACCAGAATATTGACGTTCGGCTTGACGATCTCCAGTTTTCCGGAGCGTTGATCGTACTCGGCAAAGCCTCCCATCCGCTTGACCAGTTTCTGCATCGAAGCGGTCGTCGAAGCGGGCAAGCTGTCGACGATTCGCTCGCCGCCCAGATAGACCCGCATCGCGCCTTCGCCCAAGGCCGTGCTCCCTACGCCGGCGACCGTCAGCAACAACAGGGCAGACAACCATGCTTTCTTCATGTCGCAATCCTCCAGTATGTTTTGCGCGGCAGCGCTTGATTTCCCTTTTTTTCTTGCCATTAACTTATACGCCCAAGCCGGCAAATAGTTGTGGTCGCCCCGCAAACTTTTTTCACAATATCCACAATATCCACAGGCGCATCTCAAACTGGAGGAAGGACTTATCAACAGCCATTTACTCCAGCGACAAGACGTACTCCACCAGCGCTTTCCGTTCCTGTTCGGTCAGCAAATGGGCGTTGCCGTGCTTGTGCTGCGGATTGCGCGTGGTCAGCACTTCTTCGATGGTGGCGGCGCTGCCGTCGTGCAGGTACGGCGCGGTCGCCCAGACACCTCGCAGCGTCGGGGTATCAAACTCGCCCGGCTTGCGCGGATTTTGGAAATGGGCCCGGCCGTCGCCCTCTACCGCCCCTTTATCAGCCGGCGTGGCCGTGCCGACGTCGTGCAGAAAACGGCGGTTTTGCACGCTCAGCCTGCCGGCGGCGTCCACCGCCTGCGCGCTGTCGGTATAGTTCGGCAGGGCGTGACAGGTAATGCAGCCCGCCTTTCCCTTGAACAGCGCCTCTCCCTGTTGAGCCAGCGGCGTCAGCGATCCGTCCGGCTGCCGGTACGGACTTTTCGGCACCGGCAGCGAATCGGCGTAGTCCAGGTAGGCAAACATCTGGTCAAACATCTTTTGCACCTCGGGCGGCAGCGGTTTCGTCGGATCCAACCGGGTCATCCCGCCCATCTCGTTCTGCACCGTCAGCAGGTAGTCGGCAAAATCGTCACGGCTGCCATCCCAGGTCATCAGGCCCGTCTTGGTGGCGAGCACGTTGCTCGGCAGGTTGCGCGGCCCTTTGGGGGTCAGGAAGGTAAGCCCGTTGATCTCGCCGTCAAAGTGACAGGAGGCGCAGCTCATCCAGTTCTTGCCGGTGATCGGCGCGGCGAATCGGTCGCTGTTGGCGGAAAAGAACATCACTTTGCCGGCGCGAACGTCGGGGGGCAGCGGATCCTTGGCGATCAGGGGGAGCGGTTTTCCCGAGACGGCCGCTTTTTTGTACGAATCGGAGCCGCCGGTCTCGACGAAGACGAGG
Source organism: Brevibacillus sp. LEMMJ03 (assembly GCF_007197875.1). Taxonomy (NCBI): domain Bacteria; kingdom Bacillati; phylum Bacillota; class Bacilli; order Caryophanales; family Paenibacillaceae; genus Brevibacillus; species Brevibacillus sp. LEMMJ03. Next base: position 92,073 of record NZ_VKJN01000011.1, on the reverse strand, counting down.
TCGTGGCTCATCGCGTTGTGGATGTACAGCTCGCTGCCGTCCGGGGAGATCACCATGCCGCGCGGGTTGGCCCCCGGCACGCGGCGCAGAAGCTGCGTCACCCGTCCGCCGCGCCGGAGGTCGAAGGTCATCAGGTCCTCGCTTCCGCCCATGACCACAAACGCTTTGCTGCCGTCCGGCAGAAAGGCCACGTCGGCGGGGTTGGAGACGATCTCCGTCTCGTTTTTCACGTTGACGATGTTCATCTGCTTGAACAGGTGCTTCCGCTCCTCCACCCGCTCCTTCCGCGCCGTCGTGTCGATCACCGACACCGTCGGAAAGATGGTGGACTCAAACTGGATCGGCGTGTCTGTGTTGGTCAGGATATGGGGCAGCCACAGCTCTTTTCCGTCCGGGGAAAACGTCATGTTTTCCACCATGCCGGGCACCCCCTGGCTCACCTTTTGGTCGTGATTGGGCGGTTCCGGCGTCTCGGCCAGCGCCACCGTGCCTTTCACCTTCCAGGCGGCGGTGTCGATCACGCTCACATGGCCGTTGAGGTAGTGGCTGACGTACAGCTCCGAACCGTCCGCGTTCAGCGCCAGGCCGCGCGGTTCCCGCTCTACCGGAAGCTCGCGGACCACCCGGTTGGTGGACGTGTCGATCACGCTGATGACCCCTCCGCGGTAGGAGCTGACGTAGACCCGCTTGCCGTCGGGACTGGTGACGACGGCAAACGGCTGATGGGCCACCGGGACGGAGGCGATCACCTGTCGTTTTTCCAGATCGACCACGTCCACCCGATCGTCGTGCATCGCCGCCACGTAGGCGCGCCGGTCGTCAGGCGAGAGGGCGACGCTGCGCGGCTCCCGCCCGACCGGGATCTCCGCGGTCACGGCCCGTTTTTTCACGTCCACCAGCGTGATCGTCGGCACGTCGATGTTGGCCGTGACCACCGCTGTGCCGTCGCGGGTGATGGCGATCGGCCGGCTTTCCGCAGGCGTTTTTCTCGATTCGCTGTCAGGTCCCCCGACCGCTTCGTCAGTCGTGCTGCAAGCGGAAAGGGCAAGGGCCGCAATCAGCCCCCACCCTATCCATGTGAACCGCTTTTTCTGTTTGTTTTCCACGACTGACCCCTCCTACGGCTTCTTCACCGTAACCGGCAGAAGTACGGGGGCGATGCCGTACGGGCCGTGTTTGCCCACGACCGCCTGAATCTGCGGCACGGTGTCCTTGTCCGTATTGTCCGGCGAGTCGGACGTTTCCTTGTAGTAGTCGCCCGTATCCCAGAATTCGCTCGCCTGCATCCCGTCCTCCAGCGTCGGGCCGTTGACCACTGTCTTGAAAAAGCGGGTGTACATGTCGGTCAGCTTGCCCAGTTCGAGCGAGGGGTATTTTTCCTTGTCCGCGTCCGTGTTGACCAGGTTGAGCATGCCGAGGCGCAGCCCGGCGGAGACGGCGCCTGCCAGGTACGGATCGTAGGCGTAGTCGTTCTCCTTGCCGACTGCGTCGCGAAAAGCGGACGCCCCGTCGTCCCAGAACGTTTTCACCGTCTGGTCGAACAGCTTGCGGGCGGCATCCCGGTACTTCTCCTCCTTGGTCGCCAGAAACGCCGCCGTCAAACCGCGGATGGCCCCCAGTTGGGCCTTCAGCGTCTTGGCGTCGCCATCCCGGCCCGAGCCGATGCGGTAGCCGTTTGCCACCAGGCCGTCCTGTTCGTCCAAGAGCTTGGTGAGGATAAAGTCGGCCTGCGCCTTGATCATGCCCAGCGCCTTTTTCCCCTCCGGCGTACCCAAGCCTTGCGCCGCTTCACCGCTCGCGTATCCCAGCGGCATGCCGTCGACCGCCCGCTGGAACAGGCGCAGCGCCTCCAGGGCGTATCCGATTTGGAAGGTGTCGGCGTGATCGCCCTGCCCGTTCGCCTCCCCGGAGTGTTCGTCCACCAGCGTCTGCTCCCTGGCGTTCCAGTGCATCGCCTCCAGGTTGGCAAACAGGGTGTACAAAATGTCCCGGTTGAGCGAATACGGATCGTCCGCCTTCACGTCGTTTGCGATTTGATTGTCCAGGTTGGCCGCCGGCGCTTTCGGGAACGGGTCGCCGTCAAACACGGCGCGAAACGCCGGGTTTTGATTTTGGTTGGCGGGCCGCTGATCGGACGTGCCGAAAAATTCGGAAGCGGCCCACATCATCAGCCATTGGTCCTGCAGCAGGCTGCGTTTGTCGGTGACCTTCAGCTCCTTGACGCCGGGGAATTCCGTGCTGCCGTCTTCCGTCACCTGGATGGCGTGGGGAAGGTAGACAAGCCCCTTGGCCGGATCGTATTTCGTTCCCGGCGTGGCCCCCAGCTTGCCGCTGGCCGCTTCCAGAAACAGTCGGTCACGCATGAAGGCGAGCTTGTTCCAGACGCCCTCCGCGAGCAGCACCCCCTGCAAGCCGTCCGCCGTGCTGACGCCGAGGCGGATATTGGGGTCCTTGTCCTGGTCGGGCGAGGCGGCCTCCAGTTCTTCGTCCTTGTCCACCGTGTGGAATCCGCCCAAAAAGTCACCCAGCCAAAGCGCCTGCTTCAGATAGGTCCCGCCGAGCGCGGACGGGGTCAGCACCCGCTCCATCCGGCCGCGGTCCCAGCGCAGCGTGGCGAAGTCCACCTGGTATTTGGGAATGTAGCGTCCGTCTTCCCCGTCGGCGAACTTGCTGGTGTCCACCTTGGTCACGTAGTGCGGATCGCCGGACGCGTATTCGACAAACGTGGGGAACATGTTTTGAAACAGCTCCTCCGGCGTGTAGCCGACCGCTTTGGCCAGCGCGAAATAGCGCTCCGCCAGCGCCTTGCGCGGGTCGTTGGCTCCGGCCCGCTTGACGTTGACGGGACCGTTGACGAGATGCAGGCCCAAGCCGGACTTTTCCACCACTTCGTACATCGCCTCTTCGGAATACTCGTAGGACTCGATTCCGGCCGTGTAGTCAAACGGGGTGGGGCTGTCCGGCTTGCCCGCATCCAGCAGGTCCAGGTCAAGCCCCAGCGACTCCGCGAGCGGTTCGCCTGACAGTTCAAACTCGGAATAGGCAAACATGTTGGCCGCCGTGTCAAAGCGGTAATCGGTCTTTTCCACGCGCAGACCCTGTGCTTTGGTGCCGGCCGCCTGGCCCGCGGGCTGCGGTGCGGACTGGTTGGTGCCTGACGGCGCCTCCGGGGTGCACCCTGCCAGCAAGGCGGTTGCCAGCAATACGGAAAGCGGTTTTCTTGCCAAGGAAACTCCTCCTCCTGCCGTTGACGCATATAAGCGGATGATAATGAGAGTTATTATCAATGAAGATGATTCTCATTATACGCCCGGCAGTCATGCTTGTAAATGAGCAAAATGAAAAGCGACTCGATTGGAGTCGCTTATCGATGAACGGATTTTCGCGCGCGTGTTATCGCAGCCAGGCCGAAACGATCACGGCAAGGACCAGCTGGTCCTGCTCAGATCGGCCATTCCTCCTGCCCGGACAGCCAGGTCAGATAGTCCGTCACCAGACTGATGGCGATGTCGATCGCCCGCTCGTCCGGTTCAATTTTCGCATGGTGCAGGCCGTAGGGCGTATTCACCCCGAGCCAGAACAAAAAGCCGGGGATTTCCGACAGGAAAAAGCCGAAGTCTTCCCCCGTCATCGCTTCGCTGCAGCGGATCGGCGTGATGTCCGGGCGCTGGGTGCCCACCCATTCCATGAACCGCTCGGTCAGCGCCTCATGGTTGTACACCTGGCAGTACCCGCAGCCGTAATCGATGGTGGCCGTGCACTCGAATCCCGCTTCGACGCCTTTGACCAGCGCCTCGATGCGGCTTTTCACCCGGGCCATCGACTCCAGCGACAGCGTCCGGATCGTCCCCTCCAGCCGCGCCGTTTCCGCGATGATGTTCTGCTTGGTGCCCCCTTCGATTTTGCCCACCGTCACGACGGCCGCATCGAGCGGGTCGATGTTGCGGGCCACGATCGACTGAAGCTGCGTCACCAGATGGCTGGCCGCCACCACCATGTCGTTTGCCTTGTGGGGAAAGGCCGCGTGCCCCCCTTTGCCGGTCAGCTCGATCATCAGCTCCGAGGTGTTGGCAAACAGGATGCCCGGCTTGGTGGCGATGTGCCCCACCGGGTACTCCGGCGCGATGTGCAGGGCAAAGATGCAGTCGGGCCGCCACTCGGCAAACGCCTCGCTCTCCATCATCGGCTTGGCGCCGCCCGGTCCTTCTTCGGCCGGCTGGAACACGAAGAGCAGATCGTCATCGACGGGATGGTGAACAAAATGGGTCAGAATGCCCAGCCCGATCGCCATGTGCATGTCGTGGCCGCAGGCGTGCATGTACCCCTCGTGCGTGGAGCGGAACGGATAGGTCGTCTCCTCCCGAATCGGCAGACCGTCCATGTCCGCCCGCCAGGCAATCGTCCGCTTGGGATGAAGCCCGTTAACCCTGACGAGGATGCCGGTGCGCCAGGTCTTGATCTGCAGGCGCTCTTGCGGCAGCCGCTCCAGATAGTCCAGCAGATAGCGCTGCGTTTTGTACTCCGCAAAACCGGGTTCGGGAATTTGATGCAGGTCGCGGCGAATCCGCACAAACGGGGAATCGGTCATCCCTCTACACTTCCTTTCCGGTGCCGAGCGCCGTCAGTTGGCGGGCAAACACATCCACAAACCGGTCCACATCCGCCCGCGTCAAGGTGAGCGGAGGCAGCAGGCGGACGATCGTCTTTTGCGTCACGTCGACGAGGATGCCCTCGGCCAGCAGGTTTTGCTGCAGCCGGGCCGCTTCTTCGGGCGTCGCGTGCAGCGGAATGCCCACCATCATGCCTTTGCCGCGCAGCGCCTGAAGCTGCTCCGGCAGGCGCTGTCTCAGCTCTTCCAGACGTCCCCACAGGTAGCCGATCACGTCGCTCACATGGGCGCGGAAGGCCGGGTCGAGCAATTCGTCCAGCACCGCGTTGCCCAGCGCGGCGGAGAGCGGCGAGGGCGCAAAGGTCGTGCCGTGATCCCCCGGCTTGAACAGATTCATCAGCCGTTGGCCGGCGATCACCCCACCGAGCGGCAGGCCGCCGCCCACTCCTTTGGCAAACAGGATCAAATCGGGCGTCACCCCTGCGTGCTGATAGGCAAACAGACGGCCCGTACGGCCCATGCCGGTCTGGATTTCATCCATGGCAAACAGCACGCCCTCTTCCCGGCAGATCGCCTCCGCTTCCCGCAAATACGCTTCGGAGAGCGGCACCACGCCGCCGGAGCCGAGCACCGGCTCCATCAGGAGGGCCGCCGGCTTCTCGTTCCGGCAGACCGCGCGAAGCTGTTCCGCGTCTTCCGCATCCAGCTCGTAGACGGGAAAGTCGGGCTGGGGAAAATCCTGATAGACGTGGGGCTGCCGCGTCAGCCGCACCGCCCCCAGCGTGCGCCCATGGAAGCTGTTGCGCAGGACGGCGATCCCCGTCCGGCCGGCCCCCTCCGCTTTCGTCCATTTGTGGATCAGCTTGATCGCCGCTTCCGTCGCCTCCGCCCCGGAGTTGGAGAAAAAGACCTTGCCGGGGATGGTGTTGTCGATCAGCCGCTGCGCCAGCCGGATCGCCGGCGGGTTGAGAAAGACGTTGGAGATGTGCAGAAACCGCTCGCCCTGCTCCCGGAGCGCCTGGACAATCCGCGGATGGGAGTGGCCCAGCACGTTGACGGCCAATCCGGTAAACAGGTCCAGATACACCCGGCCGTCGGTGTCGTACAGGTAATTGCCCTCTCCTTTGGCAATTGCGATCGGCAGCCGTTTGTACGTCGAGACAATGTACTGTTCGTCGAGCGAACGCCAGTCCGTAGCCATCTTCTCACTCACGCTCCTACAGCTGCCGCAGCTCCTGCTTGATCTCCGTCTTGGAGCGTGTTTTTTCGTCAATCTGTTTAATGATGCGCGCCGGAGTGCCGGCCACGACCACGTTCGGCGGAACGTCCTCGATGACGACCGCGCCGGCGGCCACGACGGAACCTTTGCCGACGCGAACGCCTTCCAGAATCACCGCATTGGCGCCGACCACCACGTCGTCTTCAATCACGACAGGCTGCGCGGACGGCGGTTCGATTACGCCCGCGATCACCGCACCGGCGCCGATGTGGCAGTTTTTCCCGATGGTGCCGCGTCCGCCGACGACCACGTTCATGTCGATCATCGTGCCTTCGCCGATGACGGCGCCGATGTTGATCACCGCCCCCATCATGATCACGGCGTTGTTGCCGATGCTCACCTGGTCGCGGATGATCGCGCCCGGCTCGATGCGCGCCTGGATGCCTTTCGTGTCCAGAAGCGGGATGGCGGAGTTGCGGCGGTCGCTTTCCACCACGTAATCGGCGATTTTGTCCTTATGCTGCTCCAGCACCGGCTCGATCTCCTTCCATTCGCCGAAGACCACGCCTGTGCCGTTGCTGATAAACGTTTTGGCGTTTGCGCCGAAATCGATGCCGTCCAGGTCTCCTTTCAGGTATACCTTCACCGGCGTTTTCTTTTCGCTTTTTTGGATAAACGAGATAATTTCATGCGCATCCATCATGTTCACTGTGAATCTCCTCCATGACACTGTATGTGGAAATGTAGAAAAAGCAATGAGTGCAGACGCTATCCTCATTGCTTTTTGATACCTGAAAGCAAACCGTAAATAGCGCTCCACGAAAGGCCGTGCCTTTCATGACAGGGCGACCGTTGTTCACGGGAACCCCAGCCCTCGCCGTCCGAGGGGTACGGCCAGAACTTCGGCGCCTTGGCCTTTCCGTCTTCCCACGCCCCCCGCGTTTTTCGGCAAGACGTACTCTTCCGCAGCGCACCTCTATTTGTAGATACGTTATGGAATTTCCTTTTACTCTATCAAAATCCTCCCCGGGTGGCAACCTCTGAATGGAAAAGAGGGGAAACAGATAATTGTTGACAACGATAATCATTTTCATTATCTTGTAGTTGAAAATGATAACCATTATCTGTTTGGAGGGCTTATGAAAACGATCATACTGGTCTATGCAAGCATGACAGGAAACACCCGGGAGATGGCCGATGCGATCGTCGAAGGCATTCGGTCGGCGGGAATCGAACCGGAGGTCAAGGAAGTGGTGGACTGCTCCGCTTCCGAATTGGCCGACTATGACGGCATCGTGCTGGGCGCCTACACGTGGGGAGACGGGGAGCTGCCGGACGAGTTTCTGGATTTTTACGAAGAGATGGAAGGGCTTGACCTGCGGGGCAAAAAAGCGGCTGTATTCGGCTCTTGCGACTCCGGCTACGAAAAAGTGGGAGCCGCTGTCGACATTCTGCTGGAAAAAGTGACCTCGCTGGGCGCGGACGTCCCGTTGAACGGGTTGAAGGTGGAACTGTCCCCGTCCGTCCAGGAGAAGGAAACCTGCCGGGAATTCGGCCGTTCGTTCGCGCAGTCGCTGGCGTAGCGGAGCAGCGGTGCGCGCCCGCATCCATACGGTCCTGGCGCAATCTGCCGGGACCGTCTTTTCAGGCGGCCGCAAACGTGGTACACTGACGGTCCCCAGATTCCGTCCGGAGAAAAGGAGGACCGCTCCATGTCTTCGCTGGCACAAAGCGTGTACATCCGCCCCCTGACGGCGGAAGACGCGCCGGCCATGTTGGCGCTGCGCGTCCGCAATCAGGCGTTTTTTCAACCGTTTGAACCGATCCGCCCCGCGTCGTTTCTCACCCTGGAGGGACAGCGGGAGCAGTTGGCGGCCGCCGAGCGCGACTTCGCGGCGGGAACCGCCTACGCCTTTGGCGTTTTTCTGCGGGAGAACGACGAGCTGATCGGCCGCGTCAACCTTTCCAACGTCGTCCGGGGCGCCTGGCAAAACGCCACCATGGGCTATTATCTCGACCAGTCCCTTAGCGGCCGCGGCTGCATGACGCAGGCCGTCCGGCAGGCGCTGCGATTCGCGTTCGCGGAAGCCGGGCTGCACCGCGTACAGGCGGCGGTCATGCCCCGCAACGGGGCCTCCATCCGCGTGCTGGAAAAGACCGGTTTCCGCCGGGAAGGGCTGTCGCTTCGGTATCTGCAGATCAACGGCGTTTGGGAAGACCACCTGATCTTCGCGATCACGCGCGAGGAGTGGACTTAAATAGCCGAAATCACGCGGCCTGTCCTGTGCTGCTCAGGCAGCGGGGAAAGCCGGAGTGCGCGGGACATCCTGCCCGTCAGGCTCCGGCTTCCTCCTGCCGCAGCCGCTCCAGAATCCGCCGCTTGCGGTACAGCATCCGGCCCGTTTCCGCCACATCCTGCACGGTGGAGCGGTTCAGGTAAGCGCCAAACAGCATGCCCGCCACCGGCACCATCTGAAACAGCTTTTTCCAGCCGAAGTTTTCCGTGTACGTCACCACCACTTCCCGCCAGCCCTGCAGTTGGGCGATGACATCCCGCTGTCTTTCGGGCTCGTCAAAGCGGGAAAGCTCCTCCAGGATCGCCCGCTTGCCGACGATGTCGGAAGAGGCAAACTGCAGGCATTTGACGATGAACAGCCGCTCCCGCTTCTCCTCGGGGCGGTATCCGTAACAGAGCGCCATCTCCTGCAGCACCTTGAGCGAGGTGCCCAACAGCAGCGGGACGTCGATCGCCAGGGTGAACAGCCCGCCAAACCCCGTTGTCGCTCCCTGCACCGTGGCAAACGCGGCGCGGGATGCCACCATTTCCGCTGCCACCTTGTCCATGGTGACCAGCGGCAATCTCTTGACGTCCTCCTGCTTGGGCCGTCCCGTTCCCGGCTGGGCCTCCTGGAACCGCGCATACACTGACTCGTCGCTTACCAGATAGGTACCCCCCTGCTCCAGAAAGGCGGCCATTTCATCGACAGCCGTCCCCAGCTTCTCCCTGACGACGGCGGGCGTAACGCGGTCCAAAAGCACAAACGGCAGCCGGCCCAGCTTTTCCCAGAACCACAGGTCCTTCTGGTCCCGTTCCCACGCTTCCACTTCGTCCAACGCCCGCAAGAGCAACTCTCTCGTCTCCATTCCGACTCAACTCATCTCCTTTTGTCACGCGTCTGCCTCTCGCCGCCTGGCTGTGCGGCCGTTTTGCGCAGCCGACAGCGGGTGCGCAGCATCGCCTTTGCAAAGGCCTCCAGCTCCGCGAGGGAAGCAAATCCCTCAAAGACCTCACATCGTTCTACGATCCCCAGCTTGAGATGTTTCACCGCGCCGTCCTCCAACCGGAACCCCAGCTTTTCCAATACGCCGCGCTCTTCGTCCGTCACGATTCCTCTCTCCTTTCCCGCTATGGGGCGGATTTCCGCTCCTGCCTGCTGGCGGCCTGCGTCTGGCGCAAGCGGGCGATGCCCTCGCGGCACACGCCGTATTCGTACCAGGAGCATCCGGCGCACAGGAAGGCCAGATCGTCCGGTTCCACCAGGCGGCGGGTGCGCTCCACCAGTTCCGATTTGAGGTAGACCTCTCCCGCCGTCAATCCCAGATGGGCCAGAACGTTGCGGTCCAGCGTCTGCACGTGCTCTTCCGAATCGGGAGAAGCTTCGCACCGTTCCGCTCCCTTGTTGGGACACGCCTGGCACGTGTCGTCGAATCCCCGCACCACCCGAATGGGAAAATCCTGCCGGGGATCGCGGATCCGCTCGACGATTTCCCCCATTTTGGCGACAAACGCGGGGCTGTACCCCATCCCCTGAAACCCGTGAACGCACAGCAGATGATGGCCGCGCAGCACAATCGGTTCCATACGTTCCTCCTCCCTGCCGACACCCGGCATCTTTCCTTGGTTTTATCGTACTGCTTTCGCCATCCCTCCACAAGGCGGCCGCCGGGACAGGCATAATGCCCCCGCTGCTGGCAAACGCTAGGGACAGCCCAAGCGAAAGGAGGCAGGATCGATGGACAAGCGGACGGACGAGCGCAATCCGAAGCACGAACCGACCATCGCGCCCGGGATGGAGATGGACGAGCTGGAAGAAGAGGCGACGGAGGAAGAAATCGAAAACGGCGACTCCACCTCTGTAACCACGCTGTATCTTGACCGGATATAGCAGCATAAATAGGAAATAACTATAGACTTTATACTTTTTATAGATTTGACGAATAAACCCTCCACTGGTACAACCATACCAAGGAGGGATTTTCCATGCATGTAGAGAACCGCTGGAACGCACGGCTGTACGACGGCAAGATGGACTTTGTCTCCCGGTTTGGCAAAGGCGTGCTGGAATGGCTTCAGCCGCAGCCGGGGGAAACGATTCTCGACCTGGGCTGCGGAACGGGCGATCTCTGCGCCGAGATGGCCAAGGCCGGGGCTGTGCCGACGGGAATGGACCTGTCCGCCGACATGATTGACACGGCGCGGAGCAAATACCCCGCGCTGCGGTTTTTCGTCGCCAACGCCGAGACGTTCGTGACGGAGGAACCGTTTGACGCCGTCTTTTCCAACGCCGCCCTGCACTGGATGAAGCGGCCGGAAGCCGTCATCCGCCAGGTGTGGCTGGCGCTCAAGCCGGGCGGACGGTTCGTGGCCGAGTTTGGCGGAGCGGGCAACGTGGAACGGGTCGTCCAGGCCATCCGCGCCGTCCTGGCAGACAAGGGGCGCGATGCGGACAGCCGCAACCCCTGGTACTTCCCCGGCATCGGCGCCTACACCTCGCTTCTGGAACGGCAGGGCTTTGTCGTCAAACTGGCGCAGCACTTCGAACGGCCCACACCGCTTCCGGACGGGGAACAGGGGCTGCGCCACTGGCTGGATGCGTTCTGCGGCCCGTTTTTTGCCGACATGCCGCCGCAGGAAAAGGACGAGACCTGCACGATGATCGCCGATCGGCTGCGGCCCACCTTGTTCCGCGACGGCTCCTGGGTCTTGGACTACAGCCGGATCAGGGTCGCCGCCCTCAAGCCGCACGAGCAAAGGCCGCTGCCGTAAAGCGGATCGGCTGCGTACGGCTGCCAATCAAACAACCCGCCTGCTCTGCCGCAATGGCACAAGCAGGCGGGTTCCTTTTGAGCCGGGGACGTGCGGATACGGCCGTGCTACATGCCTTCGCCGCCGTTCATCATCAGCACTTCCTCGCCTTCCGCGATGCCGCTCTTGATTTCGATGAATTCCGACCCTTCGATGCCGATCTCCACTTCTTTCGGCGTCGGCTCCCCGGTTTTCGGATCCTTCACCATGACGGTTCCCTTGCCGTCCTCCAGCACGTCGACCGCCTGCAGCGGCAGCCGGAGCACGTTTTCCTTCTTCTCCACGTAAATGTCGCAGTCGCCGGTCATTCCGTGCTTCATCTCGGCGGCGTCGGTCAGCTCGATTTTCACCGCGAAGCGGACCGACTTGTCCTCTTTCGTCCCCTCTTTGGGCACGTCCACCACCGTGCCGGTAAACGGCTTGTTGCCAAACGCCGTCACGTACACCTCGGCCGTCTGCCCCACCCGGATGGACGGAATGTCGATTTCATCCACAGCCGCCACAAAATACACGGCGCTGCTGTCCATGATGACCGCGGCCGGCTTGCCGGAGTCCGGCGTCTCGCCCGGTTTGACCTCCAGCTTGGTAATCACCCCGCTGATCGGCGCCGTCACCCGCTTTTTCGCGATCTCCCGCTTCTTCTGCTCCAGGGTCAAGAGCAACTCCTTCAAGGCCAGTTCCTTCTCCTTCAGGTCCAGTTCGGAGGCGGACATGTCCATTTTCGCCAGCAGTTGGCCTGCCTTGACCTCGTCGCCGTTTTCCACTTCCACCTTGCCGACCTTGCCGTGGGTGCCGGCCACGACCTCCACGACGTCCGGGTCTTCAAACGGCGTCGCCATCTGGCTGGCGAACAGAACGCCGTTCGGGTCGACGTACTGCACTTCTCCCAGGTCTCCCACGTACAGCGCTCCGGGCTTTTTCACCAGCACCTCCACGTCGTGGACCCCGCCGACGCCTTTTTCCTTCTTCCCGATCAGGTCGACCTTGGTAACCGTACCGTCGAGAAAGATCATCGACGCCGAGATAAACACTTTCACCTTTTGTCCCACCTTGAAGTGCTCCGCTTCAAAGGCGGAAAACTTTCCGGTAATCTTCAGGTGATCGGTGTCGACCAGTTTGGCGACCACGGTCTCCGGTGTCACCGTATCCCCTTCCTTGACCAGCACTTCCTTCACCTTGCCGCCCATGGAAAAGGCAATCCTGTCCTTCCGTTTTTTCAAATCGTTCAGTTCCCTCTGGGCGCGGACAATGCTCAGCTCCTGCTTTTGCAGCTCCAGGGCGGCGTCCGTGCTGTCGATGGAGAACAGCGGATCCCCTTTGTTCACGCGCTGCCCCTCTTTCACAAAGACCTGCTCCACCTTGCCGGCCAGTTCCGGTTTTACCTCTTCGCGTGCCTTCGCTTCCACGGTCCCGGAGGCAAAGATGGTCTTTTTCACGTCCCCCCTGTCCACGACTGCGGTGGGAAAGGAGGGCGGCCCCTCCTGCGGCTGTTCGGCGGCGGCGTCTTTGGATCCGAGATAGTGATAGCCGGCGTATCCTCCTCCGCCCAACAGGACAACGACTGCCGAAAGAATGATCCACGTTTTCTTGTTCATACTCCCTATCCCCACATTCTTTATTCAGATCGAATGGCTTGCAGCGCGCTTAACCGGGAGGCGCGGATGGCCGGGAAAATGCCCGCCAGCAAACCGATGACAAACGAAAACCCGATGGCGAACAGCGACAGCCACGACGGGATGACGGCAAGGCGCAGCTTCTCCTCTCCCTCCGGTCCGCCGAAGCCGATGTTGAGGCTGCTCATGATTCCACCCGCTTCCCCGAAGTAGTTGACCAGTTCCACCGCTCCCCAGGCGATGCCGAGGCCGGCCAGTCCGCCAATCAATCCGATGAAGCCCGATTCCATCAGGAACAGCCAGCGGATGTTGTACACGGTGGCGCCGATGACCTTCATGATGCCGATTTCCTTGGTCCGCTCCAGAATGGACATGATCATCGTGTTGACGATGCCGATCGTGGCGACCAGCAGCGAGACAGCGGCAATCCCGCCCAGCACGATCTGGATGACGAAGAAGAACTTGTTGATCTGCTCCAGTTCGCGGGCGGGCGACCAGACTTCAAACCCGCGTTCCTGCAGCGCCTTTACGACGCTCTCCACCTTCTCGCGCGACTCCACCTTCACCGTCATCTCGTCAAACTCAAAGCTGTCCTGCTGCGCAGTCTCGCGGGTGCGCCGGGTGCTGCCGCCGCCATCGCCGAATTCGTCCCCCCGGCTGCGGTTGAGCCAGTCGTTCATCTCTTTCACCAGGCCGAGCGGCGCATAGACGGCGTTTCCGTAGCGGCGGTTTTCCGACTGCCGCAGTTGGCCGACGACTCTCACGCGGACTTCCTTCTTTTCGAAGTGCGGCTCGTCATCGATCCGGTACTCGCGCGTCAGCACGATCGTAGCCGTCTTGTCGACGAGATTGAACGATTGGGGGGCCTCCTCGCCCCTCCCGAAGCGAGGCGGCATCATCTCCGCTCCCCCGCCCCGGTTGGCGTCCGCGCTTCTCCGCCGCGCTTCCCGCCGTTCCTTTTCCACGTCCCGCAAATTGCCGGCAACGTGATAGGCCACGACGATTTCCTGCGGCGATCCGCTCAGGTAGCTGCCTTTTTCCACGTCATTCTTGCGGTAGGCGGCCGATTCGAGCGCGTCCACCCCGATCACCTCGATAAACCCTTCCCGCCTGCCCACTTTCAGCTTGGCTTCCCCTTGTATCCGCTTGATCGGCATGACCGCCGCCACCCCGGATATGCCCTTGATCTCCCGCACCGCGTCCATGTTCAGCTTTTTCCGCTGATCGTCCGGGATGGGCTCGTCCTTTTCGTAATCGAAAAAGGCCGGCTGCACGTCCAGCTCCGTCAGGTTGCCGAAGTTCTCCAGGCTCTTGACGGCGTTTTCCTTCAGTCCCAGACTGAGGGCGATCATCGCCACAATGGCGGCCGTCCCGATCATGACGCCCACGGAGGTGAGCGCCGTGCGCAGCTTCATGCGCCACAAGTTTCGCCAGACGATGCGAAACGAATCCAGTAGTTTCACAGTAGGTTCACCTCATACCCTCTCTCATGCCGGTTTCGTCCGTTTTTGCACGACCCGTCCGTCCTGCAGATAGATGACGCGGTCGGACTGTTCCGCCACTTCCTGTTCGTGGGTGACGATGATAAACGTCGTGCCGTTTTCGCGGTTCATCCGCCTCATCAGCTCCAGGATTTCCTGCTCGGTTTTGCTGTCCAGATTCCCGGTCGGTTCGTCGGCAAGCACAATGCTGGGCTGGTTGACCAGGGCGCGGGCGATGCTCACCCGCTGCTGCTGGCCGCCGCTCAATTCGTTCGGCTTGTGGTCCATCCGTCCTTCCAACCCGACCCGCTCCAACATCTCCTTTGCTTTGGCCCGTCTGCTTTTTCGGCTTTCGCCGGCAAAAATCAGCGGCAGTTCCACGTTTTCCAGCGCGGTCAGGTTGGGCAGCAGGTTGTACGATTGAAAAATAAAGCCCATGCATCGCCGGCGAAACAGACACAGTTCGTTCTCGCTGAAGCGGGAGATTTCTTCCCCGTTGACGAAAATGCTCCCCTCGTCCGGTTTGGTCAAACCGGCCAGCAGGTTCAACAGCGTCGACTTGCCCGATCCTGACGATCCGCACAGGGCGACAAACTCCCCTTTGTCGACGTGCAGATTGATGTCGAACAGCACGGGAACCTTGATCTTGCCCGTCCCGTAGCTGTGATTGACGCCCGTCACCGTCAATTCGCCTGTTCCGTTGGCCATCTCGTTTTCCACCTCGTTTGTCGTTCCGTGTAAAATTGGCATCCTTTATCTATAGACGCAAAAACAGGAAAAACGTAACGAAGCGCTGGAAAAACTTTTCTTGTTCACGCAACAGCAACACTTTCTTCAAGAAAATGTAACACCCCGGTAACCTAATGCTTCCAGCGCGTTGATACAATAAAGGTGTGAACAAAAACGAGAGAGGGCAGATTGACGATGAGAATCTATCGGTTTTTGTTTGAGACGGCGTCACGTCAATGGATTGAAATCATCAAGGCACCCAGCATGTTTGAGGCAGCCAAAGAGGCCAAGCGCCTCGCCTCGCAGCGCGCCAAGGCCATGTCCACCCCGATCACCTTCTCGTTCCATCACATTGCATCTGTCTAATAGAGAAAACCTACATAGAAAACCGCCCAGGATCACGGAACGCTTCTCCCCGCCGGAGAGGCGTTTTTTCATCGGGCGAACGTATTGACACCGCTCTTGTTTTCCTCTTCAATTTAGGTAGAACAGAACGAACCGCACCACCAGTTGCGGCTGCAAAGGGAGACATCTGCCATGACGATTCGCAAAGCGTTAACCATCGCGGGATCTGACACCAGCGGCGGCGCCGGCATCCAGGCCGACCTGAAGACGTTTCAGGAGCTGGGCGTCTACGGAATGACCGCCCTGACCGTGATTGTTGCCCAAGATCCGCACAATTCCTGGTTTCACGAGGTGTTTCCAATCGACCTCGGCACCCTGGAGAAGCAGTTGGAAACGGTCCTCTCCGGCATCGGCGTCGACGCCGTGAAAACCGGCATGCTGGGCACGACGGAGCTGATCGAGCTGGCGGCCAGGAAAATCGATCAATACCAATTGAAGAACGTCGTCGTCGACCCGGTGCTTGTCTGCAAGGGGGCGGACGAAGTGCTTCACCCGGAAGTGGCGGCCAGCCTGCGCGACGTCCTCGTTCCCCGGGCCACTGTCGTTACCCCCAACCTGTTTGAGGCCGGTCAGTTGAGCCAAATGGGGGCGCTGAAAACCGTCGACGACATGAAAGAAGCCGCCAAGCGCATTCACGACAAAGGGGCGGCCTACGTGCTGGTGAAAGGCGGCGGCAAGCTCGCGCACGAAAAAGCGATTGACGTCCTGTACGACGGCCACACGTTTGACATTCTGGAAGGCGAGCGGATCAACACCACCTACACGCACGGCGCCGGCTGCACCTACTCCGCCGCCATCTGTGCGGAGCTGGCCAAAGGCAAATCGGTACGCGAGGCGGTAGCGGTAGCCAAGGCGTTCATCACCGAAGCGATCCGCCACTCCTTCCCGCTCAACCAATACGTCGGACCGACGCATCACGGCGCATACCGCAGCCTGCAAAAAGCCTGACAGCAAAAAACTCCAATCCGTCCGCCAATCGGGACAGATTGGAGTTTTTTTGTTTTACGCTTCCTTTTTGATCGCCAGCTCCACCGGCCGCTGTGCGGGAACCGGCTTTTTCCGCATCGTGCTGACCGTGAACACGATCAGCGCGCTCCAGATCAGGCCGAAGCTGACCAGGTGGATGTTGGTAAACTTCTCGCCGAACAGGAAGACCGCCATGGACAGCGAGATTGACGGGGCCAGGTACTGGATAAATCCAACCGTGGACAGCGGCAGCAGCTTGGCGGCTTGGGCGAACCAGTAGAGCGGCAGGGCCGTCGCCACGCCGGACAGGGTCAACAGCGCAATCTGCCAGCCCGCCACGTGGGAAAGCGTATCCGTCCCGCTGACGTGCAGCGTCACCAGATACCCCAGCGCAAGCGGTGCCACCACCAGCGTTTCCCAGGCCAGACTGACGATCGCTTCCAGTTTGATCATCTTTTTGACCAGTCCGTAGCAGGCGAACGTCAACGCGAGGGAAATGGCGACCCACGGCACCCTGCCGTAATGCACCGTCATCACGGAGACGCCGGCCGCGGCCAGCGCGATGGCTGTCCACTGCCCCTTTCCCAGCCGCTCTTTGAGGAACAAGACGCCAAAGAGCACGTTCAGCAGCGGGTTGATGTAGTACCCGAGGCTGGTTTCCATCACGTTGCCGTTGTTGACCGCCCAGATGAAAATCAACCAGTTGGCGCTGACAAACAGCGAACACAGGAAGAGCGCGCCCCTTTCCTTCGCCGTGGAAACGGCCTCCTTCATCTGCCGCCAGCGCTTCGTCACAAACAGCAGCAGGGCGACAAAAAAGACGGACCAGACGATCCGGTGGGCGAGAATTTCCCACGCGGCCATTTCCTGAAACACCTTCCAATAGAGCGGCAGCAATCCCCAGGCCAAATAGGCGGCCACCGCGTAGAAGACACCCTTCCTCATCTCTCCTGCCTCCATCATTCTCTCTTGTCATCTCTAGTGTAGCCGAAGCAGGCCGGAACAGCTATCTATTCACAAGCAGCATACCGGTCCCGGGCGTCACGGCCGGCACATGTTCGCGCGCTGCCAAGGCAGTTGTTTAGCATGGTAACGAATTATCACGGCAGCCAGATGAAGCGATACATAAACTTTTATTGTATCATTTCCGAATCTATTGTACAATAGGCTCACACTCTTATGTTTTGTCACAGGAAAGGAACGTTCGCTCATGACATACTGGCGATCCGTGCTGCTCGTCCTGGCCGGAGCGTGCAGCTACGGCGTGCTCTCCGTCATCATGAAATTCGCCTTTCACGCCGGTTTTACCCCATACGAATTAAGCGGCGGGCAGCTCGTGTTCGGCGCGCTGATCATGTCCGTCGTCGCGCTGTTCTTGTCCAGGGAGCGGTTTCGACTGCTCCACCTGCTGATCCTGCTGCCGTCCAGCCTGATGATGGCGGGCACCAGCCTGTTTTATCACCGGGCGGTCAGCGACATCCCGGCCTCGCTCGCCATCGTGCTGCTCTTCCAGTTTACCTGGATCGGCGTGCTGATCGAGTCGATCGCCGACCGCAAATGGCCCGGACCGGAAAAATGGGTCTCGCTGGTCCTCCTCGGCATCGGCACCGTGCTCGCCAGCGGCCTGGCGGAAACCGGCCTGAAGGACGTCAGCTTCACCGGCCTGATCTATGGCCTGCTGTCCGGCTTTACGTTTGCCATGGTGATCTTTCTCAGCGGACGGCTGGCGCCGGACATGAATCCGTACCTGCGCAGCGCCGTCTCCATCGGCCTGGCCGCGCTGATCCTGTCGCTGGCCTACCCGCCGACCTTCCTCATCAACGGCAGACTGTGGGACGGGCTCCTGCCGTACGCCCTGCTGGTGGCCTGCTTCGGCTCGGCCATCCCGATTCTCTGTCTGTCGATCGGCGTTCCGCGCATCGGCAACGGACTGGCGACCATTCTCAGCGCCGCCGAACTGCCGACGGTCGTGCTGCTCTCCAGTCTGGTGCTGCGCGAACAGGTCAGCCTCAGCCAGTGGGGCGGCGTCCTGATGATTCTGGCCGCCATCGCCGTGCCGCAGATCAAGTGGAACCGGCTGTTCGCCCCCGCCCGGCAGCCGCACCGGCACGGGATGTAACGGAAGCCGCCGGGTACGGGTAGGCGCTGCACGGTTCAGCGCTTCTGCATCCTACGCCATGCGGGCGTGCCGACCGGATACAGGGTTAGCACGCCCGCTTTCTTTGCGTTCTCCGCTCCCAATCCGTTTTGCCGCCCCGACAGGAAATGGCGAAACCGCCGCGAATTGAATCATCACAAAATTTCGAAAGTGAAGGGGACGCCTGACCATGGAAAAGCGGCATAACGTTTTGTTCACTCAACTGCTCGATTACCGGCAAGCGACACTCGATTCCGTCTTACACCTCACGGAGGAACAGGCGGATGTCATTCCCGCCGGTTTTTCCAACAACATTCGCTGGCATCTGGGCCATATCTACCTTGACCAGTATCTGTGGATCATCCATTTGACCAAGGAAGAGATCCCTCTGCCCGAGGGCTTTCGCGAGTGGTTCAACTACGGCACGAAACCGGCGGACTGGCGTGCGACTCCGCCTTCGCTGGATACGCTGCGGCAGCTTCTGCAGGAACAGCCGCGCTTCATCCGGGAGACGTACGGCCACCGGCTGGAAGAAGAGTTTCCCGCCACGGAGTCGGGCATGCACACGATCGCCCAGGTTTTGGTGCGAACCATTTTTCACGAGGGGCTGCATCTCGCGGCGATCAACGACATCAAGCGCTTTATCTAGTACAGCAGCCGACTCAAACCAAAAAGCCCGGCGCCTGCAGCGATTTGCTGCACTCACCGGGCTGTGCTTGCTGATAATAGATGGTGCGGTCGGCGAGACTCGAACTCGCACGGGTCGCCCCGCCACCCCCTCAAGATGGTGTGTCTGCCAATTCCACCACGACCGCATGTGTCTGGGTTGGGGACTTCCCTTGGTGAACATGAAAATGGGGCGATCGATGGGAATCGAACCCACGAATGCCGGAGCCACAATCCGGTGCGTTAACCACTTCGCCACGATCGCCATGAACATATGGTAGCGGTGGAGGGGCTTGAACCCCCGACCTTTCGGGTATGAACCGAACGCTCTAGCCAGCTGAGCTACACCGCCAGAAATATATGGAGCGGGTGATGGGAATCGAACCCACGCGACCAGCTTGGAAGGCTGGGGTTCTACCATTGAACTACACCCGCACGCGATAATCGGTCAGCGCAGAAGATCGGATGCCGCTCTGCGCCGCCCGTTGCTGATGAGAAAAAGAATGGTCGGGAAGACAGGATTTGAACCTGCGACCTCTTGGTCCCGAACCAAGCGCTCTACCAAGCTGAGCCACTTCCCGACGTGGAGGTGAGACGCGGGCTGCGCCAACTTCCCACCTCTTGCGTATGGCGTGCCCTGAGAGATTCGAACTCCCGACCTTTTGATTCGTAGTCAAACGCTCTATCCAGCTGAGCTAAGGGCACAAAACATGTAAGGGTGTTGAACTGGAGCGGACGACGGGGCTCGAACCCGCGGCCTTCGCCTTGGCAAGGCGACGCTCTACCAGCTGAGCTACGTCCGCACGTGACGGAACCGCTCGAAAAAAGCGCATTTCCTGAAGCTTGGACATTGGGTATGGTGCGGTCGAGAGGACTTGAACCTCCACGGTGTTGCCACCACTAGAACCTGAATCTAGCGCGTCTGCCAATTCCGCCACGACCGCATATGCCGTTGTCCCATAAAGGTGGTGGAGGCTGACGGGATCGAACCGCCGACCCTCTGCTTGTAAGGCAGATGCTCTCCCAGCTGAGCTAAGCCTCCGCTCCGTCCCGCAAAGTGAAACGGAGGCTTCTCAGCAGATCCGAGTGCTTTGCGGGGGGTCCCCCGGACAGGGGCCAGGGGCTTTTCCTATGGTGACCCGTAGGGGATTCGAACCCCTGAATGACAGCGTGAAAGGCTGCTGTGTTAAACCACTTCACCAACGGGCCAGGTGTTTGATGGCGGATGGAGTGGGATTTGAACCCACGAGACGAGTTATCCCCGTCTACACGATTTCCAATCGTGCTCCTTCGGCCTCTCGGACATCCATCCAGATCGTTTTTGCCGTTCTCTCATCGGCAAGAATTAATCTATCACATCTCCAAAGCTTTTTCAAGTGGTATTTTAAAATTTTTTTCTGGTTAAAAGAGAAGATGTTGGCCGTGCGCTTGTTTCATTGTACCGGTTCCGCTTTCGGAAGGCAACGAAAAGGCCCCTTGTTCACAAGGGGCCCTTTTCGCGCAGCAGCGGGACGGCAGTCAGGCCGCCGCTCGGTCGATTCTCCTTTCGCCCCGGTTTACACGCGGTCGATCGCTCCGTACCTGTGGACATCGTCCGCAGAAATCCGCGCCAGTTGATTCAAAAACTCGATTTGAAAACGTCCCGGCCCCTCCGCTCCTCTGCCGGCAGCAGCCAGCTCCGCCGCCACGCCATAGCTGACGAGAGCGGACGCCCCCGCCAGCAGCACGTCTTTCTCCACCGCAGCAAACGCGCCCAGAACGGACGTGAGCAGACAACCCGTTCCCGTTACTTTGGTCAGGATGGGATGGCCGTTGCGGATGAGGTAGGTGGTGCGGCCGTCCGTGATGACATCCTCTTTCCCCGTGATTACGACGGTCGTGCCCAACAGCTTCGCCGCCGAATGCGCGAGCGAGACGGCATCGCCGCTCCCTTCGCCCGCATCGACACCTTTGATCGCCCAGTTCTCGCCGATCACATGAGCGATTTCCGCAGCGTTGCCGCGAATGACGGACACCCGGACCTCCCGCATGATCGTTTGGGCCGTTTTCGTCCGATAGGCGGTCGCTCCCGCTCCCACCGGGTCGAAAATGACCGGCACGCCGTGCTGATTGGCCGACCGGCCCGCGATCAGCATGGCCTCCACCTCCGCCTCATTCAGCGTGCCGATGTTCAGCACCAGCGCGCCGGCGATCCTGGCCATGTCCGCCACCTCTTCCTTGGCGTACGCCATGACAGGCGAAGCGCCCAGGGCCAACAGGCCGTTGGCGGTAAAGTTGGTGACGACGACGTTGGTGATGTTGTGGACAAGGGGATTGGCCTCACGCACCTTCTCCAGCGTGTTCCCGATGTCTTGAAGCAATGTCATGAAAAGCGCCTCCTGATCCTTTGGTGGTTTGTCCCCTCATTATCTCACAAGATCGAGGCTGGAGACAGACAAGTACGTACACAAGCGGCCCTTTTGCCGCAAAAAAACCCCTCCCGGCAAACAGCCGTACGCGCTGTTTTTCCGGGAGGGGTTCGCGTTGGATGGACCGGCCGGCGATTCACTCATCCGGTCTGAAGCCGGTCCGGCATCAATGGTGCGGCAGGGTGAGCGAGCGCGGAATGCTTTCCGTTTCGGCTTCGGCGCGATCGTGTGCCCGCCCGCCTGCGGCTGCGGTCCAGTTGATCACCCGGCTGGCAATCGCCACCGCCAGGATCGTGTAAAGCGTTTCGCGGAGCGGCAGGTACAACAGCGACAGGCTGAGGACCAGCGCGTCCAGCAGGAGAAAGACCGTCCCGATCGACAGACCGGTGTGACGGCTGAGCAGCACGGCCAGGATGTCGTCCCCGCCGGTGGCGCCGCCGTATCGCAGCACGATCCCCGCCCCCCATCCGGTCAGCAGGCCGGACAGCAGGGCGGCCAGCGGCATGAAGCCGCTCAGATCAATGTGCAGCGGCGAGAACCGCTCAAACAAATCGTAAAAGCCGGAAAAGGCGAAAGAAGCGATCATCGTGTTGGCCAGAAACTGGCGTCCCTTCACGTGAAAGGCGACGAGAAACAGCGGAATGTCGAGCGCCAGCGTCATGATCGCCGGCGACAGGTCAAACGCGTACTTGGCCAGCAGGGCCAACCCGACAAACCCGCCCTCCGACAAGTGGTTCTGAGCATTGATGTGGTAATACGCAAAAGCCAAAACAAACGCGCCGAACACAATCCAACACAATTGTCGAACGTACGCAACTGCTCTCCTCATCTGGTATTCCTCGCATCGTACACCGTTTTGGCGCGGGCGCCCTTCCGGCTACGGAGGAACTCCGGACGATTCGATCTCGTTTCATATCCACAATCTCGCTTTCGTAGCAGGTTGGGTCGCCCGAGAGACGATCAACGGCTACGTCGCTAGATGTAGGAGAGGTCATAACGTTTCCAGACGGTCTTGTACGGACCCATCGGTATCAAGATCCTTTCCTGTTTCATGGCTCTATTTTACCATATACAGGGTGTGCTGGCGAACGTGCGTACGGCGCAAAAGCCGGCGCCTCCCGGAAAAATCGCGCCTTTCCCGCGTTTGGGCCTGCCTGCTTCACTGATCCCGGCTCCTAGCTCCCTGTATCTTGCGTTTTCGCCGGTCTGTACGCACCTGTTTTCATGGCGGCTCCCCGCAGACGGTTTTTACGGCCAGGGGCGCAAATCAGGAAAAAATGCCCTACTGCAATCGGCAAATGCCTCCTATAATGGTGTCCAACAACGATTGATACCGACATCCAGAGGAGACACGAATGAAACCACGACAGATCAAGACAATCATCACATTAGCCCTGCTGCTCGGCGCCGCCTCCCTCCCTGCGGAGCCGGCGCAGGCGGGCGGCATCCAAAGCGCAAAGGTAGCGGCCACCTCGCTGAACGTCCGCAGCGAGCCGAGCATGGACGCACCGATTGTCGGCTCCCTGCCCTACGGCACCCTCGTATCCATTTCCCAGGAATCCTACGGGTGGGCCAAAATCAGCACCGGCCGGACCAGCGGCTGGGTGGCCGGCTATTATCTGAAAAAAGGGGACGAGCCCGGGACGAAGGGAACAGCCGGCAGCGTTCGTCCCGCCCAGCCGGCTTCCGTTTCCAAACGCGGCACGGTCCTGGCCGACGCCCTGCGCCTGCGCAAGGGACCGGGGGTGGAACACCCGATTCTGCAGGTGCTGCCCCAGGGAACCGCGCTGGAGATTACCGGCCAGCAGCAGGACTGGCTGCGCGTCCGGACACCGGCCGGGGCAACCGGTTGGGTGTTGGGGAGCTATGTCGGGACGGGGACCAACGCCCCCCGAACGGAACAGAACAGCAGCGCGCAGGCAATCGGCGCAAACGTGAACCGGACGCCGGGTTTGAAAGGTAAGGTCATCGTCATCGACCCCGGGCACGGCGGCATCGACGCCGGCGCCCTCGGGACAAAATACGGCACCCAGGAAAAGACGGTCAATCTCCAAACCGCCCGTTACGTGGCGGACAAGCTGCGCCAGCTCGGGGCCCGCGTGACCATGACCCGCACCGGGGACGGGGACAGCCCCGCTCTGTTCCAACGGGTGGCTCTGAGCGAAACCCTGGGAGCCGACGCGTTTATCAGCATCCACTACAATTCGTCGCCCAAACCGGCAAGCGGGACGTTGACGTTTTTCTACCAGGAAAAGAAAGATTTGCCCCTGGCTCAGGCGATTGAAGCCCGCCTCCGGGATCTGTACGGCATGAAGAGCAACGGCCTTTCCTTTGGGGATTATCACGTCCTGCGGGAAAACGACCGGCCGGCCGTTCTGGTGGAACTGGGGTTTCTGACCAATCCGAGGGACGAGGCGATGATCCGGACGGCGGATTATCAGCGGCGGGCGGCGGAGGCGATCGTCGCGGGGTTGAAGGATTATTTTGGCGGATAAGGAGAAAGACACTTTTCGTACAGCTTGGGAGCGGTGAGGACCGCTCCCTTGATCGAAAGCGTTGTCTCCGGGGTACGGCAGCAGTCTCTCTTGGAATAGACACTGGCCCCCCTGATGGAAAGGTAGGGGGGCGTTTTTCCGGCTATGAAATGGGATTTTTTCAATGCCCGGGGTCATACACATTCATTACCACTTGCTTGGAATCAGACGTATCCATTGTTTTATCGGGAATATTTACAGCGAAAACCATAACGAAGGACATGATCATCATCCATATTGTTTTTTTCATTGGATTACACCTCACAATTGTTTTTGTATGTCATAACTTCATCATATACCTCTTTTATCCGTTGAATCGATTTCAAATCGATCCCTTTCTTATGCAGAGTGAAATATGAGAGCAGATCACTCATGGATGCGGTAATTTCTTCATAGGCCCTGATTTTACCATAAGAGCGGATGCTATTGAGATAGCTTGTCAACCCCTCGTCAAACTTGCCTGCTCTAAATTGATACGTCCCTTTATATTTATAGTACTCCCCTAGTGACGCATGTTTATATGGAGTGTTCACATGAAAAGGTAGAAATTGATCCTCTGCCTCAATAAGTTCAGTAATTGACGTGAAGTCGTCCATTTTTAAATAAATTTCTAACAATTCATTTATAACATGGATTCGCGCAGGTTGCTTATTTCCTCCAGGCATTTTTTTAACATGGGAATCGCTTGATCATATTCGCCTTTTTTTTGCTTTCACAATGGCACGAGTAAATTTGGCTGATTCCTCCACAAAATCATAACCAAACGATTCATAGTCGGGTAAGAGACTTTCTATGGGATCATAGTTGCCTGTCAACAGATACGAGTTTATCATTGCAAGAAATGCTCTAGCCGTTAGTTCGGTTTCAGCCGTTTCCAACGCAAGGCCCGCTTTACAGAACTCAATACATTGCTTGTATCGTTTGGTGTTATGGGCATGGAGCGCCATTCTAAAATAAAAGACAATCTGTTCTTCACGTGACAGAAAACCTGCATAATGAATAATCTCCTCACCAATTCTGAATGATTCTTCCAGGCGCTTCAAGTCAAGCCTTTCAATCAGATATTGTTGCAGCAACCCTTTTGCAATGTATGGAGGTACCCCTCGTTCTCTCGCGTATGTAACGATGAGGTTGTACAGAGACAGCCTGGCTTCGGTATTCGTTACAGCTCCTGTGAAGGTATACAGTCGTTCTAACGAGGTATAGGTATCCTCGCGCGGCGATTCGAGAAACTTTAACGCGACTTTTGAAGCCAATGGTATGTCAGAAAACTCAATCGCTTCCGAGATCAGCTCAAGCAGTACGTCCGGCCGCTGCTCCACATCCATGTAGCATTCCAAGAGTTGTTCGTAAGGAATGTCCAGGATACTGGCTATGGCTTTGATCGTCTTCCATTCCGGGCGTTTTGTATCTCCGTTTTCAATCTTGGAGATAACTGCTTTATGAATGCCTGCCAGGTTTGCCAACTGTGTGATGGTTAGGTTCGCTTGCTCTCTGTATTTCCGTATGAGTTCACCGATGGTTGTGTACAGTAGTACGTTTCCACTTCCCCCCCCATAACAACTACCTCCCTGTAGATTCCTTTATTTACTTCTTTTTCCTTTTATCAACTATAGCACACTACTTTATTTTTGTTAATATTTTTTAATTTTATGCTATATTCATTACGGTGAACTTATCTCAATGGTCTGCCAGGAGAAACTCCATTTCATTCGCAAAAGAAAAAGGCAGCCGTCCCCATCGAAAGGGGTTGTTGGCTGCCCTTCTACTCTTGCATCACAATATATTCTATAACTGGCCACGATGCCACCAAGAGAAGCACGGCGGCGCTCACTCGCCCCGCTTCCTACCACTCCATCGGCAATCCCACATAGTTCTCGGCCAGACTGGTCGCGGCGGCGCGCGAGGACGTCACATATTCCAGTTCGGCCAGTTGAAGCTGGCGTTCGAGCGGTGAGTGGTCATGGTGGCGATGCAGCATCGATGTCATGTACCAGGAGAAGCGCTCTGCCTTCCAGACCCGGCGCAGACATGTCTCCGAATACCTCTCCAGCCATTCGGTTTTGCCGGACTTGTAGAAGGCATCCAGAGCGCGGGCCAGAACCTGGACATCGGCAACGGCCAGATTCAGCCCCTTGGCGCCGGTCGGCGGGACGATGTGAGCAGCGTCGCCGGCGAGGAAAAGCCTGCCGTACTGCATCGGCTCGCAGACAAAACTGCGCATGGCGACAATGTTCTTCTGGATAATCGGCCCCTCGATCAGTGTCCAGCCATCCCGGGTGGAAAGCCGTTCGTGAAGTTCAAACCAGATCCTGTCATCGGACCAGTTGGCGATATCATCCTGCGGATCGACCTGAAGGTACATGCGCTGAATTTCCGGGGATCGCGTGCTGACCAGCGCAAAGCCGCGCTCGTGATTGGCGTAGATCAGCTCCGGGGATGACGGCGGCGCTTCGATCAGGATGCCGAGCCAGCCGAACGGATACCGTTTTTGGTATTCCTTGCGAACGCGGCCCGGGATTGAAGGGCGGCTGGGCCCATGGAACCCGTCGCAGCCGGCGATAAAATCGCAGCGCAATTCCTGACATTCTCCATTCTTGTTTGTGCGAAAACGGATCTTCGGTGACGAGGTATCGAGATCGTGCAGGCTTACCTCCCCCACGTGAAACACGATCTCACCGCCCGCTTTCAGCCGGGCCTCGATCAAATCCTTGATCACCTCATGCTGGGCATAGACCGTGACACGTTTTCCCTCGGTAAGCTCGTGGACGTCGATCCGGTGACCCCTGCCGTTGAAGCGCAGTTCGATCCCGTGGTGGAAATGCCCTTCCCGCATCATCCGCCCGCCGACCCCCGTCTCGTTCATCAGGTCCACGGTCCCTTGTTCCAGTACGCCCGCCCGGATCGTTCCCTCGATCTCTTCACGCGTCCGGCTCTCGATGATGATTGACTCAATGCCCCGCAGATGCAGAAGGTGCGAGAGCATCAGTCCCGCCGGACCGGCTCCGATGATTCCCACTTGTGTGCGCATCGTTACATCCTCCCCTACACGCCCAGATACTGATGCTGGATGTCCTGGTTGGCGAGCAGCTCTTGCGGCGAGCCCTGCCACACCACTTGCCCTTTGTTCATCACCAGCACCTCGTCAGCCACGCTGCATGCCAAATAAAGGTTTTGTTCCACCAACAGGATGGAAAGCCCGGTTTTCTTCAATCTGTCGATGATCTCCCCCACCTGCTCGATGATGACCGGCGCCAAGCCTTCCGACGGTTCGTCCATGAGGAGAAACCGGGGATTCGTCATTAACGCCCGGCCGATCGCCAGCATCTGCTGCTGGCCGCCCGACAGTTGGGTGCCCCTATTGTGTTCCCGTTCCTTGAGGATTGGAAACAAGTCGTACACCGCCTCCAAGTCCCAGCGCTTCCGTCCCGCCTCCGTGTCGCCGCTGTCTCTGGCGGACACCGTCAGGTTTTCCCGTATGGTGAGCGACGGGAAGATACGTCTGCCCTGCGGAACCAACCCGATGCCGAGGCGGGCGATGTGATGAGGCGGCAAGCCGGAAATCGATTTGTCCCTGTACGCAATCGTCCCCTGCCTGGGAGGCGTCAACCCGGCGATGGAATGAATCGTCGTCGTTTTTCCGGCTCCGTTTCTGCCGAGCAGGGCGACGCACGTTCCTGTGGGCACTTCAAAGGAGAGCCCCTGCAGAATATGGCTGTTTCCGTAGTAGGTATGAACCCGGTCAAGCTTCAGCATACAGCGGCGCACCTCCCCCGAAGTAGATCTCTTTCACCCGCTCGTCTCCGCGGATCTCCTCCGGGGCGCCGCTCAGGAATACTTCACCGTGGTGCAGCACCGTGATCCGGTCCGCGATGGAAAAGACCACATCCATGTCGTGTTCAATCACCAAGAGGGTAATGGAACGCGGCATGCTTTGCATCAGCCTGGTGGTTTGAGCGGTTTCCGCCGGCGACATGCCCGACGTCGGTTCGTCCAGAAGCAGCAGGCGCGGTTTGGAGGCGAGGGCGAGCAGCAGTTCCAGGAGCCGCTGTTCCCCGTACGAAAGCTGGTTCACGACGCAGGCCCGCCGTTCCCACAGGTCCCACTGCTTCAGCAGTTGTTCCGCTTCTTCCAGCAAGTCCGTATATTTATAGAAGGGTTTAAAAAAATGGAAACGGTACGGCTTGCATGCGGCAATTGCCAGATGCAGGTTTTCTTCGACGGTCAAGTTGTCGAACAGATTGTTTTTCTGAAACGTTCTCGCCATCCCGACGCGTACGGCCGTATAGGGAGGAAGGCCGCTGATTTGCCTGCCGTTTACCGTGACAACCCCTTCATCGATTGGCAGCGTGCCCGTCATGCAGTGAAACAGCGTCGTTTTCCCGGCGCCATTGGGCCCGATCAGCACATGCCGCTCCCCGGCCTGTACGTCCAGCGAAACATTCTTCAATACCTGCAAGCCGTTAAACGATTTGTGCACGCGTTCAACCTTTAAGAGACTCAAAGCCGCTTCCCTCCTTCGGCAGCACATTCTTTTCCCGGCCGGTACGCCGCTTCGATTGGAGATGGCTCCACACAAGCGATGCGAGGTGAATCACCCCGCCTCGCCCGTACAGGACCAGGCAGACAAACAGCAGCCCCATGATGATCGGCCAGCGTTCCGTGTACGAGCTGATGTAGTTTTGCAGGATGACAAAAAAGCCGGCGCCGATGGCCGGTCCGAGTAACGTACCGACGCCGCCGACGATCACCATGATCAGGGCCTGACCGGAGAACATCCAATGCAGAAGGTCGGGCGAAATGTACTGGTTGAAGTAGGCGTAAAGAGCTCCCGCAAATCCGGCTATCATGCCGGACAGCGAATAGACGGTCAGCTTGTACAGGTGCGTGTTGTATCCGAGCGCCGTCATCCGCGATTCGTTTTCCTTTATCCCTCTCACGCCCTTCCCCAGCGGGGACGACAGAAACACGCGAAGCATATAGTAACACGCCAAAAAGGCAGCGGCGGCTACATAATAAAATGCCAACCGGCTCTCGATGGCCCCGAAGCCCAGGTTAAAGCTCTCGGATACCGCCTTGCCGTCCGCTCCCCCGGTTACGCCCTCCATTTTGTAGGCGATCGCGTACAGCATTTGTCCGAACGCCAACGTGATCATTAAGAAATAGGCGCCTGACGAGCGGATAAACATGAGACCGGACAGAAACGCGACGATTCCCGCTGTCACCACCGCCGCGATGAGCAGCAGCCAGGTATTGTCCACATGCTCGCCGATCAACGCCACGGTATAGGCGCCGATTCCAAAAAAAGCCGCGTGACCGAGGGACACAAGCCCCGCAAAGCCGATGATCAGCCCCAGACTCATCACAAACATGGCGATAATCAGCACTTCGCTTGTCAATTTCAACCCATACGAGGTGAGGATCAGGGGCAGAAGCATCGTAGCAGCGACAAAGGCGACGTGTAACGCAACCGTCTCTTTTTTCAAGCTGCCGCCCCCCTTCCAAACAGACCGTTCGGCTTCATCAGCAGCACCGCGATCATGATCAGGAACACCATCGCCATCGTGAACGACGGGAACCAGACGCGCCCCAGCGTATCGACCACACCGATGACGATCGCTCCGATGAAGGCCCCTTTCCACGTCCCGAGTCCGCCAACCACAACGATGACGAGGGAGGAGACCAGTATTTCCGCGTCAATGCCCACATACATCCCCATGATCGGCCCGCCCAACACACCGCTTAATCCGGCCAGCGCCGCCCCCACGGCAAACATGCACGTAAACACGACGTTGATGTTGATGCCCAGCGCGGAAAGCATCTCCCGGTCGTCAACGCCGGCCCGTATAATCGCGCCGATACGCGTTTTGCTTTCGATATACCACAGCAGCACGGCAAGCAGACAGCCGACCAGAATGACAAAGATCCGGTAGGCGGGGAACATCATCCCGCCGACATTCAGCGAAACGTCCAGCGCTTCTGGAACCGGCAGTGTCAAAGGGCTTGACCCCCAGATCCACTCCACCAGATCGGCAAAGATAAAGGACAGCCCGAACGTCAGCAGCACCTGCTCCAGCTCCCTGCCGTACACCCGTTCCAGGAGCCATTTTTCCACCAGAACGCCCAGGATGGCGACGACCGCTACGGACACAAGCAAGGACGGCCAAAATCCCATGTGACGCACAACCAGCGAATACGCGATGTACACCCCCGCCAGGTAAAAGGCGCCATGCGCCAGGTTCACAACATTCATCAGGCCGAATATGATCGACAACCCCGCCGCGATCATAAACAGCAGCATCCCGTAGGCCAACCCATTCAAGATATGCATAACCAGTGATGATGTCACCATCGTCCCCTCCTTTCCCCTCTCCGGCACATGGGGGCATGCGCTCCCCCGTTTGCGCATGCCGCTTACTTCGATGCAGCCGGAGGAGTTTCCGGAATTTTCAGTCCTTTAGCCGCTATTCCCATGATTTCCTGTTCGATCTTCCCGTCTTTCCACACGTTTTTCGCCACATACATATCCAGCGCCAAATTGTGCGTGTTCGGATCCATCGCCAGCTCGCCGCGCGGACTGCTGAAGGTGATGGTTTTCAACACCTTGATCAATTCCTCCGACTTCGTACTGCCTGCCGTTTCGATCGCCTTGGCGATCACCTGCGCGGCATCATAGCCTTGAACGTTGAAGTAGTTGGGGGTATCCTTGTATTTCTTCGTAAATTCCTCGACAAACGCTTTGTTGGTCGGATTGTCCAGCGAGGCGGTATACATCGTGGCCCCAATGATTCCTTCCGCCGCTTTTCCCGCCGGATCGGTAACCAGCGGGTCCAAAAACTCCTGCGTGCCGGTCAGCGGAATCCTGCCGTTCAGTCCAAACTGCTCGTACTGCTGGACGAAGCGGATGGCGTCCGTACCGGACAAGAACGAAAAGACAAGATCCGGTTTCGTCTCCAGAATTTCCGTCAGGTACGTGGCGTAATCGTTGGTCCCCAGCTTGGGCCACGCTTCCTTGATTACCTGGCCGCCCGCCTTCGTGAACGCCTCTTTGAACGCTTGGATCGTTTCGTGGCCGGCCGGGTAGTCAGGCGCCAGAACGTATGCCCGTTTCCCGACATGCTGGGCGATGTATGCAGCGCCAGGCGTGCCGTCCTGCCAGTTGGAAATCGAGACGCGGTAAATATAATCGCTTTTCTTGTCCCACGAGATGTCGTTTGCCGCTGCGTTCGCGTCGATCAGCACGATTTTGTCCTTTTCGATCACGTCGCGCAGCGCGTACACGACGGAAGAGGAAATCGGGCCGACCAGCAGATCAACCTTCTCGCTGTCGACAAGCTGCCGGTATTTGCGCAGGGCGACCTGGGGATTGGCCTCGTCATCCTCATACTTGATCGTCACAGGCCGATTTCCGATTTGATTGCCATGCAGTTCGAAATACAGTTCCATCCCTTCCTTGATGCTTTCCGACAGCGGCGCAAAATTCCCCGAGAAGGAAAGAATTGCGCCGATTTTGACAGGTTCTCCCTCACCGCCTGATGCGGTTTGGCTGCCGCACGCGCTCAGAAGCAGCAGCAGCGTCAGCAAGGCGGAGATCCATGCACCGCTCTTTCGTGTGTTCCCTTTTCCCATCATCGAATGGCCCCCTTTTTCTCTCGATTTCGTTCGGATGCGGCGATACCCTTGTAAACGCTGTCAACTCTTTCGATACGCTTCCCTGCCCGTGCTCACAAAAACATGCTGAGATTCTTTACCCCCAATACGGCTTGGTCGGGATAAATCGTCCGCGCGGCGATTTTCCATTGACCATGTACGTTTCGCAGCACGTCCACCCGCTCACCGAAGATCTCTTCCGCCTCGATCTCGCCGGCTCTGCTCCGTTTGCATAAAAAACAGCTTCTGACCGTCAGCGCATCGTTGGGAAAACACGATTCCACCAGGATGTTGGAAACAAAATGACGGGTCCGCGGAGGAGGGTCTTCCGCCCACGCCGATGTGGTTCCCAGCCTGTTTACCCGGGTAGTCAAGGAGGTTTTGCTCTCTTCAAAAAACGTCATGTCCTCCACAATCGTGGAACCGTCTTTCCGTTCACGGGTAGCCCGCAGGGGCATTCGATACACGATGTCATCCGCCAGCAAATCCAGCCATTCGGCAAATCGCCTGCTGTCCAACAAGAACGCCTCATAATGGAGAAAGTTGGTGATGTGAAACTGCAGTTCAGGATTCACAGCCGTTTTCACCTGCGCTTTCCTCCTCTTTGGACATGAGTTCCAGCCAGTACTCATGGGTCGCTCGATGAATCGCGTCCAGATAACACGTGGGATAGGCAACGCCCGGGCCGGGGAATGTTTCATCAGGCAGTACCCGTTCCAGGCCCATCAGATAATTGAGCAGATTGTTGTAGCTCAAATCCTTGCTGCGGGCCATATGCCCTTTGCTTGCGTGGACGATCCTGGCCCATATTTCCGTGTCATCCTGCTCCAGTGTGCCGGACGGGCCAAACGATCCCACATACCCTTTGTACGCGGCCTCCTTGTACGCTTCGGAAGCGGCTTTGTCGATCAAAAACCAGGACCAGATTTCGATTTTTTCCGGTCCCAGCGGACGCCACAGCCGAACGTTCAGGTAATTGTGCAGATGTCCTTCGCTTCCGTGCACGGGACTGTTAAACGATAGATTGGGATAGATGGAGCCGACGAACACGGTCGTTTTCGCGAATACTTTCAATTGATCCGCGTTTAGATTTCGTTCAAACATCGGCCACATCTCCTGCGGCAAGCCCTGATAAGGAGGCCGCTGCGGTTTGCCGGGAGCGGTAGCGGTAATCACGTTAATCCCGTGCCCGTTTTGCAGCACAACCTGATGTCCGTACCCGGCATACAGCGGGTCTTGCGGACTGATCCCCAGCTCCACCGTCGATCTGTGCGTCGTTTGCACGTGATAGGGGTCACCGGCGAAGTTTTCCAGGCCTACCTTCCAGTTGGCGTGCACCACCCAGCGCTGCGGAAGTCCTCTCACTTCCATGCCGCCATCGCTTCGTCCCAGGATGATGTCCATGTACCATTTCATATCGCCCAGATAATCGTCCAGCGGCATGGCGGCGGGGTCCAGGTTTCCAAAAATCATGCCCTGATACCTCTCCACTCGCGGAATGGGCCGAAGCCCCCACTCGTCCTTTTTCATTTCCTCGCCGTACACCTTGTCGCCGGCCACCACGCCGATCAGGTCGCCGTCCAGGTTGAACGTCCAGCCGTGATACGGACACGTAAACGCTTTCTTTTTTCCGAAATCGGCGGTACACAACTGCGTCCCCCGATGCGGGCAGGAATTCAGGAACGCCTTTATCTCCCCGCTGTTTGTTCTGACCAGCAATACAGGGTCATCCACCATCCATCGGGTCACATAGCTTCCGGGTTCGGGCAATTCCGATTCATGCGCCAAAAACTGCCACGTGCGGGCGAATATCCTCTCCAATTCCAGTTCATAGATGTGCGGATCGGTAAAGATCCATTGAGGCAGCAATCCCTGCTCCATCTTTTCCCGAAGCCCCTGAAAGATGCGGTTGTCAACAGAATGTTTCAGCATGATCCACGCCTCCTTTCCATACTGCTCCCCATTTCCAATTGTCACTCCGCCATCAGTGTTTGAAACCCGGTGGCGCCTGAGGAATCGGGCGGCCACGCACACAGATCGAACGGATAGTCGGAACCGGGAACGACCCGGTCGCCTCCGACCAGATCGATCAGGCAGCGGATTCCCGCGGGATTCCACAACACCGTGTCATACCAGAACCGTTTGAGATAGTCGCGCGGAGAGGCCTGCAGATGGGCGTTCACCGCTTTCCATTTGGCATATCCTGTCTCGAGTCGTCCGATCTGATAGGGAAGATACCCGCCCCCGTGCGCCAACAGGATCTTCACGTTGGGGTATTTGTCCATGAGACCGCTCAGCATGAGATCGACGGCGCATACGGTTGTCTCCCACGGAACTCCGATCAGATTTGCCATCATCCGCTGCCCCAGCCTCGCGTCTACGCTCAGCAGCGGGTGCAGGAAGAGGATCGCCTTTTGATGATCGGCTTCCTCCCAAAACGGTGCAAACTTCTCATGCGACAGCAGGTTTCCGGACCATGAGGTGGCGATGATCGCTCCTTTCAATCCCAGTCCCATCGCGTCGCGCAATTCGTTTGCCGCACGGGCGGGCTCCTGCAGCGTCACGGTGGCCAGAGCGGACAATCGCTGATGGTGCGCCCCTGCCCAGGCGGCAAGAGAGCGGTTGTAAACCGACGCCAGCTCCGCTGTGACTGCTGCCGGACAGTCATAGAGAAACAACTGGGGAATCGGCGAAACGAGGGAGTGCGTCACCCCCGCCTGTTCCTGCTCCTCGAGATACAGCGCGGGGTTGATGAACGCTTCCTTCAGCTCAAACTCCCAGGTTCCGTTTACGCGGAGGAAATCCGCCTTTGCCGGATCACGCTTGATCCACGCGGCATTCACGTCATGCGCGTGACTCTTCAGCCACTGGATCACATCGGGTGGAATGACGTGCGTATGGACGTCGTACATGTTTTGCCTCCCAACCGTGATAGGATGGCGCCTATCTGTTTTCCGCTTCTGAAATTGGCGTTCCGCCTACGCCCCAATGGCTTTTGGGGATTTCCGCGACGATGACGCGAATGCGGTCCCTGGGGGAACCCAGTTCGGCCGCCACCGTTTCCGTTACATGGGCAATCAAGGACCTGATCTTTTCCTTCGGTCTTCCCTCCAGGATTTGAATGGTGATAATGGGCATCTGCCTTTCTCCCTCCCTGCAAACGAATTACGCCCGGACGAGAAAGCCGACCGAACCCAGCCCATCCAGTCTTGCGCTGACGGCGTCTCCGGGCTGCAGCATCACCGCACCGGTAATGCCCCCTGTTAAAATCGTTTGTCCGGCCTTCAGCTTCAATCCCTTGCGTGCCAGCATATTGGCCAGCATCGCCACCGAGTTGGCGGGATGCCCCAACACAGCCGCTCCCGCTCCCATCTCCTTCAGCTCACCGTTGATCGACAGCGTGACCCCCACCAGATCCAGCTCCAGTTCGTCGGGCCGCTTCAGCGTCGTTCCAAACACCACGCGGGAAGAGGAAGCGTTGTCTGCGATCACATCGGGAAGGGTAAAGTGAAAGCGTTCATACCGGCTGTCGATGATCTCCAGCGCGGGCATCACATGCGCTGTCGCTGCCAGCACCTGCGCGCCCGTAACGCCCGGCCCCTCAATATCCCGGCCGAGAACAAACGCGATTTCCGCTTCGACCTTGGGATGAATCAGGTCGCGGAAGGAGATCTCGCCGCCGGATACGACCATGTAGTCAAAAATGAAGCCATAGATCGGTTCCTCCACATTCATCTGCTTCATCTTCGCCCGGCTGGTCAAGCCCATTTTGGGGCCGACAATCCGGTATCCCTGTTCCAGCTTTTTTCCCACCAGAACTTCTTGAATCTGATAGGCATCTTCCACCGTAAGCTCCGGGTATTGTTCCGTAATGCGGGTCACTTCCCGTTTTTCCACCTCGGCGCGATTCAGCCATTCTGCAAGCGAAACAGCAGTCGCTCTATCCATACCGTTCCTCCTGGTTGACGGCAGCGCCCGTTTTTTGCCTTGCCAATTCGGCGGCGATGTCCACGATCATGTCTTCCTGACCGCCTACCACTTTGCGCCGTCCCACTTCCATCAAGATATCGCGGGAGTCGAGCGAAAACGTTTGGGCCGCTCGCCGGGCATGCAGCAGAAAACTGGAATAGACGCCGGCGTAGCCCAACACGAGACTGTCCCTGGTGATCTCCTGCGGCGCTGCCAGGATGGGCGCCACGATCTCTTCCGCCGCATCCATCAGCTTGTAGACGTCAATGCCGGTTTTGATGCCCATTTTCTCCAAGACGGCCACCAGCACTTCCGTCTGCGTGTTTCCTGCGCCCGCCCCCAGGCAGCGCATGCTGCCATCGATGCGGGTGGCGCCTTCTTCAATGGCCGCCAGGGTATTGGCCATCGCCAGTGACAAATTGTTATGGCCGTGGAAGCCGACATGGACGCGCAGGCGCTGCCTTAGCGCACGAACCCGTTCGCGAACCTGATGGGGAAGGAGAGCGCCGGCCGAATCCACGATGTACACCGTTTCCGCTCCGCAGCTTTCCATCAGGGCGGCCTGTTCGACCAGCTTCTCCACCGGTGCCATGTGCGCCATCATCAAGAATCCGACGGTTTCCAAGCCCAATTCCCTGGCCGTCTGAAGGTGCTGGGCAGACACGTCGGCTTCGGTCACGTGCGTCGCAATCCGCGCCATTTTCACCCCCAGCTTCGCCGCTTCCTTCAGTTCCCGTACCGTCCCGATCCCCGGCAGCACCAGCACGGCCACTTTCGATTCCCCAGAGACGGAGACGGCCGCTTCGATCAGCTCCATTTCGTTTGTGCGGGACAACCCGTACTGCAGGGACGAGCCGCCCAACCCGTCGCCGTGCGACACTTCGATATAAGGAACATGGGCTTCTCCCAATGCCCGGGCTACACGCGTCACCTGCTCGACCGTAAACTGATGGGCAATGGCGTGGCTGCCATCGCGCAGGGCCACTTCCGTGATGAACAAATCGCGCTCCATGCTCATCCGCAATTCCTCCCCCTTTTCCCGCACGCTACACGACCGTGTTGGACAGTTTGTGTTTGGCGATTTCTTCGGCGACTTTTACCGCTGCCGCCGTCATGATGTCCAGGTTGCCTGCATAGGTGGGCAGGTAGTCTCCCGCCCCCTCCACCTCCAGAAAGACCGTCACCTTGTTTCCGTCAAAAAGCGGCTCGCTGCGCAGACGGTACCCGGGCACATACGACTGGATCGACTCCACCGTTTGATAAATGGACCGGGTGATCGCATGCCGGTCCATCCGCTCCGGATCAACCAGCGCATACACCGTATCCCTCATCAGGATCGGCGGCTCAGCCGGGTTCAGGATGATAATCGCCTTTCCCCGTTTCGCTCCCCCGATCAACTCCAGGCCGCGGGCGGTGGTTTGCGTGAATTCGTCAATGTTGGCGCGTGTTCCGGGTCCCGCACTCCTGCTGGCAATCGTCGCCACGATCTCCGCATAGTCCACGGGAGCCACCCGGTTTACGGCATGAACGATGGGAATCGTGGCCTGCCCGCCGCAGGTGATGAGGTTGACGTTGGGTTCGTCCAGGTGGGCATCCATGTTGACCGTCGGGACGACAAACGGGCCAACCGCAGCCGGCGTCAGGTCAACAGCCGTTTTCCCCGCCTGTTTCAACGCTTTGGCATGCCGGATGTGAGCCTTCGCCGAAGTGGCGTCAAACAAGATGTCCGCCAGTTCAGGCCGCTCCAAAAATCCGCCGAGTCCGGAAGCAATCGCCGCGTACCCCAGCTCGCGTGCCCGCTGCAGCCCATCCGATTCCGGGTCAATCCCGATCACGGCGGTCAGCTC
Organism: Brevibacillus sp. LEMMJ03; assembly: GCF_007197875.1. Lineage (NCBI taxonomy): Bacteria > Bacillati > Bacillota > Bacilli > Caryophanales > Paenibacillaceae > Brevibacillus > Brevibacillus sp. LEMMJ03. Next base: position 54,754 of record NZ_VKJN01000011.1, on the reverse strand, counting down.
CAACACAGGTGACCGGCGCAGTTTCATCATCAAATCGGTGCCAATGTTTCCCGAGCCGAGAATGGCTACCTTCACCTTAGCCAATTCAATCCCGTCCTTCCCCTTGTTCTATTTCAAAGAGGCAAACCTCACGCTGACTTCTCCCAGGTGGGCAAACCTGGCCTGAAAATGATCGCCTGGCGCGGCATTTACGGCTGCTGACAAAGCGCCGGAGAGAATCACTTCTCCCGCCTTCAGCGGAATGCCGAATTCGAATAATTTGTTCGCCAGCCAGGCCACGCAGGCTGCCGGGCTGCCCAAGGCGGCGGCGCCGACGCCGGTGTTGGCGATTTCCCCGTTTTTGTAGAGAACCATTCCGATCTGAGCCAGATCAACCCGATCCACCGGAACCGGTTTTCCCCCCAACACATAGAGACCGGAGGAAGCATTGTCGGCAATCGTATCCGGCAGGGTAATCTTCCAATCCGCCACCCGGCTGTCGACAATCTCCAGAGCCGGAAGCACGTAATCCGTTGCCAGCAGCACGTCAAGCTCGGTCACCCGCGGCCCGATCAGATCGCGTTTCAGCACGAAGGCGATTTCGCCTTCCACTCGCGGCTGCAGGACACGGTGAAACGGGATTTCTCCGCCATTTTCCACGACCATGTCATCCAACAGGTGTCCGTAATCGGGCTGGTCCACCCCCAGCAGTTTTTGCATGGCCAGCGAGGTGAGCCCGATTTTCTTGCCCACCACCCGCCTGCCTTCCTGAATCTTTCGTTGAATCGTCACCAACTGCACGTCATACGCTTCCTTCTCGGTGATCGCGGGGTCGAGCGCGGTGATGGGCTGTACCCCACGCCCTTCGGCTGCGGCCCTGGCCAGATGGTCGGCCAACTCGACGGCTTTTTGCGAAGCGCTCATCGCCGGTGTCCTCCTTTTTACAGCTTGATGCAAATGTTGGTCAGCTCCGAGTAGAATTCAAAGCTGTGAACGCCGCCTTCCCGCCCGATGCCGCTCTGCTTCATCCCGCCAAACGGGGTGCGCAGATCGCGGAAAAACCACGTATTCACCCAGATGATTCCCGCTTCGATCTGTCCCGCGACGCGATGCGCGCGCCGCAAATCGTTGGTCCAGATCGTCGCGCTCAGTCCGTAGTGGGTATCGTTTGCCTGTTCAATGACTTCTTCCTCGGTATCAAACGGCGTAACGGTCACGACCGGACCGAATATTTCCTCCCGCACCACCCGGCAGCTTCGATCCACTCCCGTGATGATGGTCGGTTCCAGGTAGTAGCCTTTTTCCAATCCTTCCGGACGGCGTCCGCCCAGCAAGATGGTGCCTCCTTCCTGCCGGGCCAGCTCGATGTACTGGGTAACGCGCTGATAGTGCTCCTCGCTGATCAACGCCCCCACCTTCGTCTTTTCATGGAACGGGTCACCCACCAGCAGTTCCTTCGTTTTGGCGGCGAATTTATCGAGAAATTCCTGATAGGCGGCGCGTTCCACATAGATTCTCGAGCCGCACAGGCATACTTCCCCCTGGTTGACAAAACTTGATTTCAACGTGGTGTCGATCACTTCATCCAAATCGGAATCGGCGAAAATGATATTCGGATTTTTTCCGCCCAACTCATAGGAAAGGCGTTTCAGCGTTTTGGCGGCGGCCTGCATGATGATTTTTCCGGTTGTCGTTTCACCGGTAAAGGTGATGCCGTTTACATCCGGATGTTCCACCAGCGCGGAACCGGCGGAATCAGGCCCAAATCCATGCACGACGTTCACGACGCCGTCAGGGATTCCCGCGTCGCGGCAGATTTCAGCCAGCACCGTGGCCGTCATGGGCGTCAGCTCTGCCGGCTTCATCACCACCGTATTACCCGCAGCCAGGGCGGGAGCCAATTTCCACGTCAGCAAAAGCAGCGGCAGGTTCCACGGATTGATGAGTCCCACCACGCCCAAGGGACGGCGAATGGCATAATTGATCGCCACGTCATCCGATTGGGAGGCCTCCGTGCCGATCGTGCGCACATAATCGGCGAAAAAGTGGAAGTTGTAGGCGGCACGCGGGATGTCCACGCTTTTCGAGAGCCACAAGGGTTTTCCCGTATCCAGGGATTCCAGAATGGCCAGCTCCTCTTGTCTCTCCAGGATGAGATCCCCGATGCGCCGCAGGACTGCCACCCGTTCATTGGCCGTCATGCTGCGCCAGGGGCCGCGCAAGGCTTTCCGGGCCGCCTGCACGGCGAGATCGATCTCCTCGGGACCGCCTTCCGCCACCGTGCCCAGCACCTCTTCCGTTGCCGGGTTGATATTTGGAAACACCCTGCCGTTCACGGAAGGAACAAATTGACCGTTGATAAAATGCAAGCAGTCGATCGCTTTCGTTTTTGGCTGCAGACCAGTGGTTGACATCGATTTCCCTCCAAATTGTTTTTATATTGTTTTGATTCCGGCAATTCAGGATGCAAAGGTAATCACCGCGTTCCCGCTTCCCGATGACTGCGCATACCCCAGGAATCTGGCCTGGTACCGACTGTCTAGGACACCCAGCAGCGCGGCCAAATGGCGCCCGCCCGATTCCACGCCGGCAAGCCGGGCGTATTGGGTGAGCATCTCGCGGGCCCGATCGTATTCCCCCGTGAGGAGATACTGGATAAACTGATTGTCCATCGCCTGTTCCGACAAGGTCGGCATTTTGTCCGGCCCTCTGACCAGATTGTGAGACAAGGCCCCGCTGCTTACAAAGACAGCGCGTTTGCTGCTCGACCGCAGGACCTTCCCGATTTGCTGCCCCCACAGATGGCTTTCGTCCAGACTGGATGCCAGGCATACCGAGAGATCGACAACGGGTACATCTCCCTGGGGAACCAGATACCGCAGCGGGACAACGGTACCGTAATCCCAGGTATACGTCGGGTCGTGAAATCCGATCACGGGTATCCCGGCGCTTTTGCCCGCTTCGACAAGCTGGCCTGCCAGCTCCGGGTCCCCCGGATAATCGTAGGGAACATTGGCGATCAGATCGGGGCATTCCACCGCGGTCAATACCCCTTTATGGCGCGGAGCCACATTCACGTAATGATGGAAAGTTGCCGGAAAATGACACGACATCAGCACAATCACGTCTGCCTGAACCTCCCGGATCGCAGCGGCTGCCTGGCGCATCCCCTCGACCAATGCCTTTTGAAAATCGGGAGCCTTCTCCTCATGGCAAATGCGCGGCACATGAGCGGCCAACATCCCCAAAGATAGCGGCATCATGCTCACTCCTTGCTTTCGGTAATGGTGTGGGATGAGATTGTATTCCTACTATAGCTCGCTGAAACCGCTAACAAAACGTCCGCGTTCTGATATGGTGAACGCGGACAAATTTTTTCCCACATTTTTTTCTAGCGTTTTCACTTTAAGTCAAAATATTCGAAATATATTGATATAATGGAGGCAAAATCAGGAGGGAGGTCTCTCGATGGCAGGGAACCACGAAAAACGAATGCTGTCTTCACTGACGAATGCCCTTCGCATCCTTCGCTCGTATTCCCTTGACAAACCCAGTCAGGGGATCACCGAATTGGCCGCTTCTCTCAAGCTGGGAAAAAGCACGGTACACCGGCTCGTATCAACCCTTTCCCACGAAGGATTCCTCGTGAAAGACGCCGAAACGCAAAAATATCGGCTGGGTTTTTCCGTGTTGGCGCTGAGCGGAGTGGTCACGTCTACACTGGACGTTTATCACGAATCCTCGCCCGTTGTTCGCAAACTGGTGGACACGGTGGGGGAAACGGCGCATATCGGGATCTTGGAAGGCAGCGACGTGATCTACATCATGAAAATCGAATGCAATCACCACGTCCGCTTTTTAACCCACGTCGGAAGGCGAAATCCGCTGTACTGCACCAGTTCCGGCAAAGTGCTGCTGGCCCATAAGGAACTGCCCTTTATTCAAAAGGTCATCGAAAACGGTCTGGTCAAACACACGGCCAACACCATCACCGATCCGGCCCTGCTCCTGCAGCACCTGCAAAAAGTCAAAAAAGATGGCTGTGCGACCAGCTACGAGGAGCTGTTGGAAGGCGTCCACTCCATCGCCGCTCCCATCCGGGATTACACAGGACAGGTCGTCGCCGCCATCACCCTCGTGGGTCCGAAACAGCGGATGACCCGGTCCAAAATTCCTTTTCTGATCAAGAAGGTGAAAGAGGCCGGGCAGGAAATCTCGGAAAAATTGGGGTACTATAAACGGCAGTAAAACGAAACAAGCCGACGCCAGTCGAGTGCCGGCGTCAGCTTGCCAACTAGGTGTTTTTCCCAACGTCTGCGAGACAGGGTCTTGCCCACTGCTCTGTTTTCTTCCAATAACCAACGAGAACGGCGGCTACCAGTCCCCATGCACCGGCAAAATAAAATCCCGCTGCCAGCCCCATTGCCGAATTCAGCACGCCGGCACAAAACGGTCCGGCGAACATGCCGATCGCGTACAGCGCCTGATACATCCCCATCGCCGTGGCTCGTTTTTCATGGGGAATGGTTTCGATCGCCATCGCCAACAGCGGCGGAAAAAGCAGTCATCGTGCCCAGCCAGAACGGCGCATGCCATCCCCATTGATTCACAAGATAACCGCTGACACACATACCGGTGAGCTGCGCCAGGACCACCACAAACGAAATCCTGCTCATTGCGCGATGAACGTCCCGGTCTGTAAAGTAGCTGGAATACAGGACGGTGAAAGCCACCCACGTTGCCGCGGCCACTCCGGCCAGAGAGCGGGATACCAGTACCCATCCCAGACTGTCCGTTAGCGCAAACAGCAGACAACTGCACGTACCGATTGCCAGTCCCACGCGAATAAACGGCATCCTTGCCTTCACAAGATCCGAGAAGATGCCAAAGGGCACACGGCATGCACATTGCGCGAGCCCGTAGCTGCTCAACACCAGACCGATCCACGCATACGTGCCCCCCAACGATTCCAGGTAGGGAGACAGAATGGGAACATAGAGAAAATGCGAAACCCAAAACAAAAACGAAACCGCCCGAAACATGTATCGGTCTCTTGCTCGTGAATCCTGCGCCATCCGCTTTACCACTTGTGACAATCCGCTTTTCCCGAAGACCCGAATGCGCGCATGTTCCGCTTCACCGTCTCCCTGACTGCCTCTCTTGCCCGCCCCAGATAGATTCGCGGATCGTACAGCTTCGGATCGTCTTCCAGGGCACGGCGAATCGCTTCGGTACAAGCCATCTGATTCTCGGTGTTCACGTTGATTTTCGCCGTCCCCAGGGAGATGGCTGTCTGGATATCCGGGACGGGAATGCCTGTGCCGCCATGCAGTACCAGCGGAATCCCCGTCGCTTTTTGAATGTCTTTCATGCGGGCAAAGCCGCCCAAATGGGAAAGATATCCGGGACTCACGGCCAGAATGACAGGGGATCGCTCCTCTTCCGCAGCCTGCAGGATCGCTTGCGTGAATTCCAGGTTGTTCAGGTTGAAATGACCAACGGCATAGTGTTCGTCCAGCGCATGCTGCAGCATCTGTTTCATGGAAACCAAAGGCATGCCTCATTCTCCTTCCCCGCTCCGGCACTTCCGGATATAGCGTTCGATCTGCTCCACCGTCGGCATCGCCTCCGAGCAGCTGTGGGAGGAAATGACAATCGCGGCGGCGGCAGCGCCGTATTCCATTGCTTTTGGAATGTCCCATCCCTGCATCAGCCCGTAGATCACAGCGGCTGCATAGGCGTCTCCCGCCCCAAACGTCTTGACCACCTTCGCCGGAAAAATCGTCCCTGCAAAACACTGGCCGTCGTTGGTGTACGCGATGGAACCGTCTTTTCCGTGTTTGATCAAGACGATCCTGGCCCGGCAGTCAAACCACCTTCTCGCCGTGACGGCGTCATCGTGACGATCGTTGCGATCGAAGCGCTCCATCCTGTCGAATTCTTCCAGGGTGCCGAAAATGACGTCGCACTTTTCGGCGGCCAGTTTGTAGTAGATCGCCGTTTCTTCCGGAGAGGTCCACGTGTACGGACGGTAGTCGAGATCAAAAAACGTCACGACGCCGTGCCTTCTCGCATAGTCCAGGGCGAGAAACACCGCTTCACGCGACGGGCTTTTCGCCAGCGCCGTACCGGAGATCAAGATCGCTTTGGCATTCCTGATCGCCTCTTCGTTCACGTCGTTCGGTTCCAGCCGCAAATCCGCCGCATTATCCCGGTACATCAGGATGCTGCATTCGGTCGGGCTCTTGATTTCGGTAAAGGCGAGCCCGGTTACGCTGCCCGATTGGTCAATGATCACCTGGGAGGTGTCAATCTGATTTTGTTTCAGGTAGCCGACGATAAACCGCCCCATCTGATCGTCCGCCACCCGTCCGATAAACCCCGTTTTCATTCCCAACCGGGACAAGCCGATGGCGATGTTGGCCGGGGAGCCGCCCACATATTTGGTGAAGGTCAGCGTTTCTTCCATCGGGCGGTTGATTTCATTGGCATTCAAATCGATGCACAGCCTGCCGATTGCGATGAAATCGGTCGGTTTGCGGCTGTCAAACGTCAGATTGTTCATGGTCACATCCCCTTCCCTTCCAACCCTACCGGCCGGCCTGTTTGCTTGCCATCACCCACTCGTGGGCCGGATCGTTCCGAAACTTCCACGTGCGAACCGGTCCCGCCATGACGTTCAAATAGTAGACGTCATAGCCGGGCGGGGCGGAAACGGGGTGGTAGCCTTTGGGAACCAATACCGCATCACCGCTGTGCACGATCAGCGTCTCGTCCAGCGAACGGTCGTCCGTGTACACGCGCTGTACGGCGAAGCCGTGACCGGGATGGATTTTGTAATAATACGTTTCCTCCAGATGGGATTCATGAGGCAGATTGTCCTGATCATGCTTGTGCGGAGGATAGCTGGACCAGTGTCCTTCCGGTGTGAACACTTCGACCACCAGCAAGCTGTCCGCCGGTTGTTGTTCCGGCAGAATGTTGTGAATTCTTCTCTCGATGTTGCCCGCTCCCCGCTCCTCAACGCCGACGTCTGCGGGAGGAATCAGGCGGGCGGGGTACGTTCCCTTTCCCGGAGCCAGACAGACCGCCAGTTCAACATCCGTTACGGCTTCCACTTCATAGAAATCGCCCGGGGGGACATAGACGGAATAAGGCGGGATTTTTTCAAACACATTCATGCGCTGGCCGATGCTTTCCCACGCTGCGCGGCCGGTGGTGACATGGGCGATGCCCGTCAACAGAACGATGCACACTTCCTGATCGCCGGTTTGCCTTTTCAAGGTCTGCCCTTTTGGCAGCGCGTACACGTCGAATCCGACGTACCTCCACCCTGCCGATTCCGGAGTAACGCATAGAACCTTCCCTTCTTCGTCCGGTCGGGAACCGGGAACAATCAACGTGCTCATCTTCTCCCCCCCTCCTAATTCTTGGTTCACCGCTTTGACTGCCCGGATGGTTGCCTCGAGATAGTCCTTCGCCCTTTGCGCATAGGTGTAGGGATGGGCGGCGGCCGGGTCCTGTTCCGCTTCGACAATCAGCCAGCCCGTGTAGTTGTTTTCCATCAGCTTCTGAATGATCGGCGCAAAGTCAATGCATCCATCGCCCGGCACCGTGAACATTCCCTTCTTCACCGCACTGCGAAAATCGATGTTCTGCTGCCGGACGTGCTCCAGAACATCCCGGCGGACATCTTTCAAATGGACGTATTGGATCCGGTCCCCATGGTTCTCTAAAAGCTCCAGCGGATCGTATCCTCCGTACAGCGCATGCCCGGTATCGTACAGCAAATGCACCAGGGCCGGATCCGTCATCTCCATGATCCGATCGATTTCGTCCGCCGTTTCCACCACAGTGCCGGCGTGGTAATGATAGACGAGCTTCATGCCGTGTTCCCGGCACAGCCGGGCCGCCCGATGCAGCCCCTCCACCAGCGATTCCCATTCGTCTTCCGTCAGTTTGTGGATCGCCATATCGTCCGGCGAACGCCGGGGATCCCAATGCATCGACCCGCCCATCTCGCATGCGATCACATGCTCGCAGCCCATTTCCTTCAGGTACCGCACCCATGTGCCAAAGGCCTGCAGTTCCTCTTCCAGGCGATCGGCGTCCGAAAACAGCGTCCCCACAAACTTGCTGGCAAGCTGTATGCCGTACGCGTCCAGTTTGGCCTTCAGCGTCGAAGGATCCTGCATGAAAAGGCGTCCCATTTCGGTGGAAACATACCCGAGAGCAGACATTTCGGACAAGACCTGATCCTGCGTGTAGTGGTCGCCGAGGCCGGGAATATCGTCATTGACCCAGCCGATGGGGGCGATTCCGATCCGGAAGGGATTGGTTTGCCTCATCTCATACACCCCTGTTCTGGATTAGTATTGTCGTGCGTGTTTCAGGTTCTCTTCCTTTTCCCGATAAGCCGCTCTCACCCTGGGATTGTGCGAAGCCCCCGCGATGCCGACATGCCACCATGATTCATACCCGCCGGTCATCGTCTTCGGCAGCACCTTGATGTCGATCAAGGTCGACACGGTTTGCTGTTTCGCGTCCGCGATGGCTGCCCGGAGTTCATCCGTCGTCCGAACCCGGTATGTTTTCACGCCGTATCCGGCGGCGCTTTGGGCGAAATCAACGGTCATCAGGCCGCCGTCCAAGCGGCCGGTTTCCGGGTTCCGATATCGGAATTCCGTTCCGAAGCTGCCCATGCCGTTTCCCATTTGCAGGTTGTTGATGCACCCGAACGAGGCGTTGTCAAACAGCAGCACATTGATTTTTTTGCCTTCCTGGATGCTCGTCACCAATTCGGAATGCAGCATCAGGTAGCTGCCGTCCCCCACCATGGCATAGACTTCCTTGTCCGGTTCCGCGATTTTGACGCCGAGCGCCCCAGCTATTTCATACCCCATGCAGGAGTAGCCGTATTCCATGTGGTAGGTGTTCGGCCGGCGGCATTCCCACATTCGCTGCAGATCGCCGGGGAGGCTTCCCGAGGCCCCGACGATAATCGCGTCCTCCTCAATCAGGGCGTTCACCAGGCCGATCACTTCGGTTTGCGTGAGGCAGGATTGAAAGGTGTCCGCAAATTCGGGCAGCACCTCATCAAGCTGGCCGGCCACTTCCGGCTTGAACCCTTCCTTCCGGTACTGAACGCGGCGCAGGCGGTCCCGCTCGACTTTCCACGCCTGTTTGGCCTTTTCGATCTCATCCGTGTACCCGGATCGGTATCCGATCTTTTCCAGCTCTGTTTCCAGCGCAAGGAGGGCCAATTTGGCGTCAGCCACGATTTTCACCGCGTCCAGCTTGCTCGCGTGATAATCGGAAACGTTGATGGTGACCACATCCACTTCCGGATGCTGAAACAAGCGCTTGGAGCCCGTTGTAAAGTCGGTAAACCTGGTGCCGATCCCGATTATCACATCCGCCTCTTTGGCGATCAGATTGGCCGCCAGGTTTCCGGTCACGCCAATGCCTCCCAGATTGTACGCATGACCGCTGTCCACCGCACTTTTCCCGGCCTGGGTCTCCCCGTACGGGATGTGAAACTTCTCGGAAAAGCGCCGCAGCGCATCAGCCGCGTCGGCGTAACGAACCCCTCCGCCGCAGATGATGATCGGCTTTTTCTTGTTTCGCAGCAGGTCCACCGCATCGTTCAGCGCCGATTCGCTCGGAACGCGGCGGTCAATCCGATGGACGCGCTTTTGGAAAAAATACTCGGGAAAGTCATAGACTTCTCCCTGTACATCCTGGGGGAGGCAAATGGTTACGGCCCCTGTATCGGCCGGATCGGTGAGCACGCGCATGGCGTTGATCATGGCGGTCATCAATTGTTCCGGCCGGTTTACCCGATCCCAGTATTTGCTGACAGCGCGGAAGGCGTCATTGGTGGTGAGGGTCAAGTCATGGCCGTGTTCAATCTGCTGCAGAACGGGGTCCGGCTGCCTGGTGGCAAACGTATCGCCCGGCAAAAGCAAGACCGGTATCTGATTGGCGGTAGCCGTCGCAGCGGCTGTAATCATGTTGGCCGCTCCGGGACCAACGGACGACGTGCATGCCATGATTTGCCGGCGGTGCTTTTGCTTGGCGAACGCCACCGCGGCGTGTGCCATGCCCTGCTCATTTCGTCCCTGGTACACTTCCAGCTCTCCCGCATCTTCTTCCAGCGCCTGGCCAAGACCCAGTACATTCCCGTGGCCAAAAATGGTGAAGATCCCCTTTACCAACCGCTCCTGCCTGCCGTCCCATTCGACATACTGCTGCTGCAAAAAGGCTACCAACGCTTGCGCCGTTGTCACTCTCCTCGTCTTCATCCCGTTCGTGTCCCACCTTTACTCTGGTGTTGCGCATTCTGCCGGAACTCATCCGATTTCGAAGTATTTGCGCACGATGTTTTCCGTCGTTTCTTTCGCCACTCGGATCGTTCTCTCCACATCCCATTCCCAGTATTCCGGGCGAAACAGTTCGATCGACACCATGTCCCGATAGCCGATCTCTCGCAAGGTACTGAGGATGGATTCCAGATCGATGGCGCCTTCTCCCGGCCATACCCTGTGATGATCCCGCAATGCGCCAACAGGCAGATCTTCACAGTCATCGATATGAACCACAAACAATTTCGTCGGGTCTGCGTTTTGCAGGTCCTGTATGCGGGAGTTCATCGCGTGGAAGTGAAAGCAATCCAGCACGATTCCCACATTGTCTCTGTTCACTTCTTTTACAATGTCATACGCTTGATCAAACGTATTGACGGAACAGTTCGGATATCCGCAAAACTCCAGGGCTAATCTGGCGCCGTACGGTTGGGCCAGCTCTGCCAGCTCATGCAGGACTCTCGCGGTTTCCTCCTTAATCTGTGAGCGGGTATAGTCTCCAATGTCAAAGGTGGGAACAACGACAATGGTGCTGCAGGCGAGGGTTTCGCCCATTTGACACAGGAATTGCAAGTCATCGATGATTTGTTGATACCCGGCCTTGTCTCTGAACGTGACAAACTCCAAGGCATTAAAGGCGTAGGGCTTGATTCTGTGCGTGTCGAAGAAGGATTTCAAATCTTCTGCCGCATGTTCCCGCAAATAGTCCCTTAGCTTATCCAGCCTGATTTCAATGTAGTCATACCCGTACGTTTCACACAGCTCCAGATCGTTTTGAAGCGTCGAGTATTTCATGGTCGTCGCCTGGTTAAACGCTACTTTCATACATCCTCCCCGGTTCCGTTTCAGGATTTTTTGTTTTTCCGGGCATCGAGAAAGACAGCCGTGACAATGATCGCGCCCTTCAAGATCTGCTGCCAGTACGAGGATACGTTGAGCAGGTCGAGACCGTTGTTCATCACGCCGATGATGAGCGCCCCGATAATGGTGCCGCCAATCGTTCCGATCCCGCCGGAAAGGCTGGTACCGCCAATCACCGCTGCGGCGATCGCGTCCAGTTCATACATGACGCCTGCCGTCGGCTGACCGGACGCGATCCGGGACGTCAGGATGATCCCCGCGATCGAAGACAGCAAACCGGCGTACGCGTAAATCATGATTTTATACCTGTCGACCGGGATCCCCGCGATCTTCGCCGCCTGTTCATTCCCGCCCATCGCATAGACGTATTTGCCGAATTTGGTTTTGGTGAGCAGGAGATAGGAAACCAGACCGACCAGCGCAAAAATGAGGATGGGAACCGGTATCCCGAAAACAGCCCCTTGGCCGATGAACTTGAAGGAATCCGATAGATTCCCGATCGGCCTTCCGTCACTGAAAAGCAGCGCCGCCCCTCTCGCCCCGGTCATCATCCCCAGAGTGACGATAAACGGCGCAATATTGCCTTTGGCAATAATCGTTCCGTTGATGACTCCCGCAAGAAGCCCGATTCCCAGTCCGATGGCGATCGGAACCACGAGCGGATAGCTGTCCGGATGCGCGAAGGTGGCGACTGCCACGGACACAAGAGCAATCACCGAACCGGATGAAAGGTCGATCCCCGTGGTGATAATGACCATCGTGACGCCGATCGCCACAATGCCGACGATCGACATCTGCCTCACGATATTCAGCAAATTGCCGGACGTAAAGAAGGTGGGCGACAGAATCGACATCACCAGGATCAACGCGATCAGAATGAAAAGCATCCCGTATCGCCCGAAGATGCGGAAGGCCGTTTCTTTCCAGTGGCGTTTCCCGGCTGCTTCGGACTTTTTTGGTTTGTTTGCGATCGTCACTTCACTGTTCATCCGCACGTCCCCCAGACTTGTATGAATCTAGCTGGCGATCAGTTCTCCGGTCGCCAACTGCATGATTTTTTCCTGGGTCGCCTCCTCTCGGCGCAATTCCCCCATTTTTCGTCCTTCGTGCATCACGATGACCCGGTCGCTCACGCCCAAAATTTCCGGAAGCTCGGAGGAAATCACCACGATGGCTTTGCCTTTTTTGGCCAGATCCGCAATCAGTTGGTAGATTTCAGATTTGGCCCCCACATCAATCCCGCGTGTCGGCTCATCCAGGATCAAGATGTCGGGATCGTGAAGCAGCCACCGGGCAAGCAGCGCTTTTTGCTGATTTCCGCCGCTCAGATACTTGATCGTTTGATGCAGGCCCGGCGTCTTGATGGCCAGTTGATCACACTGCTGCCGACAATCGGCCTGGATCCGCCTGGTATCGAGAAATCCGCAGGTTGTGTAGCGGTCGATGTTCACGGCAATCATGTTGTCCTGCACCGAGAGCGGGAGGAACAAGCCCGTTCCCTTTCTATCCTCTGTCAAAAATCCCATCCCGCACCGAATCGCATCGCGCGGCGAACGAATCACCGTTTTCTCGCCTTTCACCACAATGTCACCCGAATCGGGAGGAACAATCCCGAATACGCTTTCCATTACCTCCGTTCGGCCGGAACCCATCAACCCCGCAAAGCCGACAACCTCTCCTCGGCGAACTTCAAAACTGACGTCCTCGAATTTCCCCTTTCTGGTCAGATGGTTGACTGCCAGCACAACGTCTCCGATTTCCGCACGCTTTTTCTGAAACACGTGATGCAGTTCCCGTCCGACCATCATTTCGATCAAGTGATCTTTGGTGATGCGATCACTCGGTTTTGTGCCCACGTACTTTCCATCGCGCAATACCGTAATCTCGTCCGTGATTTGCGCCAGTTCTTCCATTTTGTGCGTAATGTAAATGATGGACACGCCCTCTTTTTTCAGCGATCGAATGATGGCAAAGAGATGTTGGACTTCTTTTTCGGTGATCGCGGAGGTCGGTTCGTCCATGATGATGAGCTTGGATTGGCGGGAAATCGCCTTGGCGATCTCGACCATTTGCGTATGGGCAATGCTGAGGTCAACCATCTTTGCTCGCGGGTCGATGTCAATCTCCAGCCGCTCAAACAGCCTTCTCGTGTTTTCCTCCAGCTCCCTTTCTTTCACCCACCCCGTAAAACCGTAACTGGGCTCTCTTCCCAAAAAAATGTTTTCGGCGACCGTCATGTAGGGGATCGGGCTGAGCTCTTGGTGAATCATCGAGATCCCTTTGTCGAGCGCGTGTTTTACGTGGGACAGCTTCAGCTCTTCCCCGTCGAAGGTAATGACCCCGCTGTCCGGGCTGTACATCCCGATCAGTATTTTCATCAGCGTTGATTTGCCCGCGCCGTTCTCCCCCAGCAAGGCGTGTACAGTCCCTTTCCTCACCTTGAGCTGTACGCGGTCCAGAGCTTTTACTCCCGGAAATTCTTTTGAAATATTCTCCATTTCCAGGATGTACTTGCTATGCATGACGCCTCCCCCGCTTTACTGCCATTTTTTCACGTACTCGTCCACGTTCGCTTTGGTTACCAGTTCGTACGGAATCCAGTTGAACTTTTCCACCTTTTCGCCTTTCGCGGCTTTGATCGCCACTTCCAGTCCGCCTTGTCCCTGCCCGGTCGCATTTTGAAAAACGGTCACCTGCAATTTTCCGGCTTTTACGTATTCCAACGCATCCGGTGTGGCATCGACGCCCGCCACGACAACGTCTTTCAGTTTTCCTGCCGCTTCGAGCGCCATGATCGCTCCGATCGCCATCTCATCATTGTTGGACACGACGGCATCAATTTTCTTTCCGGACTGGAGCCAGTTTTCCATCAAGGCCATGCCTTTCGCCCGATCCCATTCTCCCGTTCCTTCCAAGACCACCTTCATGTCCGGATACTTTTCAATGACCTGCTTGTTCCCTTCCGTTCGCTTGATTTGCGCCTCATGACCCATCTGGCCATTCATGATCGCGATGTTCCCTTTTCCGCCAAGCAGTTTTGCCACTTCCTCCATTTCCATGAGACCAGCCTTGATGGACTCGGACCCCACGTAGGCGGTAGCTGCTTCCACCCCGTCGTATTGTCGGTTCACGACCACGATCGGCAGATTGGCCTGGTTTGCTTTTTCGACCAGATTGGGCGCGGAGGTGGTGTCGACGGGGATCAGCACGATCGCATCCACTTTCTGCTGGATGAAGTTCTCCACCTGGGAGAGCTGCTTGCTGGCGTCATTCATCGCATCCACGTAAATGACTTCCACATTTTCCTGCGTTTTTTCATACTGTTTCATTCCATCCTGCAGGTAGCTCAACCACTTGTCATCAAAGTCGGGAAGCGCTGCGCCGATCACAATCTTGTCCTTCTTTCCAGAGGTTCCCTGCTGCGCTGTCTCCTGCTTGGCGCCGCACCCCACAACCAAGACAGTCACAAGGCATACCATCATCCACCATGCACCCTTCTTTTGTTTCCTCATGAATGGACCCCTCCTTATTTGCAGGTGACCCTGCCTGTTTGCACGCCAATTTCCTTCACTGACAGGAAAACCCGATCCGCTCGTTTATCCCGGACTTCCCCCCTCTATCTTGACTTTTTTCCCGCTGTCAAATGATTCGGTGGCGGCGATGGCGATTTGCAAATTGCGTCTGCCGTCTGCTTCCGTAACGCATGGCGTTTGCTTGTGTTGGACACAGTGGATGAAATGAACCAGTTCCAATCGGTAGGCATCGTGAAAGCGGGTCTGGAAATCGGGGATGATCTCGTAGTGGCTTCCCTTGTGGTTCAGGTACGTCACATGCTGGTTGCGAAGAGTTCCAATAAACAGCGATCCTTCCGTTCCAATAATTTCCGTCCGGATGTCGTGACCGTAGGGCGAGTTTCGGCTGGCCTCGATATCCCCCGCTGCACCGGAGTCAAATTCGACATACGTGATCGCCTGATCCACATCGTCGAATTCTTTCATGAACGGATGAAGAAGCACTCTCCCGTGTGCGGAAACCGCGCTGATTTCCGCTCCCATCAGATATCGCGCCATGTCATAATCATGAATCGATACATCCAGAAACATCCGCCCGCTGTGCTTGATAAACGCGGCGGGAGGTGAACCGGCGTCACGGGTAATCCCCTTGAAGTAGAGGGGTTTTCCAATATCCCCTGCGTCTATCCTTCGTTTTGCCTCGGCGTAGGCCGGGTCGAACCGTCTCATAAAGCCCACCTGGCAGATCACCCCACTCTCCTTGATGGTTTGGATGATCTCGTCCGCCTCTTCGATATGCTGCGTGAGCGGCTTTTCCACAAACATGGGCTTGCCGTGTTTCGCCGCCTGTTTGATCATGTCGGCATGGGTGCTGGTCGGCGTCACGATAATGACCGCATCGACATCGGGATCCTCGAATACCTCATCCGGATTCTTCGTCCATGTTTCCAGGCCCAATTCTCTTGCAACCTGTTCCGCCCGTCCCTCCATCGGGTCGGCAACACTCACCAGTTGGGCCCCGCTCACTTGATGGGCGGCGATATTTTTCGCATGGTGATAACCCAGGCGGCCCAACCCCAGAACCGCACAGCGAATCGTCATGGAATCACGCACCTTTCCGTGTGGAGTAGTGGAGTAAGCGCTTTCTTTCGGGTATGCCGTTTTTCAGCGCATGCTTTGTTCCTTGAAACCCGGTAAATTACCTGTATATTCAGACACTTTAACCCATTGTCCGGTTTGGACGGATTGTTCAACCGCCTCCAGCACGATCTGGTTGCGTACGCCGTCTTCGAAGTTGGGAGACGGACTGACTCCTGTGGAAATGCCGTTCATCATTTCTGCCAACAAGTTGATAAACGTGTGCTCATACCCGATGATGTGACCGGCAGGCCAGTACGCTGCCGCAAACGGATGCTCCACCTCCGTGCAGGAAATGGTGCGGAATCCCTGCAAGCCGGGTTCGTCCTCTTCCAGATACACCTGCAGGTGGTTCAGATTCTCCATGTCCCAGCGAATCGAGCCTTTTTCCCCATTGATTTCAAACCGGTTTCCCGCGCGGTTCCCTCTGCTGAAACGGGTGGCTTCGAACACGCCCAACGCGCCGTTTTCAAAGCGGGCCAAAAAGGCGGACGCATCGTCAACGGTTACGTCCTCCCGTTGGCCGCTGTCCGCGCGCCCCTTCAAGTGAATGTCCATGTCGCCGAGAGGGCGCTGCTTCACGAATGTTTCCATCATGCCGGCCACTTCGCTGAATTCGCCGACCAGGAAGCGCGCCAAGTCGATGAGATGGGCACCGAGATCACCGAGGGTGCCGGACCCGGACACTTCCTTGCGAAGCCGCCAGGTCAGCGGAAAATCGGGGTCCATCAGCCAATCCTGCAGGAATGTCGCGCGGATGTGGTAAATCCTGCCCAACCGGCCGTCCGCGATCAGTTTTTTTGCAAACTGCACAGCCGGCGCGAACCGATAATTGTGGCAGATCATGTGGACGACACCGGCTTTCTTGACCGCTTCCAGCATGTGCAGGGCCTGCCCGACGGTTAGCGCCAGCGGCTTTTCGCAGATCACATGCTTGCCCGCCTGCGCCGCCGCTATCGCAATTTCCGCATGCGTGTTGTTGGGGGTGACGATGTCGATCAGATCAATATCGTCCCGTTCGATCAGACGGCGCCAATCCGTTTCCCAGGAGGCCCAGCCCATCTTTTCCGCCGCCTCTCGGACCCCCGCTGCATCGCGCCCGGCGATTGCCTGCAGGACCGGAACCGCCTCCGTATCGAAGTAGAACGGAAGATCCCGAAACGCATGACTGTGGGCTTTGCCCATGAACTTGTACCCAACCATTCCGACCCGAACCTGCTTCTTGTTCACAGCCTTCCGCCACTCCCTTCCCGATCCCCGGTCATGGTTAACGTGCCGCTTGGCGAAAATCGATGCGCTTGCCCGTTTTGGCGCTTTCATACACGGCTTCCAGCAGTTGAATCGAACGGAATCCGTCTTCCGCTGTCACGGGCGGCTTCGTCCCATGGACAATCGCGTCAATGAACAGCCGATCTTCCTCCACATACCCCCACTTCTCCTCCATCGGCAGTTGGAAGTAGTCGTGGACGTGTGCCGGCTGTTTCAAGCCAGGGGCGTACATCACCTTCTCCAATTCCTGTGTGGCGACGGTCGCGTATGTTCCGTACACCTCCAGGCTCTCGAACGGAAAGCTCCAACCGGCGTGGGCGTACGTGACAAACGTGGCGACCGTTCCCGATTCAAACGTCAGCAGGATGGCAAACGTGTCCATTTCCGACGCGGAGATATGCTGTCTTCCCTCGCAGGTGACCGATTGGACTTCTCCGAATAAATAACGGCTCAAGTCCATGAGGTGAAAAGGCGTTTCGTACAGGAACCCGCCGGTAACCTTCGGGTCGGCGGTCCAGGCGGGATGCAGCAGTTCTCCCCGGTTCATTTTGAGATGCGCCAGGTACGGGGTGACTTCGCCGGAGCCAATCCACTCCTTCACGCGTTTGTACACGGACGCATACCGGCGATTCATCCCCAGATTGTACACCGCTTTCGACGATGCCGCCGCCTCTCTGATTTGTTCCGCCTCCGCCAACGACGTGGCCATCGGTTTTTCGGAGAACACGTGGATGTTCTGTTTCAAACACGCAAGTACCGGCTCCACGT
This sequence comes from Brevibacillus sp. LEMMJ03, assembly GCF_007197875.1. NCBI lineage: Bacteria > Bacillati > Bacillota > Bacilli > Caryophanales > Paenibacillaceae > Brevibacillus > Brevibacillus sp. LEMMJ03. The sequence goes on along the minus strand of NZ_VKJN01000011.1, from coordinate 36,864 downwards.
GCAGCGTATTGGGGGTGGTGACATACACCGCGTCGACGCCAAGATCAAACAGCTCTTCCAGGCTTCCGACCGCTTTCGCCCTCCCCGCCTCAGCCGCCAGGGCCATCGCCCGTTCTTCCAAGATGTCGGCCACGCCCACAATCTCCACCCGTTCATCTCGCTTCAGGATCGAGGCATGTACCTTGGCAATCCCGCCCGCTCCCAAAATGCCAACCTTCACCAGTGCCATGCAGCATGTCTCCCTTCTCTCCACACATATCCCGTATTTCACCAAACCAGAAAGCGCTTACACTTTTTCCATGACAAATCGCATCCTGCTCGTTTTTTCTCCTCGATCGAAACTGATTGACCGGATGGATCATGCCGCGATGTCACCGCGCTCATGGCTGCAGGACACTCCGGGCTGCGGGTTGCGCAAGCGCTTTCTCTAATTTGTCTTCATTTTACATCCTCCGCCCGCGCCTTGCAACATATTTTTTAGAAAATAAAAAATTGAATGAAAAGTAATGGAACTTGCGCATCTGTGACAAAAAAAGCGCTCTGCCATCCCCTGCACGTTCGTGAGGAGAGGCAGAGCGCGTGTGTCCGTCAGGATCGTGATGCTTTCGGAAAACCGCCGGCCCGTCTACGGTATGGCCTTCGTGGACTGGCGAATGATCAGTTCGGGCGGTAAAATGACACGCTGCTTCGTCTTTTTTTCCCCCTCGATTTCACGTACCAGCAAATCCATCACCTGACGTCCCATCTCGTCAATCGGCTGGGCGATGGTCGTCAGCGGCGGATCTACGATGGACGCCAATATCGTGTTGTCGAATCCGACAACGGACACATCGTCAGGGATGTGCAGCCCCAGTTCCTTGGCTGCCTGGTAGACGCCAATGGCCAGGAAGTCAAAACAAGCAAAAATCGCTGTCGGCCGTTTGGGTGACGTCAGCAGTTCCCGCGCTGCCCGCTTCCCGTCCTCCAGCGAATAATCCGTCCGGATCACCAGGTCTTCCTCCAGCTCCAAGCCGTTGTCCTCCAGCACCTGCCGAAACGCCTGCAGTCGATATTTATCACTTGTTCGATTCATGTTTCCCAGCAAGATGGCAATCCGTTTGTGCCCCAGCGAAACCAGATGGGAGGCGGCCTGATACCCCCCCAGATAATCGTCGACGGATACCACGTCGATCGTCAATTCCGGGATGTCCTGCGCAATCAGCGCCACCGGCAGATTCTCCTGCAACAGCTCCTTCAAGACGCGATGATTTCTCGTGGTGGTGCCGATGATGATGCCGTCGACGCTTTTCTGCTTCAACAAGGACAGGTACATGTCTTCCGTTTCCGGGTTGTTGTCCGTGTTGCACATCAACAGGTTAAAGCCCAGTTCCCTTCCCCGGTCCTCCACCCTCCGCGCGACCGCGGCAAAAAAGGGATTGGCAACGTCCGGGATGATGAGGCCGATCGTACGCGTACGCTTTCCCGTCAACGCGGATGCGACCACGCTGGGCTGGTAGCCCAACTGCTCAATCACTTCCAGGACCCGTTTCTTCGTCTTCGCGCTGATCCGGCCGGTATTATTGATCACGCGGGAAACCGTGGATATGGACACGCCCGCTTTCTCCGCAACGTCATAAATGGTTGTCTTCATTTCTCATCCACTTTCGTATCATTCTTTGGCGATTCGAAAATAGGGAAAGCGCTTGCTCTCCTTTCTGTCTTCAGTTTACAGGGTCCCTTTTTGTTTCGCAATTGGATTTTGGGGGAATGATCCCAATTTTCGGGGAATGGTGACGGTCATCGGCGGGATTTTTGCCACAGTTTCCGCCATGCGCAGATGGACTACCCACATACGCATAGAACCCTGGTAACGGATTCGCTCCGGCTCTTGTCGAATCCCTGAATCCCTTGACGAAGGATGGGGGGAATCCTGGGAATCCACTCCATCCATTCGTAAATCGACATGCTTCTCTTCGATTGAAAACAAAAAATACGGATAAAAATAGTAATGGTTTACAATAACGAATGATGGCGGTGTGAAATGGACTCACATATCTTTGACATCGTTCTTCGATCTGTTCTTGCATTTGCTATTATGATGGTCATTGCTCGTACGCTTGGAAAACCGACGGTTGCCCAACTGACGTATCACGATTTTGTAGCTACGATTACATTGGGCGCGATAACAGCCAATTTGACATTTAACAAGCAAACGAGTGTTTCGGAGTTGATCACCGCATTGCTCACTTTCAGCGGCATTGCGTATTTCCTCATGTATCTAGCACTGAAAAACCGAACGCTCCGTAAATGGTTTTCAGGTCAGCCAACGGTTCTCATCCAAGACGGAAAAATCTTGGAGAATAACATGCGAAAATTGAAACTGACATTAGATACGCTAAATCAGGAATTACGGGAAAAAAATATTTTCAACCTTGAAGAAGTTCAATATGCCGTACTTGAACTGAATGGAAAAATTTCCGTACTTCGAAAACCGAAATACCTACCGGTAACACGAAAAGACTTAAAACTGAAACCCAACATAAGGCAACATTTCCCAATTGAACTGATCATGGACGGCCAAATCATTGAGGACAACTTGAAAGATAACGGGATTACAAAAGAATGGCTCCTATCGCAAGTGAGAAAGCGAGGGCTCTCCATCGAGAAGATTAATTATGCCGTAAAAAGTTCGAATGGATCTTTATATATTGATCCATTCGAAGATCACATTAGCCAACCGATCGATCAGGAATAAGAATCTGCCAAGCGATAGGCCTCCTGCCTCAAGATCACCGGCATACGGTCACGGATGTCTGCGCCAACCTTGTTGGGCCGGCTGGCCGGAACCATTCGCCCCCGCTTCCGGGTCAGGCAGGTAAAACAACATTTCCCTTCGACCCGTTTGTGGATTGCGTGCCATATCAACTCCTTTACACAGTGGTATCGACTGGTCGTAACCCTGTGTAAAGAGATTGGTAGCAAGTCCGCTTTCCTATTTTTTATTGTTCCGGAATCGGATACTCTCTATCCAATATGTCATCCTTGTCACAAACATCCGAATCCTCATCTTCTCCGGCCTGTCTTATTCGATTTCTTTCCTTTTTGATCAGGGAATCAAGATTATATTTTTGCTCCACTACGCACATTTTACTGCCGTCCGCCCCTTCATCGAGCTGGATGTAGACAGGAGCGTCACTGTCCAGGTAATAGCTGACCGGAATGACGGGATCGGTTTTCCTGTAAAATCCGATGGTACCGCAGTAGTCGTCCATGTAGTCGGCGACAATAAACTGTCCATTGGAAAGTATGAAATCTTTGGCGGGATCGAAATCTATCCGCGGCACTGCATTCATACGTCTTCCATTCAGGAAGATGACGGGCTTCTTCGCGACCATGTCAACGATTTCAGCCTGTCCCGTATGGACGATCTGGTGGTATTGGTTATAGTGCGCCGTCACTTCGAGAAAGGCAGACACATCATAATAGAGTTTCTTCCTTCCACGCCGGCCAATGACCAATGGTTTTCCCTTGAATAGCTTACCTTCAACGATCTCCAGCGCATTTTTCACATAATAGCCCTTTTCATCTTTCTCATCGTAACTGAACGTATAGTACTCCAGGAATTCCCGGATCCGGTCCGTATCATAATACAAGGGAAACTGCACCGAGACGAACAATGTTTTGTTTTTCAGCTCCAACAACGTGAAGAAGAATTCCAGCATTTGAATGCTCTGGCTTTGAAATGAGTCATATTTCATTTCGTAGTCTGGAAGAAAACAGTACTCGTAACAATCCGGCAGCCTGCGCAAGACTCCCTTTTTGATCGCATGCTTGTTCTTTTCTGATGAGAAGTCGATAATCTCCATGGTTGAGTCTCCTTCCGCCCCATTTTCTTCTCTGGGAAAGATTTTACCGTAACGACAGACAGAAACTGTCAGCGAACAAAAGTTCTGCTGACAGTATGAACATAGTTCGCTTTCAACCAATCAAGGCTTGCAAATCCTCGAGCGTATTCTCATACGTGTCCACTCTGACCGTACGGACGAGGATTTTTTTCTGGGGAGCGAAGGGAACAGACCAGTTCTTTTGTTCGACGGCCTCTGCCGAACGTGGATACAAGAGAATGGCCTGCTGCGCATCGGGATAGGCCGTTACATACGCGTACATCTGATACAAATCGTCCTGCTGATAGTGAGGAAGCTTCCACTTGGTATCAATGATCGTCGTCCATCTTTCGCTCCCGTCTTCCGCCATCTCTCCCACAACAATATCGGGAATCAATGGAATGTTGTACGTTTCTGTATCCTCATTTTTCAGAAGTCTGACCTGGTCATGCTGGAGATAAACGGAGCGCCGTCCATCTGTCACCAGTGATCTCATCGCCTTGCCAATGTAGGTTTCGTACAACCTGTTGACCTCGAACAAGATGGAGCAGGACGCCTGAGAACCGCTGCGATTCAGGACAGACATGCGGGAAAGAATCAGCTTGGCGAGTTCGTACGCTCCTTCAAAACGTCTATTCTGCCTGTCAAATGTGATAGAGTCGAGCAGCTTTGAATCAACCGTAAAAATGGGAGCCACTTCATCAAAAAAGCTCAAAGCATGCTTCACCTGCTGCAACAGCTCCCTGGTCCGGATTTTTTTCCGGAGGTATTCCAACGCGCATTTGAACAGCCGGTTCAGCGGAATATCGATTGTCCGCTCATGAAACCCGCAGTATACTTTCGTCGGATTCGCAAAATTGTTTCGAAGATGGGGAACTGTGAGTATCTTCCCCTTCACTTTGCCAATGTTCTCCTCCATCAACTGATAGTCGGCTGCCGCTCCGCGCACAATCTGATCGTGCAATTCCCGAACGAACGCCCAGGCGATAAACTCGAGAATATCCCATTCAGCCACCTGCAGCAAGGATGTTGACCCAATCAGGTACGGGACATATCCGGCTGCCGTCAACATGTTGACCAGTGCAGCTCTCCCTCGCAAGGCATCTACATGCAGCTTCGGGATGATGTCGATCTGAACCTGCGAAAGTTGGATCGTCCCGACATAATTGATAAATCTGACCTTGCCCCATCCGATTTCGACCATGTCTGTATCCGGATAATGCTCGTCCAGATACAGAAGCAGTTCGTGCAAATCCCTTTCCGTAAACGAACTGCCGGGACGGGCCACCAGCCAATCGAATGATTCACGAACGGTAATGACGCTATTCATAAATCGACCGGTAATCCTCTACCGCGATGTCCTTTTTGATGAAAAATTGCCGAGATTTGCCGCTTCCACTCATGACATAAGCATCTCCAAACAACTTCTGCGCGTCAATGCTCTTCTGGTAGACGATATACGGATCATGTTCACTCTTGCCGATTCCCCCCAATACCAGGCCGATCTTTTCCCAATCATCGTAAAAGTACTCCTGCAGCAAGGGAATGATTTTCTTTTTAAACACGCGGTGCAAATCATCCAGGGTTCGAATCCCGATGAAAAAGGCGTGACCTATCGTATGATCCCGGTCAAGCAGATAGCTGATTCTTTCGTTCATGACACGCAACAGGGAGTCAAGCTGCACTTCGTCCAAAAGATTTTCCAACAATTCCGGTTTGGGCATCATTTCTTCGAAAGAAAAACGCCTGCGCAGAGCCGTATCGAGAAGGGCAATGGAACGATCGGCGGTATTCATTGTCCCAATCAGATAGAGATTGGGAGGGAGTACAAATTTCTCCCGTGAATACGGCAACGTGACAATCGTTTGATTTTCCTCATGTACCCGCTTGTCCTCCTCCAAAAGGGTGATTAACTCCCCAAAAATCTTGGATATATTGCCGCGGTTAATCTCATCGATCACGACGATAAAACGTTCCGCATGTTCAAACGAAAACGGAGTTCCATTTTGCAGCGCCGCCTGCACAACTCGCTTACGCTCTTCGTACGTGGTCTCCTTTTTCCCCTCCTGTTTGAGTCCGCTGTATAATGCTTCGATGGCTGCTCGTTTCAACACCCCGTCATCAGGAACAAAGTTGCCATTGCCATCCGAACGCAATCCTTCCACAAAATCTTCGTAAGCGTACGACTGATGGAACGTTGTAAAAAAGATTTGGTTCTTCTGAATCAATTGGTTGAAAGCATCCTTCATCTTGCTTCGATTGCCCAGCTTACTCAATTCTTCGTACACTTCAGCATCGACAATCTCAAGCGCCTTATTCACAATATGATAGGTCTTGCCGGTGCCAGGCGGACCATATAGGATGATGTTTCTGTCTCCAAACGGCCGGTTCACACGCTTGCTCTGTGCAGGGCTGCTTTCTTCCTCGGTTTGAAAGATCATGCGGATGTGCTCATCTTTTTTTACCTGCTCAATCGTGCGTCTGTAGCTGCCAAGACCAGGCAACTCCCGCTCTTCAAGCGTCCATTCAACGGGCAGGGTATGTCCCAATTCATCGTCATATTGATAACCATCTACCGGATCTTCCCGTACAATGCCGATCGCCCGAATTCTCAGCATGGACTGCCCGTTTTTGGTATAGGTTGCTTTCAGCGCAACACGGTCGCCTTTCCGGATGTTGAAAAAGGCTTTTACCGCTTTTTTCTCCTTGTCTTCCGCATGTTCAGCGTCAATCAGCTGCTGCAATTGTTCCGGTTCGTTTTCCAGCTCTTTGCTAAAATCACGGGACAGATAGTTGGTTGCAATGATCCCTTTATCGATGAACGTCTGGGAATGGTTGATGTCGCCGTATGAGTAACCCACCAGCCAATAGCGTTCCGCTTGATCCACGTGATAATGATCCCAGAGAAATCGCCCCAGGGTCAGCACGTCCCACGAAGAAAAAGGTTCCAGCTCCTGCAGTTTTTTTCGGATCTTGGCGTTGATCACAATGATGTTCGTTTCACGTAACGGCAGTTCCTCATCCAGCTGTAAATCCCTCGCGATCGGGACCAGGACAGCCTTTGAATAGATATTGAAGAAACGTTCAGGTACGTATATGTTCAACAGCTTCAACAAGACCATGTCCCACACAAGGGAATCGGTGGTGTCTATCTCGTCAATCCGGTTCTCCTTCGCCAGGCGAATGACGGATACGATCTTTTTCTTCACCCCTTCAAATTCCCGGGTCAATTCGTCCCCTTCCAGCAATGTCTTCTTGTTCCCGACCCCCTTGTAGTAGCGGCCGTCTTTTCCGCAATAAATTCCGAACTTGGAAGAGTTGCCCCCTCCGATACCTGCCAGAATCTGTTTTCTTTCCAGCCAGTAGACAAATGTATCCTTTGAGTTGCTGCGGGCATATTCCTCGATCTTCATCGACTCCAAACGTTCCAAGGGAAATCGGGCCAGAAAACTGTCACGCCCCGCTTGATCGGATTGGAGCTGTTCGTCGGATACCGTGTACTGTTTCGCCTTTTCCATGAGTTCATGCAATGTCATGCTTGCCTCTCCTTCTCCTGCTGTTCATGTAGATGATGATTACATTGATCCTCTTCCGCTAAATCGATCTCGGTTCCTGCCACCGGGTTTCCATTCTTGATTCGATAGACTGAACAGATAGCGCTCTCGTCCCACCGTTGTCAATTTTTTCTGCATGGATACCTCTATCATAAACGCCACCGTGACAAATCCTGTCACGGAAACATACGTTTTCACCAAGAAAATCCCCTCATCGAAAAGGAGGGGGCAGTGTGCAGACAAAGTGACTGCTGAGGGGAGAAGCACGTTTCCGGCATCCGCTCCGTGCTCGCCACAGCAAGGAAGCATAGACTGCACGCTCCGCACCGATTTGCGGGGGATCGCCAAAGCCGCATCGCTACGCAGCCCATTCAGAGGTGGCGCTCCTTTTTCCCGCAAATCGCTGCTCCGCTCGGTAGGGCTCACAAGTCCTCTGCCTGGAAACATGCTTCTCCTTCGATACAATCGGTTTGTCTTCAGTCTGTCCCCTTCTCGAAAAGGAGGGGGTGTGTCGCACATGCGCTCGCGACCGGCGCCAGCCTGTTGTCGATCGTTCACTCGTCAAGACAGCCCACAATTCCCCTTCCCATCCTTTTTTAGACGTGAACGGTCTCACTGTATGTACGAGCCAATTCTCTGTATTCCTCAAGCAATTGCATGCGGTATTCCTGCGGCTCCACCAATTCGGCATCGTTTCCGTACTGCTTCATCCAGCGCAAGAACTCTTCAGCCCCGCGTGTCGTTACAATCAGCAGCAAGGAACCATCCTGTTCGTCGATGAATTGTGGCGGGGAGTCATAGTGATGTTCCTTGATGTAACGGGCAACTTTGCTGGAAAAGCGGACCTTGAACGTGACTTCGTCTGTTTCGGCCTTGATTCCCCACACTTTATCCAGATAGCGGTCAATGTCGAAGTCATCTTCAATAAAAAACTTCTTGTTCGTCAGTGCGATGGACCGGAATCGGTTTAGCCGGAACGTCCGAATCTCCTCGCGCTCATGGCAATATCCGATCAGATACAAGTAACCGCCCCGAGGCACGAGGTAATATGGATCAATCATCCGTCTTGTCAGATCGTCCCGGTACATCGTGTAGTATTCGCACGTGATCGTCACTTCCTGGATGATGGCCTCAATGATTCGCTGTATGATCAGATCCTGCTCCGGGTTGGACTGTTCCGTATGAATCCGAATGCGTTTACTGATCTGCAGCAGCTGATCATTCACTTGAAAGCGTGTTAGAATTTTGTCCATTGCCGATTGGAACGATCGCTGAAACGGATGCCCTTTCAGTTTCGTTTGGCCTGAGAGTATCGGGTAGAGAGAAATCGCGAGGTATTCTTCCGTCCCCAGCTTCCCCGGTGTCTGAACGTACTTGTCGATGAGATAATACCCTTTGTTTCCTTCCCGCATGATTTGAATGCCACAGTCATCCAACCGCCTAATGTCGCGATATATGCTCCGAACGGAAGTGCCGGCCAGGTTGGCAAGTTCCGGCGCGGTAATGCCTGGACTTTGTTGAATGGTGGTTAGGATGAAAAAAAGGCGTTGAATCAAGTCCATGGTGTTCACCCCAACATCGGAAAAGTCATCCCTCTAACCATTCGTGTCAAAAAGTCTGAAACCTATCATTGCATGATCATTTTGTTTTGGCTTTTTACACCGTGCGAGATCACCGAAGCGGGTTACCGCTTCTATTAGTACCTACTCCAGGCCTAAATTTAGCTATTTGACTGTCATAAGTGACTGCTTCTTGGGGTTGATAACTGACTGTGGCTCCAAGCAGCAGCTCTAATGCAATCGTTACTGAAGAAAGTTTGCGGAACATGTTGTGCTAAAAATTAAAATGCCCACCTTTATTGAAAATGAGTATAATTTGTTGCTGAGATTTCACCGCTGAAGTTAGGACAATGGAAGTGATACATCGTTTGTCCTTCTTTCCAAACCAACGATAAGTTAATAAAAATTTATGCAAATGGTCTATGATAATTTTTGAAAATGCGTTACAATCGAACTAGCAAAAAGGAAAAATTTACGTTAAGGGCAAACTAACCGAAAGGTTAGGACGCAAAGCTACGGGTCTAAAGTCATAACGACCATGATCGCCGGGCTGCCGGAATTAGTTCTATATCACATGCTCTATTTTCGGCTGCCCTTTTTTGCAAAAGGGGGCTTTTTTATTTTCAAAATGTGAAATGTAGGAGGTTCAGCGAAATCAAATAAGTCAAACTCATTTGGCGTACAGTTTATTCCACATTAAAAAACACAGAAAATCGGAGGGAGTACTATGAATTTTGAGTGGACAAAAGACCAAATGATGTGGATTGAAAAGGTCAGACAATTCATGATCGACTTGGATGTAGAAAATGCTTTAAAAAGCGAGAGCGAGCAGCTGCCTTGGCAGATTCGCCAAGCGTCCGGCAAACAGGGACTAATTGGCCTGGATGTTCCGAAGGAATACGGAGGCGAAGGTTTGAGCGCCGTTACAATGGGACTTCTTTACGAGGAATGCGGCAAATTCGGAGTCAACACCCGCGAAGTCATCGGCGCCGGACACGGCAACATGATCGCCAAATTCGGAACTCATGAGCAAAAAAGCAGGTATTTGCCTTCACTCATAAAAGGAGATTTACTGGTGGGCGTCGGTTTGACGGAACCGAACTGCGGTTCCGACCTGGCCGCTATCGAAACGTTCGCTCGTAAAGATGGAGCGAATTACATATTGTCGGGCTGCAAGGAATGGGTAAGCCGTGTGGAGGAGGCCGGCGTATTCGTCGTCTTCGCTCAAACGAAGCACGGTTCCGGAACGAAAGGCTTGACCGCCTTCCTTGTCGATATGAACGATCCCAATATCGAGAAATACGCCCTGGAGCCGATGGGAATGAAAGGTTGGTCCTATGGCGGCTTCCGGCTTCACGATGTCGTGATTCCGGCGGAGAACCGATTGGGTCTGGAAGGGGAAGGCTTCCGGATATTTAACCAACACTTCGGCTATTGGCGGGTACTGATGGGAATCATCTGCGTCGGAGCGGCCAGAAAGGCACTGGAGCAAGGCGTGCAGTATGCCAAAGAACGGATGGCCTTCGGCGGTCCGATCGGCCGGTTTCAGTCCGTCATGCACAAAATCGCCGAGCACGCGACCCTTCTGGAAACGGCAAGTCTGCTCAGCCTGAAGGCGCTGGACGTTTTGGACCGCGGTCATTCCAATACAATGGAAGCCTCGATGGCCAAATGGTATTCGACGACCACGGCCTACAAGGCGATCGACGACATGCTGCAGATCCATGGCGCCCGGGGCTACGTCAAGGAATACGGCCTTGAGCAGAAACTACGCGACGTGCGCGGCCTGATGATAGCCGACGGCAGCACGGACGTGCTGAAATCGTTAATTGGCCGGGATTTGATGGGCAGGGAAATCTACGATGCGATGCTGGGGCGCGCTCGGGAAGAACAACCACTGCGCGTCCTCAATATGGTGCCATAACCTGCCTTACCATATAAAACGGACATCGATATAGACAGGAGAGCGAACCATGACTGTGAATGAAGGACTTGAGAATGTCGTTGTCGCCAAAACCGCGGTCAGCCTTGTAGACGCAGAGAAGGGGAACCTGGTGTACCGGGGATTTCACGCCAGGGATCTGGCCCGCGATAAAAGCTTCGAGGAGGTCGCTTATCTTCTCCTGCACGGAAATCTGCCGGACGTAGACGAGCGCAAGGACACGCTGGAAAAGTGGGCGTCCGCACGGGAGCTCCCCGCTTCCGTCCGAAACGTCATCGACGCCCTTTCCGAAACGCACGACTTGATGAGCATGCTGCGTACCGCTGTCTCCGCGCTGAGCATCGATAGCCCGGAATATCCGCCTACTTTGCAGCAAGCCACCTCCGTCATCATAAAGCTGCCCGTGATCATCGCTTATTGCTACCGTCGGCTCAAGGGCCTGGAGCCTGTTGCTCCCCGGCCCGACCTCGGGCATACCGCTAACTATTTATACATGCTGAGGGGTACGGAGCCGTCCCCCGTCCATGTTCAGGCGCTGGAAGCTTATTTGAACCTGCTGATGGATCACGGGATGAACAGCTCCACCTTTACCGCCCGCGTGATCGCCTCGACCCGTTCGGATCTCGTTTCCGCGATCACCGGAGCCATCGGCGCTTTGAAAGGACCGCTTCATGGCGGAGCCCCTTCCTTGGTGCTGGACATGCTGAAAGACATCGGCACGAAAGATAACGCTGAGCCGTGGATCAAGCGGCGCTTGGAAAGCGGAGGAAGATTGCCGGGCTTCGGACACCGCGTGTACAAAACGAAAGACCCGCGATCCGAAGCTTTAAGGCTCATCGCCACCGAATTGTCAGGCAGTGATGCCTGGCTCGATCTGGCCGTGCACGTGGAGCAAACAGCCCAGGATCTGCTGGCCGTATATAAACCTCACCAAAAGCTGTATACCAATGTGGAGTATTATGCGGCTGCCGTCATGAATGCGATCGGCTTCGAACCGGAGCTGTTCACGCCGACCTTTGCTTTAACGCGGTCGGTAGGCTGGTGCGCGCATATCATTGAAGCCTCCCAAGGCCGTTTGGTGTATCCGGATTCCGCTTACATCGGACGATTGCCTTCTGAATAACTTTTTGGGGAAAAGGAGGCCGATCAATGGCACGCCGACAAATCATTATGTTTTTGGCCACCATGAACGTGTTCATCTTGTTGTACGCGCCTCAGCCGCTGCTGCCGTGGCTGTCCGATAAGTACGGCATCTCGATCGCAACAGCCAGCTTGACGATCTCCCTGACGATCATCGCGCTCGCGGTTTCATCGCTCGCGCTGGCGCCGCTGTTTGATCGGTGGGACCGCAAGAAAGCGATCGGGATTTTTTGCCTGCTGCTGATTGTTCCGAGCGCCATGCTGGCCATAACGGACTCCTTCACCTGGATTTTGGTCTGGCGGGTCGTGCACGGCTTGTGCATCCCCGGAGTGACTGCCGTGCTGGTCGCCTACGTGTCCGAAGAATTTCCGGCCGACCGGCGCGGCCGTGCGCTCGGCGCCTACGTCAGCGCCACCGTAGCCGGCGGGTTGGTCGGCCGTGTCATTGCCGGACCGATCGCCGAAGCGTTCTCGTGGCATGCCGTCTTTATCGCTACCGGGTTCTTTTCCCTATTGGTCACCGTTCTCGTATGGCGGTATTTGCCCGCCTCCCAGAATCAAACCAACAGGGCAATCGGCGGGTTTCTGGCGCATTTCCGCAATCCGGCGCTGATCGGCACTTTTTTGATCGGCTTTTCGCAGTTTTTCGCTTTTATCGGCTTTTTCACGTATCTGCCCTTCTATGCTTCCGGCGCTTCCTTTCATCTCAATGCAACACAAATTTCGTTGCTTTATTTTACTTACCTGTTCGGCATCTTTTCCGCTCCGCTGGCGGGGTACTTCTCCGACCGCATCGGCCGGAGAGCGACCATGGCCTTCGGGCATCTGATCGGGGCGTCAGGCATCCTGCTTACGCTTCATCCATCGTTACCTGCTCTGCTGGCCGGCGCGTCTATTCTCGCGTTTGGAAATTTCGCGTCCCAGTCCGCTACGACAGCCTACGTGACCGATGTCGCGAATGGGTCCAGGGGCGCCGCCTCTTCCCTGTATCTGTTCTTCTTCTATGTCGGCGGAAGTCTCGGCGCTTACATCCCGGGATTATTATGGTCACGTTACGCATGGGACGGTTTGGTCGCGACTACGACATGCATCATTGTACTTGCCCTGCTCAGCAATTATTTCCTGGCAGGAAAAAAGAAGATAACCCATCCCGCAAACACAACGCAAACTTGAGTTATTAGTTAAAGATTACAGTTGGAGAGTGTATGCATCGATGATACGTAAAAAAGTAGAAAGGAACCCCAAGCCATCCTCCTTCAAATCTTGGAAATGGAAAAGCATCCTGTCCTCGTTCGCCAGCGTACGCGGCAAACTGTTTCTGTTCTCCTTCCTCATCTTGTTGATTCCGGGGATTGTCATCGGATGGCTGACCTACGACAAATCGCAATCGCAAATCGAGAAGCTGCTGATGGACAGCGCTACGGAAAACGTGTCTTTAACCAACCGATACATCAACAATTGGATGGATACGAGACAGAAGGAACTCGACTCGCTATCCAAGCAAATCGCTGACAGAATGAAGCAAAATGCGAACCAGAATTGGCAGGCATTTTTACAGCAATTTCTGAACGATCATCCCGGCGCGAGCATGCCTTTCATCGCTATGGACAACGGGACGTACATCCACGGCTCGAAGGATGCCAAAATCCCCGCCAACTTTAACGCCAGGGAAATGCCCTGGTATAAAGAGGCGGCGAATAAAGATACGGTCATTCTGACCGATCCTTATGCCGACCCGATAAGCGGCGGCGAGTTGGTGATCACGGCAGCCAAAGCGGTACCCGGGCAGTCGGCTGTCGTCGGCTTTAACATCAATCTGGAGGAGCTTCGTAACCTTGTGAAAGATGTCCAAATCGGGCAGAAGGGTTACATCGTCATTTACACGAAGAACAAACAATTTTTGCTGCACCCTACGAACAAGATCGGTACGCCAACGGCGCCGCATAACGAAGTGATGTACCGTGAACCGAACGCTTCCGGCTCTTACGAATACATCTTCCAGGGCGAACCTAAGAAAATGATTTATACGACGAATCCGATCACCGGCTGGAAAGTGGCCGGGAACATGTCGACCAGCGAAATTTCGGACTTGGCCAAACCAATTCTGAACCGCACCCTGCTTGTTGTCGCCGTGGCGCTGCTAATCGGGGCGATCACGATTTATTTCATTATCATGTCGATCATCAGGCCGCTGAACAAATTGGTGGAAGCATCGGGAAAAATCAGCCAAGGCGACTTGACGGAACGCGTGGAAATCACACGGGAAGACGAGATCGGCAAAACGGCCATGAGCTTCAACCAAATGGCAGATTCGCTCCATTCTATTATTAAAGACGTTCGCGACAACGCCACCCAGCTTGCCGACTCCTCCTCCCAGCTGTCGGCCAACTCGCAGCAAAACAACAAGGTATCCGAGCAAATCGCGGAGGCAGCGCAGACGCTTGCAGCCGGTTCCGAGAAGCAGGTCCGGTCGGTGGAAGAAAGCACGAAAGCGATCGCCGAAATTTTGTCCAGTTCGCAGCAAATTATGGCCAATGTCGCCTCGGCTTCGGAGAGCTCGAAATTTTCTTCTGACAAAGCGTTGGAAGGGTATACAGTCCTTCAATCCGTTTCGCAGCAGATGAACTCGATCCAACAAACGGTGAACAGATTGTCGGAATCCGTCCGGGAATTGGGCAGCAGGTCGCAAAAGGTAACGGAAATTATCGGGATCATCGGCGATATCTCTTCCCAGACCAAATTGCTCGCCCTGAATGCCGCGATTGAAGCGGCCAGAGCGGGAGAGCAGGGACGCGGCTTTGCCGTGGTAGCCTCCGAAGTGCGGAAGTTGGCTGAGCAGTCGGCTGTCTCTTCCAAGCAAATCGAGGAAGATCTGCTGGCGATTCGCAATGAAATCAGGCAAACCTCCGAAGCGATGGAAACCGCCACGAAAGAGGTTCAAGACGGGATGGACATGGTCCTTCTCGCGGGTCAGTCCTTTGAGGCGATTCAATCTTCCGTACAAACGGTTGTAAGCCAGATTGAAGAGGTCGCCTCGGCTTCAAGACATATGGCAGCCTACACCGAACAGGTGTCTAAATCGATCGAATCGGTGAATGAGGTTTCGGAGCAGTCGTTCGTCTATTCGCAGGAGCTGTCGGCGGCAGCGCAAGAGCAGCTTGCTTCCGTTCAAGAGGTGACGGCGTCGGCGGCTTACCTCAGCAACATGTCGGAAAGGTTAAAAGAATTGGTTGGCCGGTTCAAAATCTGATATCGGGACGTTATGAGTGCACTCCAGAATATGCGGGAGTGCACTTTTTCTTCTGTTTAACGATAACGGAAAACCATCCGGTTGTCGCTTATTCCCGGGCCGCGACGCTCCGACACTTCACGGAGGTTCTGGGAAGAACAAGGCCTGTATGGAGGTCAAACGGTAACGGACCTGCCGATTCGATTTGCGTACTTTCCCAATCATGGCTTCGGTGAACCGGGGGGAGTTGTTCTGGCCAGAGGCCACCGCAACAATCCAATCCTTAGCTGCTGAGGTCCCGGTGGAAAGGAAGTAGTGCAGCCGGACACGAGGTGACTACCCTGGCAGGGTGATTGTCATAAGGACCATGTTAGGTGCATTTCCTTCTCCTCTTCCTTCTCTACTTTGTACATAGCACACTCCTTCACCAGCCGCGGCCAGTTCACTTACGGAGGGTAATAGCCGGAATTGGTCGACTGATTCCCCGAGGTACTTCACTTCAACCAGCGCCCGAGGAATTGACGAATATCGCTCCCCTTTCAAGCGAACGTTCCGGGCGACGTAAGCATTTAGGCATTCTTTTCAATGGAATAATTTCCTATTTCTTTACCATGTATTGTTTTCGTTATTTCGCCCGATTAGCTCTCCCTCTCCACCGTGTCGCCGACGGTATAATCCATAGGGTAAGTCATTTTGCCGTGCTTGAATTCTGTATTGCTGTACACGATTTCGCTTCACTTTTACTCTCGAAATAAATGCAATGGCTGGTAAGCAGGTTTTCAAAAGGACCTCTAATCTCTATAATTGGAATGTAATGGATATGCGAAAGCAGGTGATTGCCTTGATCGACTTTGGGTATAGTAGTTTGAATGCTTTGATGGTTCTTCCTCTTCTTTTTGTTGTTCTATTAAACGTGATAAACATCCTGATCAGCATTTGGGCTTATCGTGATGCTCGAAGGAGAGGCAACAGCAAGGAGTTCGCCATTATTGTCCTGATCGCTTTGCTGTTTTTCCCAATCATTGGCTTGATTGTGTACCTGGTGATTCGCAAGGAGTAGTCTCTTCACCGATTTTGGCAAGGGTCATAACCCCCCAGCAGAGCCATTCCCGTTTCGTGTCCTGCCGTCCAATTTTCGCCCCTTCTGGAATGGTTCTCGGTTCCGGCATGGCGATTGGCTGGATGACTTGTTTGAGGTGATGACCATGCGCCCTCATGAGGGGTTCACTCTATCGATTGGTAAAACGTGTCATTGACGAGTGGGATCCAGTTGATTTGTTGTCTCATGCTCCCCCTGATGAGTATGATCCCGAAATCAGGGAAATTACCAGGCGGATGACCCCATCCCAAACACCTGAAGAATTGGCTGAAAGTATTGAGCGTGTTTTCATTACGTATTTTGGGGAGGCGTACGAGCGCCCGATTGAAGAATGTCTCGCCGTCGCTCAACGTTGCTGTCTTCGATGTCCAAGACGTACCATGATGACTGTGTTACATGACTGAAGTTTCCTACGTCCACAGTTCATATGGTTGTTACGTGTATGCCCAACATTATGGGGGGATGTTTCATGTTTGATCGCTATACCAACAAGTACGCCCGATGGATTCGGGTACTTGCTCTAGTCGTTTTTGGTGTTAGCATTGTTGTTGGCTTCGTTATGTGGATAGAGGATTTTGAGGATCATTTTGGTCCATTTATCACCACCGTGTGCTATTCAGCCATCACCGCCATTCTCATGTATGGATTTGCTGAAATCATCGAAATCTTATCCCGTATTCTTCAAAGACTCGAATCGGTTGACGGTATTGAGAAATTGCCAGAGAAACAGCGTGATCCCGAGTGAGGAGAGCGCCCCGACCATTTATCGACAGATGGAGCCGCAAATGGATGATGGTTTGTTCCCAATGGTCTCGCGGGGTGGTCTTTCTGCTTCCACTCATCATGCTGCTGCTGGAGAATCTTGAACCCTGGCATATTTACGCGGTACAAATCGTCACCGGACTCATTCAACCTTTGTATGTACCCGCGAGCCTGGCCATAACCCCGACAATCCTTCCCAAACACCTGCTGCACCGTTCCAATTCGTATATGGAGGGAACCGCTCGTTTGATGAGTGTTTTGGCACCGGCGCTTGGGGGCATTGTAACCGAACGTGCAGGTGTCACGTTCACCTTGCTGTCGATTTGCATCTGTTTTATGGGAAGCGGGTGTTTGCTGCTGTTCTTGCAAGAATCGCGATCCCCCCAACCAATCAGAGCCACATGGTTGCAGCAATTTCTGGAGGGAATCACGTACTTCCTGAAACAGCCCATTTTGGTTTGGCTCGGTGTGTTTCTGGCTTTTGTTCAATTTGGAGTCGGCGTGACCATGGTCGTGAATCTGCCTTATGTGACGGAAGAACTGCATGGCAGTTACGCGGAATATGGTTACGTTATGGCGAGTTTTCCCCTTGGGTACGTACTGGGTTCCATGCTTGTCGGAAGAATACAGATTCAGACGGGGAACCGAAGGATGGTCATGATCGGTTCTTTGTTGATCGGCGGGCTGACATTCATGGCACTCGGGATCAATCCCCATATCGAATGGGCCATCCTTACCGAAACGATCGCCGGCATGGCCATGCCCTTTTTTCATGTGTACAGTACAAGCCTGTATCAGCAAACGGTACCGAATGAGGTCATGGGGAGCGTGTTTTCCGTTCGGTTATTTATCATTCGCAGTGCAATGCCCTTGGGAGTTCTTGCAGGTAGTTCTCTAAGTGAATGGTGGGGAGTACGGCCCCTCTATCTGCTGATTGGCGTTTTGATTTCGACGATGGCCCTAATCGGAATGGTGTCCCCTTTCTTTCGCTTTCTGGATGAACCGCTTGACAAACAGCGCGATGTAAACTAGACGTCGTATGAAAGGATGCCGGGAACCAGCCCCTCTCCCCATGAAGCAGATCAAACGCGTGCAGGATAACTAACAGGAAACATCCGCGAAAGCAGTCTGAAACGGTACGGTTCCGTTTCGACTGCTTTTTGATTTTCGCCACTTGTCATCGTGCATCCATTCTCGCAGCGAAGAGTGCGTCCGCCGGCACGGGACCGCATCCGAATTTTTTGTTTGCCTGTATACATATGTTCTGTTCAATCGTCGTTGTAAGTGAAAGGAGGTTGAAAATGGACAATGAGATGCAGCCACTATTGGAAGAAAAGATGGAGCAAATCAAGCGATATCTGATCCGTCTCGGAGCCGACCGGAACGACGCGGAAGACATTGTGCAGGATGCCGTCTATAAAGGGCTGCTGTACATTGATTCGATTGTTCCGGAGAAGTTCTTCGCCTGGCTGTTCAAAGTCGCGTTGAATCGATATTACGATCTGTGCCGGAAGAGAAAGCGCATCCAGATTCCCATCGACTCCGTGATCGTCGAAGATGCCGAAACCCCCGAAGCATTGGTTCTGCAAAAAGAGAACCAGGAAGAAATCGAACGAGTCCTGAACGAATTGCCGCCGTTTCACAAGCAGCTCCTGATCATGAAATACGAGCTGGATCTCTCCTACCAGGAAATCGCGGGGCTGCTCGGCGTCAAAATGGAGTTGGTGAAGACCTATCTGTTTCGGGCGAGAAAACAATTTCAGAAAAAATACAGGAGGGACGAATCGTGAACGACAAAGCATTCATCCAGGACGGAACGGTGACGTCGCTTGTGAAAAAAGCGAGACGCGCAACGCTTTTTCGAAATATCGGGATCTCGCTGGTAGTTTCGCTGCTGGTGCTGGCCGGCGGTTTTTTGGGAAGCAGGCAGTTGCTCGGCAAAAGCGCCGATGATGCCTTGCGCGACATTGCGTTATTCAAACAGATCAGCGGTCCCAATGTACACGAAGCCGGCTATCGGATCAACTTCGGTCTCTTCAGCGGCACGCTTGAGTACCAGACATACAAGCTGGTGGAAGGGATTCCCGTGGCGTGGAACCAGGAAACGTTCGAGTTCAACGCCCTGGGCAGCGTTTCCAGGCTGCCGGGAAATTATTCGTCGATCCAGCTTCCCGATCCGGCCATGAAGGATTTCCATTATCAAAGACCGTTCAATCCGCAAACGGGCCAACGGGAGATGCTGTTTTACCTGCCCGGCATCGACTACGGACACTACCTGAACGATCTGGCGTCTCTGAATGAAATCGGAAGCGGAAGATACGTGGAAATGGCGATTTCCTTCGACAAGAGTTACACCGCTGCCCAAATCAACGCCATGCTGCCGGAAGGGGTGCATCCCGTCTGGTACTGGGTCGACACGTATTACGACAAGGAAGCATACACCCCCAAAACAGTCGTCGAGGAGCAGAAAATGCCCGACGGTTCCATCAAGCAGGTGGAACGGGTTACTCCTCCTGCTCCCGATTCGGCGCGTGACGTTTACGGCTTTGATGCGAACATGGGCGATAGCGAAGAGGGACAGGGGACTGAAAAAGATTTCTTGCGCTCGCTTGAAAACGGCTTGACCTACGGAAAAAAATATTACGCCGAATACAAAAAAATCTACGATTACCTCAAAGGCGGCAAAGAAAAGCCAACCGAACGCGACGTCAAAATACTGGGGGTCGTGGTCACGGGAAGCCCCGACAGCCTGAAAGCCTTGCAGGGACAGCCATATGTAAAGGCTGCTGTCTTGGGAGCCGTTGTGGACAAATACTGATCTGCAGCAAAAGACTTGGTACGTTGCAAGGTCTTTTGCTGGTTTGATCCCCTTGTCGACTTTCATCCAACCATGTCACGGCAGCCGGCGAATGGTTGGCGGGCAGCCATGTTGTGCGGCAGGTGGTTTACACGTCTGGGGAGAACTGCCTCCTTACTCAACAGAAAAACCTCACCGTAAAGCGATGAGGTTCTTTACAAATTCCAGCAGGACGCTTTTGAAGGGGATATGCCGCAATTGTGGAGTTTTCAGTTTCACGATGGGAAAGACAGCGTCATCATGCGCGTAGAGGATTTCACGGTGTGTCTTTGTTGGATGTCTGACGAGATGATTGCTCTCATGGAACAAAGAGAGCTCTTCCCCTGTGAAGAACTGGAAGCGGTAGACTAGTCCCCAACCAAAACAGGCAAACGGCACACAACCGGTTGCGGCTCTCCCAGAGTTTGGCCGGCTATTTCGCTGTTCCAGGGTTCCTCAGGTGTACATTTGCCGTTGCGGGTACCAGCAAGCTTGACCAATCTGTTCTTGAGACATACTGCGCCGGTCGCCTGCTCTTTTCAGGTGGTGCCGGTCGTTGTTCATCCTGATGCGGTACGGCGTGATATCCCCTCCGCCCGCCTTTCAGTCCGGCCATCAGGTGTTGTTCAGGCAGAGCGTTTTTCAGAAGCGGACTGTCCGGCACATAAGACTCGCGTTGCTGTCCGGCCAACCGTCACTGATTCTGCAGACAAGCAGCAGAGGCATATGAAAAAGAGCGGGATCGTGATATTGTTACATACCATGAGGATGACGACAGCACCGTCTTGTTTCACACAATACAAGGTAACGTTAGCGAACACATCATCCAGCCATGTTCTTGCGATCCACACAAATGGTGATTCGTTCCCCCGTTATATTTAAGTCAGCCGGCCATGAAAAAACCGTAGATGGCTTCACCTACGGTTTTCTTTACGAGGGTCCGGGGAGATGCCGGGCACCATCCCCTTACTTGTTTTCTACTTGAATAAACGGAGTGGCCCCGCCTGTCACATTTGGCAATTTCCCGTCCCAACGGCGAATGGCCTCTAACTGCGCTTCAATCTGCCTGAGCTGAATCAATTCCGGCGTGACTTCTTGTTTTTGCAGCCGTAATGCTTCTGCCTGGGCTTGTGCTTTGGTGATTTCCTGTTCCTTTTCAATCTTGATCCGTTCCAGGTCGAGTTTGGACTTGAGCGCCTGCTGCTCGGCCACCTGTTTGGCTTCAATGGCACGGTTAAACTCTTCACTGAACATGAACTCGCGGATGTTGATTTCGTCCAGGATGATATGATAGGCGGACAGTTTTTGGGCCAGGACCTCTTTTACCTTGGTACTCACTTCCGATCGTTTCGAGACCAATTCTTCCGCTGTATATTGGGCCGTGACCGCTTTCAAGGCTTCTGCAATGGCCGGGTCGACAATCCGGCTTCCGTACTCAAACCCCACCTGCTGATACAACTTGTTTACGTTGTTGGCATCCAGATGATGGTTTACCGCGATAGTGGTGGATACCGTCTGCAAGTCGCGCGAGGCTGACGTTTGACTGGTCTCTGATTTTTGCACTCGTACTTCCATGGGGATAACGGTTTGGATAAAGGGAATCTTGAAATGAAGCCCCTCATCCAACACCTTTGGCTGAACGGCTCCCAACTGAAGCACAACCCCGCGATGCCCTGCGCTGATGATGGTAAATGATTGAAACGCGATGAGTGCCGCAAGCGCAACGACGATGATCGTGATGATCGCCTTGCCGACGACGGGTCGCAACGGACTCAATTTTATTACGTTCTTCTCGTCCATGTCTGCCTCCCTCTTTCTGTGATCCTTATGGGATACGAACGGGAAGGGATAGAGTTTCGAATGTTATTCTTTTTCCGATTTGTCCAGTCTTTAAAATAGGAAAGAAAAAACCCTTGAATTTCTCAAGGGTTTCAGCTTCTTATAGTGATTCAGACAGGTTCGAACTAGTGATTCCGATCCTGTCAATAGTGTAAAGGTGGAAAACAGCTTATTGTTTTTTACACATTTATTGTCGTACTATCCGTTCACTGTGTCCAATGTTCTAGCACTATCAATGACAGGTTTGCGGTTGAAAGTGTTCAGTTAATACAAATAATAAACGCTCTTGCCATTACAATATATGAGTGAAGCACTAGTCAATGGCACAAAACTTATTGTATCTATAAAAGTCTCTGTCACATAAGGATTATAATACGCTTTTTTCCAAGACAGGGCATTTCCTATTTCTTCTTTACAACATACTGTACCACGAATGAAAGCATGGACGTTTTTTCTACGTTCTTTGAGTACTCTTTCACGTCCTTTAGGGTACACAATAAACGTAGCAGAGTTTAATAATATGTCTTTAACATAGGCAATAACCCTTCTTGTGGTAGCATCCCGAACGGAAACACATTGTTTCGGAATATGATACGCGATAAGCACAGTTTTCCCACTCAAGGAACAACTATCAATTAAATATGGAACAGACATACTGATCAGCACTCCAAACTTATAATACTAATCAGTATGCTTTAACAGATGCTTTTTATACCTCATTGATAATTTTAATCAACTTACGGAATTTACACTGTACATACGCATGGTACAGTGTCTTCCTCCTGGCAAAGGTATTTATCTACTCCTTCACGTTCTAATAACTCACGGAACTGCCGTAATGTGAATGGTCCTCCATTCCGTTTGAGGATTGATACGTCTTTATTAAAAGTCTGTCGAAATCGTTCCTCCATCTCTTCCTGTTCATAATATACATCAGGCCAAATCTTGTAAAGTTGAGCATAATGCCTATATCCCCCTCGGACACATCTCCCACCACAATTGGCATGCGCAAAACCTAATTTATACATTTCCGGTAAACGAATTCCCCACTCCTCCTCGATGATTTGCTTAACATTTACTTCTTCCTTAAAGGTTGTAATCAGCGGGAAACGGGTTTCAACCGGTTCCAATGGATAATGTTCATAAAATTGCTTTAAATTTTCCGCACGATGTTGTTCATGGCGACCAATCCCAAAGTAAAGGATTGGTTCTAGTCCATGATCAGAACGCAGTTCTTCTATAAATAGTACTGTTTGTCGCACTTTTAATTCTTCAGAGCATTTTGCTAATCGGGAATTCCCCATATAACGGTAATCGTAGAATACTTCCTCTGGAGTTCTACCATCCGTTCGGTACGTAATCTCTAACCCAATATAGTCTGCAACTTCGTGCATAAAACGATAATTGTCTTCATGTTCCCATAAGGTATTCGTAAAGAAAAGAATGCAGTTTTCTTTCCCAAACGTTTGAACCATATGGTATGCAACGAAGGCCGAAGAGGCACCCCCACTGAACATTGAGACGTGTACAGGTTTTCTCTTCATTAGTACTTACTCCTTTAGATTTCTTGTAAAAGTTTCCATAAAAGATATTTTAATTCTTGTTCTGTAATATCACGTCCAGCGTACTTTAGCATATTTTTAATATTTGCATACAAAAGCTGTGACTTCTTGGAAAGCTCTATAGGTGTCATACTGCCTATGGACGCTGCCGCCTGTTTAAGCAAATATTCGCTTTCAGCCTTTCCGGTCTGTATCGTTAAAAGCTCCCATTCATGCTTAAATTGTTTTAAAAACATTGTTTGAGTAGTATCCGACCATTCGCTTCGATGAACACCTACCAAATGTTCCGCAATCTCATCAATTCCCCGTTCCTTAGCTCTCTCAATCGACAAAGTAACAAGTTTACTGTTCATCTCTACCGAATCAATTGCTGTTTGACTAATAGTTTCCAATAGCGATTCAAAAGATTGAAAGCCTGTCATCTCTAAGAGAGTTTGGGTTAACACCAGGCGGTTCGTTTCCATAAATGTTTCAATTTCGCTTTTTATCGCATCCAAACGATCTTGCACATCCATTAATTGCTCAATAAGACGGAAAGGATCGATTTCTCCAGCTCGAATGATAGATTTAAATTGAATCGCATCTTCAGACATTTGATTAGAAATTTGTGTAAATTTTGGTAGGGAACGTAACCATTTTACCAATATTTCTGCCACAACAGTGAAGTGAATGGACTCCTTGTCAATTTCAAATAAATGTCCAACGCTCTCTAGCACACTTCGATGTTCGGGTTTTATCTCAATAAAAATGTATTCGTAGTCTTCAGAGCGCTCGAACATTTCGAAGATAACTTCTCCTCTCAAATGAGGAACATGCATACCGTACGAATAAAAGATTAGTTGATCCCAAAAATCTCGCAACAAAGCTACGCACAACAAAGGGATAATCGGCTTTCTAATTCCGAACGGAGAATCAGAGAACAATCGAACAACTTCGCTTAAACAACCCCTAGGATATTGTTTTAAATACTGTATCAGACAGTTTCGAAGTTTCTCTAATGAAAGCGAATTGCATTGAATGTTGCCATCCGTACTTACCTTATAACCATGGTTTTTTAGAACACTAGCATAAATCAAATAGTTAGGCCCGAATCCTTCAATAGCAAGGTTTGGCTCATAAGGACAGGTAATCAACCTATTTATCACATCTATCGCCGCTCTCTTTTGAACGTGCGTGATATGGTTACGGTTGAACGACTCATTTCGTATTTCGGGTGTATCCGGGTAAAGTTCAAACATTAATTCAGAAACATAATGTTCCAAATGCGCTTGCGAATGCACATTGATCTTTTCTTGGTTCTTCCACCACCTCAAAGTTTCATCAAATTGTTGATAGCGTCGAGAAAACTGGCAAATAAAATGAACAGTCTCCTGCATCAGATGGGCAAGTTCGGATCGGACTCGATTATCTGCTGCCGAGAGAGATGGGTCCTGAAGCATTCCCTCTAACGCTCCATAACGATAGAGAAACTGCTCAATCTCTCGTACTGTAAAGTTTGGAACACAAAATATTCCCTTCACAGGCAAAGTACTATCTTTTAACTTTTCCTGTATGGCTTCTCTCTGTTCTAAATGATCTAATAAGATGTAAAAAATGTACCCGTCAGCATGCGTTTGACTATCTTGTTTGATACTACTGTTAAGCAATTCTGTAGCCCAAATCCAGCAAACCTGAGCGTAACGGGTCATGCTTTTTTCATCATTATATTCTTGTGCCAACACATATCGATTTTCTAAAACATGTTCTAAGATTTCTCCTTTTCTCTTGTTACTCATGGCACAAGTTTGAATTCGTTGATTGATGAGAGATTCTAAATCAAGTGAACTACCTTCTACAAGTTCCCACTGGCCTAGTATTTTATTAAATCTAACAACTTTTAATCTCACCATTTCATTCAATACTTTTTCCATTTCGGAAATATTGATTCCTAAAGCATAGGCCATAAATTCAGATGTTAAAGACTGTTTGGATCTGGCATTTACGATATTCCAAAGTGTCATAAGCTTCAAAGTACGATGTATTACTTTATTCGTTTCAGAGGTAACAGAAACGAGTTTATTGTACAGTGCAACTTCAGGTATTGTACCGCCACTTTCTCCTTGAAAAAAGTACAAGAATAGCTTGTCAGCAAAATAATACCCTTGATCATGTTGAACATGATGCGGTAAAGAATAAGGATCTCTACTTTCAAAAAACGAGAACATCGTACGCTCATTTTGTCCCAAAACATGAGAAAGTAAAGGAAGCAAAAATACCGAAACTGGGTGTAATGGATACATGTTATAAATAATATGCTGTTCAACTTGATAGGGTGACATTTCCGGAAACAACGAATACTGTAGCGTATTTCTGACAATTTCTTCAATGAATACTGCATCAATTTCTTTTCTACTAATAGTTGCAATGGCCTGTTGTGCTAGTCGTAAGAAAGTTGAAGAATCTGTCTCTACCTGATATATTCGGAATCGTTTTTCTACCTTCTCAAACTCCGATTGAATCCATTCACTATGCGCGAGAGAATAATATCGTATGTTTTTATGTCCAATAAACACAACATGAAAATTATCCCGACTGTTGGCCAGTTCAGCCATCTCTTGTAAATCTTGCATAGTATCTAATACACGTGAATCAGAAATAGACTGTAGTAAACGTCCAAATTCGTCATAGACAATAAACAGTCCAAGTCCTCTATCTCGTAATTCATCTAATAAATGCTGTAAATGTACAACCATTGGACCGTCAAATTCACTAACAAAAACGGCCCCTGCGCATAGTTCTGAATATATTACTTTAAAATTTTCGATCAATTTTTCATCAAATCGCTGTATTGCACAAAACCAATCATTTACAGAGTAACCTAAACTAGATACATATTGACAAAAACGATTATAGGTTACAGGATATTCTTTTTCCCACTTTTGTATGACATGTTGGATAGTCTTGACCTCGCTTAAAACATTGATTTCAATTTGGTGCTCTCGTAATGCCTTCATTATGGCAGATAGTACAGCTTGTTTAAAATTACCCCTATTTCCACTAAGAATAACAGGTATGTAACGAACCTTAGTCTTCGTTCTCAACCATTGACATAACTCTGGATCAATCGTTTGAGCTTGTTCTATTAATCGATTACTACCTTCGTTAGACAACCGTCCAACAAGCCAATTGATTAGCAGAACTGATAACAAGGATTTTCCAGTACCATAAGGGCCTATCACAAAATGAGAATGCATTCCGTTTTCGGTTTGCAGCCCTTCAATTATTCCTCGAAAAATTTGAGAATGGGAAGGTGTTAGGATATAGTAGTCAACTAAACTTGGATCCTGGAGATCTAATTGCAAATGAATGCTCGATTTAAAGGTTTTCACTTACAGCGTCACTCTCCTCTGATACGCCATTTCCAAGAAGTTATATCTATCAGTTGAAGGGACATGAAGTTCATAAATCTGATTTGTTCTCACAAACTTGATTTCATAGACATCGTCCGCTTCCATTTGTTCGATTACTTGTAACATTTGATTGATCGACAAATTAAATATTTTTCCCCACAAACCACTTCTAAGTTGCAATTCATCCAGCGTGACGCTGAATGAATTCGATTTAAAACACCAGTCTAGTAACAAAAAATACAATGCATCTAAACCTATTCGCTCCAATTTTGGTTGACTTTTCATCCACACACCACGTTGTTCTTCTATAAGCCCCAAAGATGCCAATGGACTTGCGATAACCTCTTCTGGATCGGCGGACTGGACTGTCCCCATAGTGTAAACTTGTTTTATGCATTCAATATCGCGTCGGATGGAACTGTCTGAAACCGGGCGTCTAGATATCATCGACGCCCAGTTTCGTAATTGTTCTTGAAGTTCTTGTATTGTGCTTGTTCCCATGGAGTATTCATTAAAAAACCAATACCAACTTGTAGCCAAATCCTTTCGAGAAATTAAAAAATAATGAAGTAAAGCCCGGGTTAGGGGTAATCGTATGAAACGATCATACTTATAAAATAGTCGCCCAAATTCCGTTAGTTCGTGAACAACATATTTGCCTGAAACCTTATTTTCCCGAATAATGTTTGTTGCTAATGCCCAAAATTTAAGTGACTTAAACATGTTGCGGCCTAAGCCTATTTTTTCGAAGCCGAAATCATCAAAGAAAAAGCGTGGGTCTTGATCAACCATTTTCGCCGCTTTTGATAACCAGTTTACTCGTAAGTGAAAACTTTGATGTTGACCGAATCCCATCGTCTCGACAGCCTTTCTCTTATGTTGTCAATGTTTTTGAACTAAAATGTTGCAGTAACGCTCGTTTAACAGTAGTTGTTAGGAAGGGACTTTTACCACGCAACACTTGCCCTGATGTGATTTTTGCTAAAAAGTCTCCTCTGCCACCTAATTTCTCCGCTCCTTCTTCATCTAAAATTACCCCAGATGCATTGTGATCTGCCATTTTTAGTGCTAATCGTGCGCCAAAGTTATTGCGAATGTTGGTTGGTATAATATCCGCCTTTGGATTCTGGGTACAAACAAGGAGATGAATACCAGCTGCACGTGCTTTATTCCCAAGACGTTCAATAGCATTCTCCACTCGTTTCTTTAAGGCACCGTCTTGTAACATAAAATCAGCAAACTCATCAAAAATCACGATCATACGTGGTAAAGAACTTTTTGTCGCCTCAATATATTGGTCGATGCTAGTAACATATTCGTTTTTAAACATTTCGTAGCGCTGTTCCATCTCTTGAACTACTTGCTCTAACATATCAACAGCTTCCCTTAAGTCAGTTAAAACCGCTCTTGTATGAGCACATTTTTCAAATATGCTAAATTCCACTTTTTTTGGATCGATAAAAATAAACCTTACATCCTCTTGGGTATACAAACACATGATAGCTAGAATTATAGAGTTGATCGTTACACTCTTTCCGCTACCTGTTTGACCTCCAATTAATAGATGTGCCGTCTCAGAGTTTGCGAAGTCAAAATAAATTATGTCATTAAGGGGACCAACACCCAAAGGTGCAACCATACGACCTGATAATCTGACTTTTTCTGAAGCGAACTGTTCTCGAACCAAGGCCATAAACTTCTCAAAAAAGATGGTTTGTGGCTTTTCGCGATTAATATCAATGTTTAACCCCTTATTATTGATAAAAATGTGTGGACTGGAGTTTAATTGCAGCCACAATTGGACATCATCGGCCTTATGTTTGATTTTGTTCACGGACAAATTACTAGGGATATCCACAAGCATTCGAATGACACTCGAACCGATAATAGTCTCTCGCACACGAATCGGTATGCCATTCGCGTCAAAATTGACCCGCAATTTCTTGGCATAGCGTTCAGCAAGTTCTGCTATATTCTCCTCCTCATCATCGTATGTTAGTTGCAAGTGCTGTAACGCAAATTGTTCTGGATACAATGCTATTTCTTTCATCTCTGTTAACTCAATTTCATTTTGTAATGTCTCAACACATTTTTCTTTTGTTACAGCTACTAGATCGAACACAGAAGTTTTATCTTCATGAGAAATCACATCTTGATCAACTTTTTCACTACCAAATTCATAGTTTTGTTCTTGTAGCTCTCGATACTCAGGCTCGATAATTTCGTGCTTAGCCCCCAAAGCTTTCAAAATGTATGAACGATTGTAGATATTCGTTACTGTGTCTTCCGATTGCTGTTCAGAAACCTTTCCGTCAATCATACCGGTAGCGAACGGATATTCCACTAAATTAGAAGTATACACAAAAATATCAATCGAACCTGAAACAGTAGTGTAAATTCGTTCCAGAGGTAATTGTTGTAATTTCTTTAACAAATGTGCATCGGAAACAGAGTAGGTACTAAGCTCGACCAAATATCGAACCAATTCTTTGCGCCAATATTCAGCGCTAATTCTTAGCTCAGACAAATTAAACAGTCGCTTGTACTGTTCATTACCGGCTCTGATTTGCTTAATTGCATCATAGCGTTCCTTATCTAATAGCATATGGTTAATAAATTTAACCTCAATTAGCTCAAATTGAATTGAAATACCATTATCGGATGGGTGAATATAAATTCGAATAACATCTGGACGCCGTTGATTTTTTTGGAACCAGGGTAATTCATCGCAAAGTGCCCAAACCTGTAAACCATTGTCACTTCCGGCACGAGCCTCACAAGCCAGGTACAACCCTAAAAGTTCATGTGCGAATTTACCCGGACCGATAGCTTTCATGACGACGCCACCAGAAATGTCCTTTACCCGATCAATGGCGCGAATTATAATGTCTCGTTCAATTTCTTGATTCTTTAATAAAGCAACATATTTATGGTACAAACGATCATAGTAATCATGATCCTTCGTCTGATTAGCTAGTTTTCGAATGTATTTAGAGGACGAGAGTATCGATTTATATCTTCTTTGTTTACCTGCTCCTGATTTGTATCGAATTATTTGCGCCTTGGAAGAGACTTTCCTAAGCAACGATTTATCCATGAACCGATCAATTATCAAAGACCAGTTAGCTTTTCCGTGGATATAATTAATTAGATACATATCTTCCTGACTTGATATAGAAACGATACTTTTCAGTAGATAGTGCTCGTTCACCGGTAAAATTTGCTGTGTATGCAATGTATATTGCAACTTATAAAAATGTTGCATCACCTCAGGCAACTGCTCACTGACAATAGCTAAGCGCTTAACGGCTTCCTCTTTGTTCAGTGGTTCTTGACAGATAGTACCAAACCAATTTTCAGTAGCCTGTACGGAAACCTTTTCGAATTTATACTGTATATTATTGCTTTGACCAAAATAGTTGAGCAAAATGGCTATATCAACATCACTCATCGCACTATCAATAGCTTCGGTGATATTGTTAACATTTTGTTCTCCTATCACTTGGATCTCTAGTAATGGAACCTTACCATTGGAAACAATAAATTCTTCGCGCAGTGCCATCCATCCATTTAAATGTTGATGAAATTTTGCAGCCTCCCTATCACTATGAACAAGAATCTTCATTTTACGAACATCCGTTTGCTTAAATAAAAGTTCTACTGCGTGCGTGACGTACTCGGGATGGGGACAATATAAGAATAAAATGTCTAAACAGTCTTTCGCATATGGATATACTTCTAAGTAGTTTTTTACACAAGCTACCATTTCCTCTGCCATCGCATCCATCAAATGTTCCGTATCTTCACTATGTCCATTTAAAATAAACGTCCCTTCTCCACACAATTCTTGTTGTTCAAGTAGGAAAGCATCATAACCTTCCGCGGTAAAATACTGAGGCGCTAAAGCAGAGTTCTTCTCTAATACATATTGTAAATAATCATCTAATTCCTCCACGGTTATAGACTGAGCAAAATTTGGATCCTTCCACTTTAGTAATTCTTCTTGTATTAAAGTTAGCCGTTTTACAAAGCTAAGAAGTCGTATCGGATTGAGCAATGTTAGAACTCGTTTTAACGGTTTACCAACTTGTCCCTTTTTACAAGAATATGTGTCGATACTTCCTAAACATCCAATGTATTGAAAAATATGTCGGGATATTAATACAGACTGGTTAACGCGTGAAAGAAGATGGTATAGTTCGCTCTCTAATTCGTTTATAGGAATCGAACTCATCCCATTTTCCAATGATTCCCACACCCAATTATTAAAACGACTAATAAATTTAACAAAAGCTTGGATATCGTCCTGCTTAATTTCGCCTGTTGTCACATATTCTTTTACTTGTTCTTGTACTGTAGTAGCGAGATCAATGGTTTCAGCCTGTTCATCTGCATACGTTTTTATGTACGGAACAAATCCGTTTTCTTGAAAGGTTTGAATTAAGGCAAGGAGTTCACTTCGCTTTGAATTTACCCATTTATACCTTCTTGTGTTTCTTTCGTCCCTAGTAATCAAAGAGAGTTCAAATTGGACACCATCATCTTTGGATCTTGTATCTCTTTCCTCGAGTTGGTCCAAATGTTCCGAGTTAAGTTTAATAAGAGGAATATGTCGCGTGATATTTTTTAGATAGAACTTTAATAATTCTTTACTCCCCTTTGGTACATCACCAATAATGGTTAATTCAAAGCACCAGTTATCAGTAGTGCTTTCAGAGAGATTCTCTTCTAATAGTGAAATACTTTCGCAAATCAATCCGTGCAACCAGTCTGTATATACATGCGGATTTCGCACTTTCTCTATAAAGCGGGTTAATTTTTTCTGCAAAGCTGGTGCTGCATTTAGCTCTTCAGAAAACTCCTCCATGAATATCTGAATAGACTCTATTTGTTCTTCCATCTTGATGTCTTCAATGACTTCTTGAACCAATTGTTTCTGTGATTCATTAAGATTAAGCTGTTCGGTAAACTCAGCAATTTCAGCATCAAGCTTTTTCTTTCTTGTTTTGAATGTGAACAACATGCTTACAAAATCAAATTCATAAGACAACAATTCATTACTTTGTCGGTGTATAAAACTTAATGCTTGATCACGAAGAGTTTCTGGAGTTGTCTTTTCCCATATATCATTTTCGAAATTATTATTTTGTTCTGCTTCCAAAAAGTCATAAACGCGATCAATTAATTTATCTGTATCTAACTCTCTCCCTTCCTGCTGTAACCGCGACAAATAGTAATTTTTTTTGAGTCGCGCTAAAGAAGATTTTTGGATTGTTAGTCTGGTATCAACGAACAATTGCAATTTGGGTAGATTGCTTTGGATACGATCAATGATCGATTTGGACTTCTCGTCCGAAATAATTGAATAAGTAAATGCCAGCAAATGTTGCAGCTGAGGATCAGCTACTTGTTTATACAACTCAAAAAACTCAGTGAGTTTCTCGGCTTCTTGAGGATACACTTCATACTGTTGCACTAAAAGTTCCATCAGAACTTCCAATCCATCTTTACTAAGTAAACGTGCTTCGTCGATGGAAAAGATGTTCTCGAGGCTTTGAGCTTCTGTAGACACATCATTTAGAATTAGTAACAATGCTTGCTGATGTTGAGTGTTATTTCTCAACCATGTGGTCGTTTCGTGTTGCTTACATGCAAAATGAGGAAATTGTTCAATTTGAGAAATGGTACGGATAATTGGTTGATAATATTTTTTTAGATCTTCCTCTCTTCTTTCCATCCAATACAATAACCCGTGAACTGCAGACGGATGTATTCCTGTTATTTTGATAAATAGTTTATCTGCATTATTTTGCTTTTGTTTTTGAAAGTATTTAATTACAAGCTCTGTGGTCCACTGTCCTAACAATTGGTACATGTCAAGCATAGCTTACTTCCTCCATCCGTTTTATTGGAGAATATGGGTTTCGAATCATAGCAGTTGCATCGGAATATTCCACTAATAAACCATTGCGACGTAGTTTCTCACGCAGGGCTTTCTCGTTTTCCTGAAAGTATCGGACATTTAGTCTTGATCTTTCGTATAATCCGCTTTGACGAGCTTGAACTTCCCCAATTACGATACCAAATCGTTGGTAGATTTGATGCAAAAATGCGTGAAACTCCATTTTTTTACCTGGGCCAACCATAGTAAAAACGAGTGACTGAATAAACGTATCGGAAATTGTATATCTATAATTTACTCCTGAACCCCTGCGATATGTCGCTAGCCCTCCATCTCGAGTTAAAACTCTGGTAATATTTAGCTGATCCTTTTTCAATCTGTTTGAAACAACATCTTTAACTACGTCGTATAACCGACCGTACAGATCATTTTCCGAATTGCATGATTTTAGAACTGATTCGATTACTTTTTTAGCTGTCCTAAGCTTATCCAAGCCAAGACGCTTGAAAAACGCATCAGTGTCGTTTTTCCATTCGTTTAATTTTTCGTTCACTGAATCAGTATTTCCAACTGCTTCCTTGTACTTTCGTTCAAATTCCTTTTCAAATCGCTTCTTAATAAGGTTTTCATGCTCTTTAAATGTTTGAGCCGATAACTGGGTCACATGTGTATTGAGCCCATCTAAACAATCAAAGAAATAAAGCAAATCCTTTTCTCCAACGTCTTGGGCTCTTACGTGCATATATCTTGTCAACTGAAAACAAACAAGGCTTACTAGCAACCGAAATAATTCATAAATGTCCACATCGTTCTGAAGCAATAAAGCTAATTCATCGGCAAAATCTTTAAATATTGGCATCCTTGTATCTGGAAGGTACGGAACATTCTCTTCGTTTTGAATACTCGATCTAAGTTTGGAGTATTTTTTATCCGCATGATCTTCTTTTTCGCCTAACGCACTTTGAATACTTTCCACTACGCGATAAATCATTTTGTTTTTATTCAGAAGTTCTCGGAATCTTTCCTCAATGAAACGACGCTGTACATCATTCTCTTCGGTTCCATATGCCAGCATTAAAAAATACAATTCTCCACCGCGAGCAAAAAAGTTTCGTTCAATCGACATTTGTGATGATTCTTTTTTTCGAAGCTCAAAAAACAATAATGACTCATGAAGCGGGTACAATGTTCGTGCATACCACGATCGATCGGCTTCTTCACCGTTCACATTATAAAGTTCCACTTCTAAACTTCTTAAAAACTTTCGAAGAACAGTTAAATTATTCTCATCAGGAAACGTCTCTTTTAATTTTTCAAGCTCTGCTTCTTTTAGTGTGACAATGTCACGAACACTCCCCTCTTTCACTCCTTGAAAGATAAATTTTCGCAAACTTACCGATTTACGTTGTTTATATTCATGAGCATCAAAATTATAGTCCGTTCCATAAAGAACATTTAAAAACTCAAGAACATATTCTGGTCCTCTTTGTCCTTCCTTAAACCGATGCCCCCATATATGGGCGGAAAGTTGCGAAGTAAATTTGTCAATAGAATGATTTGATTGGTTAAGCCCCATTGATTTCCCTCCCAATAAAAAATCTAGTATTACGGTAAGTCGATTATATGGGGTACATACACACCTGTATCGTTATCCAACGCAAGAACTGTCAATTGATATTCATCTACGTCGCTGTTCTTAATTAACTCGTTTTTAAACGTATTAATTAAGATTTCAACATCCTGTTTTAATGTGACAAATAGGCCGCCATTTGCAATGCGGAGCAAATATTCGAAAACTGGTAATTGAACTTCTAGATTGCAGCCGTTTACCTGCAAAATGAACTTAGATTGCAGATAATCTATGTCGTCACGTCCCTTAATTTCTTTAAATTTTAAAGATGAATGTGAAATAGCTTGATGAATCATTAGATGTTCGTTGACCACAAGTAATTGGGTTTCACTTTTTGAAACCAACTTTTTAGAAAATATTCGATTCAATCCACTAATAAGATCTTTTCTGATATTGTATTGTGCTTGTTTATCATTCAATGCTTTTAGAAAGCGATAGAAATAACGATATGGTATTAAAAGCTCACGCGTATCATTGACTTGTGAACCAATTTCAAAGAAATACTTCCTTCGAAATCGAGGCATATACTTAAATAAAACCTTTTGCTCATCTTCCCGATGATGAGTACGATACAAATTAATATGCTTTTTAAAAAAACCAAATAGCATGTCTAAGTCATTATTAAATATTTGACTATGTAATTGTTCGACTTGCTCATCCCCGCTCATATCTCCATTTAAAATGAAGTCATCAACAATGGAAACGGAGGTGTTACCGGGATCAAACAAACGAAAATGACGAATTGCACCCAATTCACCTGAACTAACATCTGGCATATGTAAACCATAAAAGTTTTCGTAATAGACATAATTAGATAGGAGCCCTAAATCCTTATAAGATGCGTTTAAAATATCTTGGCACGTCAGTCCTCCCGTCAAAACATAACTAAATATGAATCAATATCTCTCGCATGGTTACGTGGATTCCCAGACAGTCCAATAGTCGGTATTGTTCAACTAAGCGCTCTTTAATTTGATCGACTGAAGTCCGAACGTGATTCAGATAAATGACACATTGAGTTTGCTTTGGGCATTTTTGACAAGCAGACCAATTCTCATTTTTATTCCATTCGTCTAATATTCTTTTTGCATAGATGGATGATGTTACATCTTGAAGATTGATTAAATGTAAACGATCATCATTATGTTCATGTGAAGAAAAACGATTAGAAACCATGTGATTCAGCTGTTGTAGTTCTGGATGACTAATTAAAGACTTCGTTAATTTCCCCTCGTTGGCGGCAATTAAGTAATACACACGGTTTGAATGATCGTTTAATACATGATTCTGAAGAGAGTGCAACTCTTTAAAAATAATGTCTTCCTTCAATTCGGATAAATCTTTTACGATGCGTATGCAGCCATTTACATATGGTACTTCCACTATTCCACACTCGGGCCATACCGTTAGAGTCTGACCAGAAAACGTTTCGTAAACCGTACGACAAAGACGTGTTTTGCCGTCACCAGCATTTCCAGTCAAAATTAGACTTCTTGGGTGTTTTGCAAACATCTCAATGATAAACTCTTCAATTTTTGTCTTAATCTTGAATTGAAAAGAAGCCATTGAATCTGTATACTCATCATAGATCTTAGCGTGATTTGGAGATAAGACATTATACTGATCTAAATAGTTTACAAATTCATTCATTCTCGCCATACCCCCGCCACTACATTCTTGACTCAAAAATATCATCACTCAAAATGTGCATAATTACAGCTAAAGATATTGAAAAACACGAATATATTCTGTCTTATAAAGCTTTTTTATATATAATCATTCAATAATTGAGACTTTTTTCCTATAACATAAATACCATATATTTAGATGAATATCTAGACTGTAAATCATTAAGATATAGCAATTTCCATCCTCGGTCTATTGTGTATATTTCCTGTGAAGGTGCCTTGTTTCTTTGGAAATCGTTATTCAAACAAACGGATTTTGGAATTCATCCCTCTCAAGGTAATCAAGTCCTCATGAACTGGCGTCCGAATCTTCGGTATAAACATCATAAAGAGGCAAAGAAACTTCCCCTTATTAAATTGTTTTGGAAGAGGTCTGATACTGAGGTTATAAATAAAGGGCAGCCGTTAGCTGCTCTGAAAAAACTATGTAAGCACGTACAATTCTAGCGCGTTACTTTAGATTACATAATATACTCTAGTATTTGAAAACACCTGTCTAATCTTGTCACTAATGAAGCAGAAATGCGTCAGCCTTGAATCATAGATACTCCCTGTTGCGAGTAAAATCTTTCGTTATTACATGATCTTTTATTAACCGTGCAAGTTCTGTCAACGCCGACTTTATTTTGACCCACCATCGCCGGTTTAGAACTGACCCACCCGGCGATTTTTTGTTGGTTAGGTGGTAGAGGGGGAGCCGTAGGCTCCAGTCCTCATTTTTTCACGAAGTCGGTAACTATTCCCCCTAATGTTGACGATGTGGGAATGGTGTAAGAGTCGATCCAGAATAGCTGTAGCAAGAATCGGATCGCCCATCAGTTCCCCCCATTCACCGAAACTCTTGTTGCTGGTCAACAGAATACTCCCTCT
>NZ_VKJN01000118.1:0-380 GCF_007197875.1 Brevibacillus sp. LEMMJ03 | reverse complement strand
GCACCTTGTACTTCTCGCAGAGCGCCAGGTCCTGGTCGAGCCGGTTGTTCGACTTGTGGACGATCTGGTTGACCGCGAACGGCGCCGACGGCCGCTCCGGATGGGCGCGGTCGTAGGCCGCGAGCTCCTCGTTGATCCTCGCCAGCCACTCGTCGAGCAGCGACGCCGGACGCGCGTTCAGCGCAGGAAACGAGCCGACGATGCCCGCCTTGCATTGCGCAATCACGAGGTCCGGATTGGACACGATAAACAGCGGTGAACCGATCACCGGCAGCGACAGTCGGCCCTTGAACAATGCGGGCATGCTCATCGAGAAAATCCTTTGGTGGAGGTCGTCGGCCATGGGCCGAGCGCTACTTCCGGCACGATGCCAGAAGCGG
>NZ_VKJN01000117.1:0-381 GCF_007197875.1 Brevibacillus sp. LEMMJ03 | reverse complement strand
GGCGACGATGTTGTGCTTCCAGAACCCGGCGACCACCATCAGCAACAATGGGCCGATACAGGAGCGTCCGGCGCGGTCGCGCGCGATGAACCAGACCAGCCCCGCGGCCATGATCGCCTGCCCTGCGAGCTGCGGATCGCTGGCGCCGACATAGTTGGTGGAGACGTGCGCCATGATGGCGACGAACCAGAGCCCTCCGACGCCGCCCCATGCGAAGCCCGCGCCGAGCGCGGCGACCGCGAGCGCGATCTCGATGCCGACGGCGCCGAGCGCGACGAACGACAGCACCCGCCCGACCGCGATCGGATCACCGAACAGCCGCGCCAGCCAGCCGATGGCATAGAAGGACAGCGGCGGATAGTTGTTGGCGATCAGCTGGTC
>NZ_VKJN01000116.1:0-382 GCF_007197875.1 Brevibacillus sp. LEMMJ03 | reverse complement strand
GTGAATGTCGTGGCGCCGGGACCGATCGAGGCCACGGAAATGTTCCACGACGTGCTGCCGAAGGGCGATCCGCGCATCGGCAAGCTCGCCGAGGCGATCCCCGTGAAACGGCTCGGCACGCCCGCCGACGTGACGCGAGCCGTGATGTTCTTCGCCGCGCCCGAGGCGGGCTTCGTGACGGGGCAATTGCTCTACGTGTGCGGCGGGGCGAGCGTCGGGACGATCGCGATTTAACCGGCCGCGTTTCAAACCTCGCGCAGCTTGTAGCGCTGGATCTTGCCGGTGGCGGTTTTGGGCAGGCCGTCGACGTACTCGATCCAGCGCGGATATTTCCACGGGCCGGCCTTCACCTTGACGTGCTCCTTCAGCAAGTCCTGCGGCG
>NZ_VKJN01000115.1:0-382 GCF_007197875.1 Brevibacillus sp. LEMMJ03 | reverse complement strand
CTGGGCCTATAGCTCAGTTGGTCAGAGCGCACGCCTGATAAGCGTGAGGTCGGCTGTTCGAGTCAGCCTAGGCCCACCATAAAATTCCCTGGTTGGGATACATATGGGGCTGTAGCTCAGTTGGGAGAGCGCCTGCCTTGCAAGCAGGAGGTCATCGGTTCGATCCCGTTCAGCTCCACCATTCTTCCAAAAAATACAGCTTGATAGCGAGTCGCCTGATGTGGTACATTAGTGCTTGTCGCTGTTGAGCGCAATATGTCTGGTGACGATGGCGGAGGGGACACACCCGTTCCCATTCCGAACACGGCCGTTAAGCCCTCCAGCGCCGATGGTACTTGCCCCGAAGGGGGCCGGGAGAGTAGGACGTTGCCAGGCGGCTGCC
>NZ_VKJN01000114.1:0-386 GCF_007197875.1 Brevibacillus sp. LEMMJ03 | reverse complement strand
CCTCTTCCGGTCGCCCGACGCCGCCGGCTCGGAGGACACCGTCGAACTGGCCGACAAGAACCGCATCCGCGGCGAGTTGTTGACTCGCGAGATCCGGCTCCGGGTCGGCGGCGAGGAGAAGACTTACCCCGTCGCGGATTTCAAGGAGTTGCACAACGTCGCCGCCAAGAAGCCGTTCAGCCTGTGGGCGGCGATCCTCGCCCTGCTGACGCTGTCGGCGATGGAGATCGTCCTCGGCATCGACAACATCATCTTCCTGGCCATCATCGCGGGCCGGTTGCCGCCCGAGCAGCAGCCGAAAGCGAGACGCCTGGGGTTACTGGCGGCGCTGGGAACCCGCATCCTGTTGCTGTGCTTCATCAGCCTCTTGCTCGGGCTCACCAAGC
>NZ_VKJN01000113.1:0-387 GCF_007197875.1 Brevibacillus sp. LEMMJ03 | reverse complement strand
CGCATCGTAGTAGTGCGCGCAGTCCAGCGTATGGCCGCGATGGTCGAGGTAGCCCTCCTGGTTCTGGCCCAGGCCGTAGAAGTGCTCGTCCGCCGGCGCTGCGAAGCTGGCGCCGACCTCGAAGGTCTTCTCGCCGGCGACGGTGTGCGGGTCCATCTCCCAGCCCTGCATGTCGAGCACGACTTCGCCGTCGGGCCGCTTCACCTTCAGCGAGACCGGCGGAAGGGCCGGCACGAAGTAGCGCTCCATCTGGCTTGGCACATGCGGCGCCGGCGGCGGCGCGACTTCCAGCGTCATGGCGGCCGAGGAGAACACGTCGCCCCCTGCTCCGCTCGTGTGCGACCAGCCGGCGGGGTCGTCCTTGGCGATGAAGCCGTAGCCCGGCTT
>NZ_VKJN01000112.1:0-387 GCF_007197875.1 Brevibacillus sp. LEMMJ03 | reverse complement strand
GACGAAAACGGGAGAAAAGTTACTTTTCTCCCGTTTTCGTCTAAGCGATCAAAATAATACGTGTCTGTCCAACCGCCATGATCGTTCACAAAATCAATACTTTTTTGCAAAATAGTTGGGTCAAACGTTTGTGTTTCACCACGAGCTGCTGGATTGACGTACAACAGTAATTTTTTAGATAAATCAACGTCCATTAAGCGTGATCCATCTGTGTATTCCTCGCCAAAATTGAGTACATC
The DNA here is from genome assembly GCF_007197875.1 of Brevibacillus sp. LEMMJ03. Classification (NCBI taxonomy): domain Bacteria; kingdom Bacillati; phylum Bacillota; class Bacilli; order Caryophanales; family Paenibacillaceae; genus Brevibacillus; species Brevibacillus sp. LEMMJ03. The sequence continues at coordinate 148 of NZ_VKJN01000112.1, read as the reverse complement.
TTTTTTCACAAAACTTGGGTCTGTAAATAATGCATCTTTAAAACGATCTGTACTTAACTCATCCATATAATATTGCAATCGGTTTAATACGAGCGGACGCGCTGGTAAAAACAACGATTTTGTTTCGCTAATGTCATAAGATAAAAAC
>NZ_VKJN01000111.1:0-387 GCF_007197875.1 Brevibacillus sp. LEMMJ03 | reverse complement strand
GATGGAAAAAGAGAAGTCGGTGACGGCATAATCAAGAAAAAGTTTTATCAAAATGGCCAAGATCACTTTCATCACGTATAGAACGTGGATTGTGAAGGATACTAATCACAACAATGGTGAATTCCCCATTACAAGGGCTCATCGGAGTATCCTTCAAATCCTAGATGAAAGTGAGGGTATACAAGGCATGAAAGCAACCGGTATTGTTCGCCGCATTGATGATTTAGGGAGAGTTGTCATTCCGAAGGAAATTCGCAGAACGTTGCGCATTCGCGAAGGAGATCCGCTCGAAATATTTGTTGACCGCGATGGAGAAGTCATTTTGAAAAAATATTCGCCGATCAGTGAATTAGGCGACTTTGCCAAAGAGTACGCCGAAGCGCTGTT
>NZ_VKJN01000110.1:0-390 GCF_007197875.1 Brevibacillus sp. LEMMJ03 | reverse complement strand
GCTTGGCGAAAGCGCGCTTGTTCATTCACCCCATTCGCTTCCTTTCCCTTTTGTTTTTTTTAGTGTATCCTATTCACGCCACGAAAAAACGTCGCGGCATGCGCCACGACGTTATACTTCTGGTTCTGCTTCTAGTTGGTCGCGTTTTTGCTTTCCTTTTTTCAATTGCTTTGCTTTCCAAATGAGCCACAGCTGTGCAGCAATGAAAAGCGAAGAATATGTGCCGGAAATTAAACCAGCAAGCAATGCGAATGAGAAATTGCGAATCGCTTCACTACCGAACAATAAAAGTGCGACAACGGTAAACATAACGGTTAAAACCGTATTTACAGAGCGTCCGAATGTTTGTTGTAATGCTTTGTTGACGACATCTTTTAAATCGTCAACCGT
>NZ_VKJN01000109.1:0-390 GCF_007197875.1 Brevibacillus sp. LEMMJ03 | reverse complement strand
CGGCATGAAAGTGCCGGATGTATTGCTGTCAGGCAACCATCAGCTCATCGCCGAGTGGCGCGAGAAGGAATCGCTCCGGCGCACGTTTTTGCGCCGTCCGGACTTGCTCGATGAATATCCGCTTACAGACAGGCAAAAGCAATGGCTGAAAGAGTGGGAAAAGGAGTGCGAATAGCTATTGCCTGAGTCAACAGTTTATGCTATCATGTCTTTTGTGTGACCTTAAGCGATCTGCTTGAGGACGGAAAACGATGTTCCGCTGCAATGAAGAAATCATTGGCATGAACATCTGTGGAAGGAGTGGATCATGATGCATCATTTAATCCAAGAGATTACGAAAGAACAACTCCGGACGGATTTGCCGGATTTCCGCCCGGGCGACACGGTGCG
>NZ_VKJN01000010.1:0-190128 GCF_007197875.1 Brevibacillus sp. LEMMJ03 | reverse complement strand
GACCTCTCCCCGGTTGAATATCGAGAAGCGATCGCCGCTTAGGTGATTCCTCTTTTTTTACTGTCTACTTGACGGGGATATGACCAGTCATCAGGTTCTTTTTTGTATGAGTTCCGCCAGCTCCGCGTCGCTGTACCGTTCCCACTCCAGCAGGGCTTGATAGGGATCGTCGCCGGGAATGCCGAAATAGCGGGCGAACGCAGGCTCCGTTTTCATTCCGTTCCGCTTCAGCTCCCGGATACCCTCTCTGGCCTGTTCGCCGGAGAGGGCCAGCAGGCGGGCCTCCATCACCATGTGGCGGTAGGCGTTTTGCCGATCGGCGGGTACGGGCTGGGCGAACAGTTCGAACGCAAATCCGCCGTGCCAAAAGGAAGTGACGCTGGACGGCACGCCGTTGACGTCACAGCGTTGCTGGGAAAAGCCGTCCTGCCGGCCAAACGCATCGCGAACGAAGCGATCGAATGCGTCCAAATCGCTCGCGCAGCAGATCACGTCCAAATCGCTGTCCGCCACGTCGATGTCCAGCGGAATCGTTCCCGCCAGCACCGGCTGGTATGCCTGAAGCCGCTCCATGATGCCCAAGCGGTGGATGGCCTCCCAGGCGGCGCGCTGTCGGGGGGTTCCCGCTTGCAGATACGTGAGGTCGTGCCAGTTGTTCACCTCAGTCTTCCTCCTGCGGGGGAAGCGTTTTGACAAACAGGACGCGGTCATGCCCCCGGCCGTCGTAATTGGATTCTGTCAGCGCCGTCCGCCCGTACCGCCGGGGTTCGGACGGGGCTGATCAGGCAAAAATGTGGACAAGGATGAAAAGAATGATGCAACGGATGGCGCCCTGATCCGTATATCCTTACAGAAAGGAGTGTACCCGATGGAGATACTGCTGTGGATCGTCATCGTGGCGTTGTTTGTCGCAAGCATCGCCGGTATTTTTCTGCCGGTTTTGCCGGATACGATATTGCTGTGGGCAGGGTTCCTGCTGTACCACTTTGTCCTCGCCGAACCGGGAGCCGGGCTGCCGGCGTCGTTCTGGTGGGGGATGGCGGTGCTGAGCGTGCTGCTGTACGGAGCCGATTTGCTGACCAACATGTACTTCGTGAAGCGGTACGGCGGTTCCAAGTGGTCGTCGATTGCCGCGGCGGTCGGCATTTTTCTCGGGATTTTCCTGTTTCCGCCGTTCGGGATGCTGATCCTGCCGTTCCTGTTTGTGGTGCTGGTGGAGCTGTTCGTCTCCAACCAACCGCTCGAGCGGGCGGTTAAGGCGGGCGTGGGATCGCTTGTCGGATTTCTCGGCAGCGCGGTCGTCAAGGTCGTCCTGCAAATCGTGATGATCATTTGGTTCTTCATCGCCGCCTTGTAGGCCCGTGAATCGAATGGGCAGCGGGATGCAACCCCTGCCCCGGATCGTTCCGGTCTGACCGCGACGATACACAGAAAGGAGCCCGTATCTTTCGCCTACGGTCGGGAAAGATACGGGCTCCTCCTTTTGCTAGTGAATCAACCGGTACACCCCGATCACTTTCCCCAGAATCGTGACCGAGTCCAGAATGATCGGTTCCATCGTGGAGTTTTCCGGCTGCAGGCGGAAGTGGTTTTTTTCCTTGAAGAAGCGCTTGACGGTGGCTTCGTCCTCATCGGTCATGGCCACGACGATGTCGCCGTTGTTGGCCACGTTTTGCTGGCGCACGATGACGTAGTCGCCGTCGAGGATGCCCGCCTCGATCATGCTGTCGCCCGACACGCGGAGCATGTACACCTTGTCCGAGGTGACGATGTGCTCCGGCAGGGGAAAGTAATCCTCGACGTGTTCCACCGCCGTAATCGGCTGCCCTGCCGTTACCTTCCCGATGACGGGCACACGAACGACGGATTCTTCGAAGTCCTCCTGGTAGCGGTCGCCATCGGTCAACAGCTCAATCGCGCGCGGCTTGGTGGGATCGCGCCGGATCAGCCCCTTCTTTTCCAGCCGGGCCAGGTGACCGTGGACGGTGGAGCTGGAGGCCAGCCCGACGGCCTCGCCGATTTCCCGAACGGACGGAGGATACCCCTTGTCGCGGACTTCCTTGCGAATGAAGTCGATAATGGCTTGTTGTCTATTGGATAGCTTGGACATGGACCACACCCCTGTTTTCTCGAACATGTTTTCTATATTATACCATGGGATCTTGCGTTCGACAAACATAAGTTCGATTTCAACTTGACACAAAACACATGTTCGCATTATGATGAGAACAAGACGATAGAACGTATGTTTGCAGGGGGATGGTATCATGCATGCAATTTCCGCACACAACCGCTTTGCCAAAAAACCGGAGCGCCGCAGCCGCATCGGTGTGACACGCGGTCAAGCATTGGTGTTTTTCGTGGTATTCTCTCTCTTTTTTTACTTCTTGACAGAACTTGTGTTCGCATCGGAGTCGGCGTCGGTCGTTCCCGTGAAGGAAGTGACGGTTCAGCCGGGGGACAGCTTGTGGAAAATTGCCGTCCAGTACCAGGACGAAGCCGGCATGGAAGTGCGTGAACTGGTGTACGCGATCAAAAAGATGAACCGGCTGGACAACTCCAACATTTACCCCGGACAGCGCCTGGCTGTTCCCGTCGGAGAGTAGACGGCAGCGCAGGCAGCGGAGCAGGCCCAAGTATTTCCTTTCGTTTGCGTTGTGCCGCCGATGTGTTATAATAGAGCGGCATTACCGAGAGTAGGGGGAGAGGCTGTGGTAACCGACGCGGAAATCAAACGGATCAACGAGTTGGCCAAGAAATCCCGCGAAGAGGGCCTGACCGACGAAGAAAAACAGGAGCAGCAGGCGCTGCGGCGCAAGTACATCGATGCTGTCAAGGCGTCCCTGCGGGCCAACCTGGAATCGATCCGCTATGTGGAAGATCTTGAAGACAACGGTCCCAAACATTAAGATAACGTGTACTGGCACAGGAAGGCATCCACGCATGACGCTTGGATGTCTTTTTCTACGACGAAATGGGCCGAACAGGGAGGAATGCGCATGTCGTGGCTGGTTGTCGCAGTGGGCGGCGCCGTGGGATCAATCATGCGGTACGGATTGGGCTTGGTGATGAACCAGCCGGGCTGGCCGGCAGGTACGTGGGCGGCCAACGTTGTGGGTTCGTTTTGCATCGGGCTCTTGTACGCCTGGGGAAAGGAGCGGGGGTTTCTCTCACCGGAGCTGTACCTGCTCTTCACCACCGGGCTGTTGGGCGGCTTTACGACCTTTTCCACCTTTTCTCTGGAGGTGGTCACCTTTTTCGGAGACGGGAACATCGGACGCGGATTGGCGTATGTGCTGCTCAGCGTAGGCATTGGCCTGTTGGCCTGCGGAGCCGGGGTCTGGCTGGGCCGGCATGTGGGCTGAGCCAGCCGCGTTCGAAGCGAAAGGAGTATGGACGTGACGATTCGGCATCCGGATTACGAACGGGAACAAAAACGGCTGGATGAAACGGTGTCCGCCATCGAACGGGAGATCGAGATGCTGCGCGAAGAAGTTCGGGAAGTGACCGACGACTACGTGAAGCAGGTGGTCGCTTACAAAAAGGCCAAGGAACTGCGGTATCTGGAAGACCAAGGGAAGGACAAACCGTACTTCGGCCGGGTGGACTTTCTCAAGGACGAGACGTACGAGCTGGACATCGTCTATATTGGCAAGCGCGGGATCGTCCGGAGCGATACGTTTGATGCGCTGGTCGTGGACTGGCGTGCTCCGATTGCCGGCCTCTACTACAGCGGCGAGAGCAAGGACGCCTTCTACCGGACCGACAAGGGCATCGTCCGCGGAGAAGTTCGCCTGAAGCGGAACTTTGCCATCGAAAAGGGGAAGATTACCGGAATCTACGACGGGGCGGTCAAGGAGACGATCCACCGGGAAATGGGCCATCCCGACGAGTTTCTCCAGGAAGGGTTTATCGATGAGTTTCTCGCCGCCAATCTGAACCAGACAAACGACAGTCGGCTGAAGGACATCGTGGCGACCATCCAGTCCGAACAAAACGACATCATTCGGGCGGACAAAGACCGTCCCATCGTCGTCCAGGGGGTGGCCGGGAGCGGGAAGACCACCATCGCGCTGCACCGCCTCTCCTACCTGATTTACAACTACCAGGACTCGATGATGTCGAAAAAATTCATGGTGTTTGCGCCGAACCGCCTGTTTCTCAACTACATATCGGACGTGCTTCCGGAACTGGGTGTGGATGACGTCCAGCAGGCCACGTTTTTGGACTGGGCGGCCAAGCTGGTCAAGCCGCTTCTGCCCAAAGGCTGGCGCATCACCGACCCGCAGAAGCTGCTGCGCCTGTTTTTCGAGGAAGGACAGGACCGGCGGGAACGGGAGATGACGCAAAACCGCCTGCGGTTCAAAGGCTCGCTCGCCTGCAAGGCTGCCTTGGACAGCTATCTGCGCTACCTGGCGGAGACGGACATCCCTTTTAAAAAGCTGAGCTTTGTCTACAGCCGGACCCAACAGGTCTTTTCCATCAGCGGGGAGACGATCCGGGAACTGTTTACCGGCCAGTTCGGCCATCTGCCCTATCGAAAGCGTCTCGAGGCGCTGCGCAAGCATCTGAAGCAGGAGATGAACAAACAACTGTTTGCCCATCTGCGAACGATGCGGATCGATCTGGACAAACAGGGACTGACAAAGTTTGAGCGGATGATGGAACAGATCCTGGAGAAGTACTTGTCGTCCTTCCCGCAGGTGGATGTCTTTGCGGCGTACCGGAAGCTGATCACGGATGAGACGCTGCTCAGACGCCTGGCGCCGGATGACGTGGAGGATAGCGTGATTGCGGACGTCTGCCGATCGTCGGCGGTGCTGTTTGCCGAAGAGCGGATCGAGCCGGAAGACGTGGCGCCGCTGTTGTACCTGCGCCATCTGGTGGACGGGCTCGAACAGGCGGAGCAGTTCGACCATACGGTGGTGGACGAGGCGCAGGATCTCAGCGCCTTGGAGATCGCCGTGATCGCCCTGGTGACGAAGCGCCAGTCCTTGACCGTGGTGGGCGACATCGCGCAGGGCATCCACGCCTACCGGGGCCTGCAGTCGTGGGACGAATTGACGGGCGGCGTCTTCGGCCAGCCTGCCGCCGCGTACTACACGCTGGCGCAAAGCTATCGTTCCACGATTGAGATCATGCGCTGCGCCAACGAGGTGCTGCGCAGGATTCGCCTGCCCGAGTCGGTGATGGCCAAGCCGGTGCTGCGGCACGGGGAAAAGCCGAAGATGCTGTCGTACGCGGCTCCGGCCGAAAAGTGGGAACAAACGGCGCGGCTCGTCCGGGAGCTGCAGGAAGAAGGCTTTCAGACCGTCGCCATCGTCGCCAGGACGGCCGAAGAGAGCAAACAGGCGTACAAGGCGCTGCGCGGCGCGATCAGCGAGCTGGTCCTGCTCGGCTCCAAAGACAGCCGGTTCCCCGGCGGCGTGACGGTCATGCCGGCGTATTTGACCAAAGGGCTGCAGTTTGACGCGGTGATCCTGCTGGATGTGGAGCGATACACGGACAGCGAGTGGGACGCCAAGCTGCTGTACGTGGCGATGACCCGTCCCGTTCACCGCCTGTTGATGCTGCACGAAGCGGGGCGGATGACCCCGCTGCTGCGGGATGTTCCCGACGAGTTGTTGTACGGAAGATCATAGAGGACGCTTTGTTCAAAAAAGAAAGAAGCTCTCTGCGAAGGATGTCGCGCAGAGAGCTTTTTCATTGGAATCAGTGATCCCCGTGATTGCCTTTGGACGGATTGGTGATGACGTAGCCTTCTTCCGGCAGGTACAGGTAGTCAATGACCACGCCGTCCAGCAGAGGCTCGTCCTTGCTGACGATCACGTCGATCTCCTTGTCAGTGGAGACGACCGCGTCGTCGGCACCGGGCTTGTCCAGCGCCAGGCCGTAGTGGGCGTGGTCGCTGTGCTTATGCGTGACGTAGACGCGCAGTTTCAGCTCCTTGTCTTCTTCCTGGTCCAGCACGGCTTTCAGTTGCTTCGCGGCGTTGCGGGTGATTTTTACATTCATGCGGGGCAGTCTCCTTACTATTAAAAAAGTGTCCTCTCCATCTTACCAAACAGGAAAATCGATGTGCAATGCGCAAAGTGTTAAAATGGAAGGAAGAGAGGAGAGGAATCTGCATGACCATTGATTTGCGAAGTGACACGGTGACCAAACCGACGGAAGCGATGATTCGCGCGATGGCGGAGGCGGAAGTGGGAGACGACGTGTACGGGGAGGACCCGACCGTCAACAGGCTGGAGAGCATCGCCGCGGAACGACTGGGGAAGGAAGCGGCGCTGTTCGTCACCAGCGGCACCCAGGGAAACCAGGTGGCGGTGCTGACCCACTGCGTCAGCGGGGACGAAGTGATCATGGAGGCCAATTCCCACATCTTTTACTACGAAGGGGGAGCGGTGGCGGCGCTGGCCGGCGTGCAGACGCGGACACTGGCGGGGGTTCGCGGCGCGCTGCAGGCGGCCGACGTGGCCCGTGCCATCCGCGGTGCCGACATTCACTTTCCGCGAACCAGGCTGGTGTGCATGGAAAATACGCACAACCGGGCTGGCGGCGCCGTGGTTGCGCCGGAACAGATGGAGGCCGTATACGAAACGGCCAAACGACACGGGGCAGCCGTTCACCTTGACGGAGCCCGCCTGTTCAACGCAGCCGTTGCGTTGGGACGGGATGTGACGGAGTTTACCCGCCATACCGATTCGGTCACCGTCTGTTTGTCCAAGGGACTGAGCGCCCCCGTCGGTTCCATTCTGGCCGGCGATCGGGCATTCATCGAAGAGGCCCGCTGGTGGCGCAAAAAGCTGGGCGGCGGCCTGCGGCAGGCGGGCTACCTGGCCGCGCCGGGGATTCTCGCGTTGACGGAGATGACGGAGCGGCTCCAGGAGGACCACGCCCGGGCACGCATGCTGGCGGAAGGGCTGCGCAAGCTCGGCCTGCACGTGGAGCCGGTGGAGACCAACATCGTCCTGGTCCGCACGGAATCGGCCGGACTGACCGCCGAGCAATTTTTGGCCCGCCTCGCCGAACGGGGCGTGCGGGCCGTCGATTTCGACGAATACGTGGTCCGCTTCACCACCCACCGCCATATCGGCGACCAAGACATCGTCAAGACGCTGGAGATCATCGAATCGGTCTTGACGGCGTAACGGCAGAAACGTGCAGCATGCGTCCATCGCGCTGCACGTTTTTTTCGTCTGGAGCCGATTTTCCCTATTGATTTGCCGAAAAAAACGGTGTATACTATCACTCGTCACGAAAAATGGATGGGTGTCCGAGTGGCCGAAGGAGCACGATTGGAAATCGTGTAGGCGGTGTTGAGCCGTCTCGTGGGTTCAAATCCCACCCCATCCGCCATCACAAGCGAGATACACGTCTCCCGGAAGCGGGAGGCGTTTTTTGCATGTTCCACGTTGTTCGTGGTCCATGACGTCGGCTGGTGAATGGAGCCGATGGACGATTCCGGAAAGAAAAAGGCATGCCCCGCATGGACATGCCTTTTTTCTCTTTATTTATTTACATTTAATTGCGTTCGGGGTCTGCCTGCGGCGAAGGGGCGGCTGCCGCCGTCTGTCGCGGCGTCATCACCGGATAGAGCAGCAGCCCGACCGCGTAGAGAGCCAGTCCGAACAGCAGCGTTTTCATGTCGGCCGTCCCCGTCTTGATCACCCAGAGCGAGAACAGCGCAGCCAGCACGGCCACCACGCCGTCAAAGAGGCGGGCGCCCGGCTGCCGTTCATACGTCTCGCCGACAGCCACCAGCTTGAGCTGGAACACGGCGGAAGCCAGGTAGGGCAGGAGGATGGCCAGCGTCGCCACCGTGATGACAAAGTGGTACGCTTCGGCAATCGTGCCGGAAATCGTCGAAAAAATGAACAACTGCGACATGAGGTTCGTAACGGTCAGCGAGCGAACCGGACTTCCGCTGGCGTTTACCTTGGCGAACGAAGCGGGGAACATGCCGGCGCGGGCCGCTTGAAACGGCGGCTCCGACCCGATCAGGAGCCAACCGATGGTGCTGCCGATGAGCGAAACGATGGCCAGCACGGCCATGACCGTCCCGCCGGTGCTGCCGATCACTTGGGACAAGGCGTCCACCAGCGGCTTGTCCGACTCTCGCAGTTGTTCGAGCGGCAGGACCCCCATCGTCAGGAACGTGATGCCCATGTACAGGACGAGCGAAATCAGCAGCCCGGCGATCGTGGCCGACCGCACGTCGCGTTGGGAGCGGGCACGTCCGGAGAGGACGACAGCCGACTCAATCCCGATGAAGGCCCACAGCGTAGCCAGCATCGCCATGTTCACCTGGCTGGGCAGCCCGTGAATCACGCCCTGGTCATCCGTGATCGGGGTGTAGAAATCGCCCATGTTGGCCGCATTGAAGGCAAACAGGCAGACGCCGATAAACAGCACAAATCCCAGCACCTTGGTGGCCGTAGACAGGAAGTTCAGCTTGCCTGCGCCGTTCAGCCCCCGCACCAACAAGGTGTGGAAGCCCCACAGCAGCGCGGTGCAGACGAGAAACGTCGTGAGCTTTCCTTTTTCCACCTGAAAGGAAAAGAGCGAGAACAGGACGGTTTTGTCCTGCATGATCGGAAAAAACGCGGACAGATACCCGGCAAACGTGGTGATGACGGCGACATTGCCCGCCCAGTTTGCCACCCAGTACCCCCAGACCATGCTGAAACCGGCGATCTTTCCGGCGCGCGGATTATCAAACATGGCGCGGGCGTAGCTCTGCGGGCCGGCGGTCAAATCGGGCCGGCGGACGGACAGGTTGCCAAAGACGAGCGCGATCATCAGCACGCCAAACCCGGTCAGCAGCCAGGCGAGCAGCACAGCCAGCGGACTGGACGCTTGCACCAGCGTATTGGGCAGCATGAAAATGCCGGATCCGACCATGTTTCCCACCACGAAGGCGGTCAGCAGCCAGAAGCCCCATTTTTGCGAACTCATTGGAATCCCTCCACATGTCATGAAGTCATACCTTGATGTCAGCCCATCCGTAAAGGCGGGGTTCCGGCCGAACACAACCGGACAAGCGGGGAGGCACGCCGCAGAACAGTGCCGCGCCCGCTTCCACATAAGGTTTTACCATTTTACTTGTTTAATTGTTTAATTGAGTAAAGTAAAATGAACGTAAAAAAGTATAACAGTGTTGAATATATCCGTCAACAGGGAATCGTGAGGGAGCAGGGCGGCCGCGTTCGGGGAGTAAATCGCCCGAAGCGAGCAATACTATAGGTATCCAACAATAGGGAAAAGAAAGAGGGATGCCGATGATTTCCGCCAAACAGCGCCAGTTGGTGCAGCATCAGATGCAGCGGGACGAAAGCAGGATCGTCAACATTGTGCTGAGCGACGCCAGACAGGTGGCGGGCGAGATTGAAAAGGCCACCCATCAGGGAGTATACCTGACGGATGGCAGCTACTACCCGTACGCGGAGATTCGGGAGATCAACGGATTGTATTGAGGGCCCGTGACGCGGGTTTTCACAGCGGCAGGGCGGGAAAAAAGTGGCGCAGACCGTCCGGCAGTTCCTTTTGCCACAGCCCCCATACGTGACTGCCCGGCTTTTCGCGGTAAGAGACGGCAGCCTGTTTGTCCGTGAGCGCCTGCCGGGCGGCGCGGTTCCACTCCACGAAATCAAACGTGCCGATATGCGTCTCCACAGCCGTTTCCTCCAGACCGACCACCATCCAGATGTCCAGCCAGGAGAGGGTGGATTCCTGTGCGATCCGATCCAGGGTCGGCTGGAAAAAGGCGCCGGAGAGGGACAGCACGCGTGTAAACAGATCGGGACGGTCCAGCGCGATGTGCAGGGAGACCGTTCCCCCCAGCGAGTCGCCCGCCAAGACGCGGGATTTCGGATCGCGGCGCACCGGATAACGCTCCTCGATGTAGGGGAGCAGTTCGTCTGTAAAGAAGCGTTTGTATCCGTCATGGCGCGAACCGACGGGGGAGTATTCACTCGTCCGTTTGCTTCGTTCCACGGAAACGCCGACGATGAGAAACGGCTCCATCCCTTCATCCAGAATCAGTTGGTTGGCGATGGTGGCAATCCGGCCCATGGTAAAAAAATCGTTGCCGTCCTGGCAGTAGACGACCGGATACGAGAGCAGTTCGTTGTATCCGGGCGGAAGGTACACCTTGACGGAACGGGGAGTGTCCACGTGAAGACTGGGCACTTCTTCTTTGACAATGGTACGTTTTACATAGTCGGACATGGCGATCCGCCTCCCAAGTGCAGGAATTTCCCAACTTAGCCTTGAAAAAAACTGATACAGATTTTATAGTAAATGATAACAGCAAGGAAATAAACCCTGTAATATCAATACTATAACACGTTGAACAGATATTTGAACTGAGATATAACAGGGTGTGCGAACGTGTTTGTAAGCACTTTCAGCACAAGTGAAATTTCCTCATTGTTTTTTAGGCAGTTTTCCCTCTCTGCACGAGCGCGGCTCCGGTTCCGCCGCTGCCAGCGAGGGCTGTCTAATTTTCCACGATACCAGTGACGAGGTGAAAGTGATGAGTGTAAACACTGCTGTTGAACAAACAGGCAACAACACCCCGCTGCAAATCCTTGCTCCGGACGGTACGGTTGTTCGTCCTGACCTGATGCCCAAGCTCTCCGACGATGAACTGCGCGAACTGATGCGCAAAATGGTCTTTACCCGCGTGTGGGACCAGCGCGCCATCAGCCTCAACCGTCAGGGCCGTCTCGGCTTCTACGCTCCGGTGGCCGGTCAGGAAGCGTCCATGATCGGTTCGGAAGCGGCACTGTCCAAAGAAGACTTCATCCTGCCGAGCTACCGCGACATCCCGCAAATGGTGTGGCACGGCTACCCGCTGCACAAGGCGTTCCTGTACTCCCGCGGCCACATTGAGGGCGGCCGCATTCCGGAAGGCGTCAATGTGCTGATGCCGCAGATCATCATCGCGGCCCAATGTACCCAGGCTGCCGGCGTCGCCATGGGCTACAAGCTGCGCGGCGAAAAGCGCGTGGCCATCACCTACTTCGGTGACGGCGCCACCTCCCAGGGCGACTTCTACGAAGGCATGAACTTTGCCGGCGTCTACAAACTGCCGGTGATCTTCTTCTCGCAAAACAACGGCTACGCCATCTCCGTTCCGTTTGAGAAACAAACCGCAGCCGAGAACATCGCGATCAAAGCGAAAGCGGCCGGCATCGCCAGCGCGCGTGTAGACGGCATGGACGTTCTGGCCGTGTACCACGTGGTGCAGGAAGCGAAACAGCGCGGTATCAACGGGGAGGGCGCTACCCTGATCGAGGCGCTCACCTACCGCTACGGTCCGCACACCATGGCCGGCGACGACCCGACCCGTTACCGCACCGGCGAAGAGCAAAACGAATGGGAGCAAAAAGACCCGCTGATCCGCTTCCGCAAGTTCCTGGAAAGCAAAGGGCTGTGGAGCGAAAAAGACGAAGAAGCAGTCATTGAAGAAGCGAAGCAGGCGGTTGCCGACGCCATCAAGAAAGCGGACGAAACGCCGAAGATGAAAGTGAGCGAACTGATCGACGTCATGTTTGAAACACTGCCGCCGGCGCTGGAAGAGCAAAAGGCAGAATATCTGGCGAAGGAGTCGAAGTAAGCCATGGCACAAATGACTATGATTCAAGCCATCACGGATGCATTGCGCTGTGAATTGAAGCGCGACGAAACCGTTCTCGTCTTCGGGGAAGACGTGGGGAAAAACGGTGGGGTCTTCCGCGCGACGGAAGGTCTGCAAGCCGAGTTCGGCGAACATCGCGTGTTTGACACGCCGCTGGCGGAGTCCGGTATCGGCGGTCTGGCCGTGGGTCTGGCCGTCAACGGCTTCCGTCCGGTTGCGGAAATCCAGTTCTTTGGCTTTGTGTTTGAAACCTTTGACGCGATCGCGTCCCAGGCTTCCCGGATGCGCTACCGTTCCGGCGGCCGCTACCACAGCCCGGTGACGTTCCGCTCCCCGTTTGGCGGCGGCGTGAAAACTCCGGAGCTGCACGCTGACTCGCTGGAAGGCCTGATTCTGCAGACGCCCGGCGTGAAAGTCGTCATCCCGTCCAACCCGTACGATGCAAAAGGGCTTTTGATCTCCGCGATCCGCGACAACGACCCGGTCGTGTTCCTGGAGCACATGAAACTGTACCGCTCTTTCCGTCAGGAGGTGCCGGAGGGCGAGTACACCATTCCGCTGGGCAAGGCCAACGTGGTGAAGGAAGGCAGCGACGTTACCATCATCACCTATGGCGCCATGGTTCATACCAGCCTGAAAGCGGCGGAAGAGATCGAGAAGGCGCGCGGCGCGAAAGTGGAAGTGATCGACCTGCGCACCATCAATCCGATCGACATCGACACCATTGTGGAATCCGTGAAGAAAACGAACCGTGCCATCGTCGTGCAGGAAGCGCAAAAAACCTCCGGCGTGGCTGCCGAAATCATCGCTCAAATCAACGAACGCGCCATCCTGCACCTGGAAGCGCCGGTGCTTCGCGTCACCGCGCCGGATACGGTGTACCCGTTCGCGCAGGCGGAAGACATCTGGCTGCCTGATGTAAAACGCGTCGTGGACGGCCTGACGCAAGTCCTCGACTTTTAACGGTTGAACTGCACATGCGGCGGAAAGATCAGCTTTCCGCCTTCTTTAGGCACATCTGTGCGCCATTACGTCGGAGCGTTTAATAAGGAGGAGATAACGTGAGTCGTTTTACATTCAGACTCCCGGAGCTTGGCGAGGGCATCCATGAAGGCGAAATCGTCAAATGGCACGTGAAGCCGGGGGATACCGTAGAAGAAGACCAAGTGATCATGGAAGTGCAAAATGACAAGGCGGTCGTGGAAGTGCCGTCTCCGGTCAAAGGGAAAGTGCTGGAACTGAAAGTGACCGAGGGCACCGTTTCCGTCGTCGGCGATCCGCTGATCGAATTTGAGGTGGAAGGCGAACTGCCCAACCTGCCGGATCACGGTCATGGAGAAGCTCCGGCTGCGGCCGAGCCGGCAAAAGAAGACAAGATGGAACCGGGCTGCGACATCGGCTCCCAAGTGAGCGCCAACGCCAACCAGCCGCTGGACACGCCGCTGGCGCAAGCGACGGCAACGGCGGCACCTGTAGACCGCAAGCACGTGCTGGCGACCCCGTCCGTGCGCAAATACGCGCGTGAAAAAGGCGTTCAGCTCGCGCTGGTGCCGGGTACCGGCAAATTGGGCCGCATCACGCGCGAAGACGTAGACCGCTTCCTCGCAGGCGGCGCGGCAGCACCGGCACAAGCTCAAGCTGCCCAAGCACAGGCCGAAGCGGTTGCACCTGCAGCGCAAGCGCCGACCGGCGTACAGCAGGCGGCTGCGGCACCGACCGTACACTACACCGCACAGGCGGGTGAAGTGGAGGAGCGCGTTCCGCTCAAAGGCATCCGCAAAGCCATTGCCAAAGCGATGGTCAAATCGGCGTACACGGCTCCGCACGTTACCATTTTCGACGAAGTGGACGTCACCGACCTGGTGGCAATGCGCAAGGAAGCAAAACCGCTGGCGGAAGAGCGCGGCGTAAAGCTGACCTATCTGCCGTTCATCGTCAAGGCGGTCGTGGCCGGACTGAAAAAGTTCCCGGAACTGAACGCCTCCATCGACGACGAAAAACAAGAGATCGTCTACAAAAAGTACTATAACATCGGCATTGCCACTTCCACCGATGACGGTCTGGTGGTGCCGGTTGTCAAAGCGGCAGACCGCAAATCCATCTTTGAAATCGCCGGCGAGATCGGCGAACTGGCGAAAAAGGCGCGCGAACGCAAGGCGACGTCAGACGAGCTGAAAGGCTCCACCTTCAGCATCACCAACATCGGTTCCGCGGGCGGCATGTTCTTCACGCCGATCATCAACTACCCGGAAGTCGCCATTCTCGGCGTAGGCCGCATCAGCGAAAAACCGGTAGTGAAAAACGGCGAAATCGTGGTCGGCCAAGTGCTGTCCCTGTCGCTCAGCTTTGACCACCGCCTGATTGACGGCGAACCGGCGCAGCGTTTCGTCAACTACGTGAAGCAGCTCCTGGAAAACCCGACGCTGCTCGTCATGGAGGGATAAGAACGATGGTAGTAGGTGAATTTACCACAGAAGTGGACGTTCTCGTCATCGGCGCCGGTCCCGGCGGCTATGTGGCGGCCATTCGCGCCGCCCAACTGGGCAAATCCGTCGCCGTGGTGGAGAAAGCCGACCTGGGCGGCGTGTGCCTCAACGTCGGCTGCATTCCGTCCAAAGCGATGATTCACGCGGCTCACACGTATGAGCAGGCTCAGCACACGGCGAACATGGGCATCACCATGGAAAACGTAAAAGTGGACTTCGCCAAAGTCCAAGAGTGGAAAAACGGCATCGTCAAGCAGTTGACCGGCGGCGTCGCCTCGCTGTTCAAGGGCAACAAGATTCAGGTAATCCCCGGCGAAGCGCTGTTTGTCAGCGAAAACGAAGTGCGGGTCTTCCACGGCTACGACGTGAACCGCTACCGCTTTAACCACTGCATCATCGCCACGGGTTCCCGTCCGATCGAACTGCCGGCGTTCCCGTTTGGCAAGCGCGTGCTCTCCTCGACGGAAGCCCTGTCCCTGACGGAAATTCCGAAGAGCCTGGTCGTGATCGGCGGCGGCTACATCGGCATCGAGCTGGGTACCGTCTTTGCCAAATTCGGCACCAAGGTAACCATTTTGGAAGGCTCTGACCAGATCCTGCCGGGATTCGAGCCGGAGATGACCCGCCTGGTGGAACGCAAGCTGAAAAAGCTGGGCGTGGACATCAACGTCAAGGCGCTCGCCCAAGGCATGGAGGAAAAGGAAGACGGCGTGATCGTCACGGCGGAAGTAAAAGGGGAGCAGATGCAGTTTGAAGCGGAGTACGTGCTGGTAACCGTCGGCCGCCGTCCCAACACGGACGAACTGGGCGTGCGCGACATCGGCATGAACCTGACCGACCGCGGCTACATCGTGGTGGACAAACAGGGCCGCACCAACATCCCCAACGTCTACGCGATCGGGGACATCGTCGCCGGCCCGGCTCTGGCCCACAAGGCTTCCTACGAAGGCAAAGTGGCTGCGGAAGCGATTGCCGGCCGTCCGTCTGAAGTGGACTACAAGGCCATCCCCGCTGTCGTCTTCTCCGATCCGGAGATCGCCAGCGTCGGGATCAGCGAAAGAGAAGCCAAGGAACAGGGCATCGACTACGTGGCGGGCCGCTTCCCGTTTGCCGCGAACGGCCGCGCGCTGTCTGTCAATGCCGGTGAAGGCTTCGTGAAACTGATCGCCGAAAAAGGCACCAATCTGGTGCTGGGCGCCCAGATTGTCGGACCGGAAGCGTCCAACATCATCGCCGAAATCGGCCTCGCCATCGAGATGGGAGCGACGCTGGAAGACATCGAGCTCACCATTCACGCTCACCCGACCCTGGGCGAAGTGACGATGGAAGCTGCGGAACTGGCCCTGGGCCATCCGATTCACGTGCTGAACAAGTAAACGCACGAAAGCGAAAGCCCTGCATCTCCAACGGATGCAGGGCTTCCTTTTTTTGGCACGGCCGCTCCCGCGGACATTCTCCTCTTTCCACGCATTATCAAATAATGTAAAATAGTGGTTGATCGAGTCGGGTGGGGGTCTGGCAGCATGAACATTACGCAGAAGATGATTGATGATCTGCGGCAGCAACTGGAACGCGCAGCCAAGGATGCCGGTTACAATTTTAACGACCCTGAGATTGTAAAGATGAGTCAACAACTGGATCGGTTAATCGTTGCGCACATGCTGCAATACGCAAAACGCCCTTAACAGGGCGTTTTGCATTGTTCGAAATGATAGAGCAGGTGAGCGCAGGCCCCTTTTTTGGCGAGGGACGCAGCGCCGGTGTAAAAATGGCTGGGGTAGAGGACCAACTGCTGAACGTGTTGAGCGTCGGGAGCGCCGTTTTCCCAGACGAGCTGCTCCTGCTCGGCATCGTAGCGGAAGCGGGGAGCGATCGTCCGCAAATAGGCCGTGATCTCATCCAGCGAGCGCAGCGACAGATGGATCCGTTCCGCCTCCCGTACAAACCGGGGCGCCAACGCCTCCCACTGCGAGGCGAAAAAAAGCTGCCAGTACGTGGAGATAAACAGGTTGAAGCGCCCTTTGACAAACGCGGGGTCCTCCTGCAGGTCGGCGGCGAGCGGAACATCCTCACCGGTTTTCTCCCACGCGTCCAGCATCGGCCGCAGGCTGTTCGCAAACGCTTCCTCGGACAGCGTGAAGAAGTAGTCGTATTGATCGTCAACGGCCATCACGCCTCTGGTTTGCAGCGGATCGAACGCGTCGGGGATGGCGAGGGTAAACATCGGACGAAAGTATTCCCAGTCTGATTGGATCCGGGCGGCACGAAAGCCGGCCAGTATGTCTGCGGCCCAGTCGGCCAGACGCGGGTCGGGCGTTTCCTGAGCCAGTGCGTGGAGGCTTGCCGCCAACTCGTACAAGGGAGAAACACTGTAGCTGATTTTGTGCGGAAGAGGGCTGTGGCCCGAAAGCGGAATGAGAATCATGATTGGTTGACCTCCATCAAGGATACTGTAATCATCATAGTTCATCCTTGTGGGACAATTCAATCATTTGGTTGTAAAAAACAGGAAGGCGCAGCGGATCAGCCTTCCCTCGTTTTGACCTGGCGCGAGTGATTCGCCTGCTTTACCTGTTTGGAGCCGGGCAGCGGCTCGCCGGTCTGTTCCATGGGTTCGTAGGTGTTGTTGTACGTTTGGTGGGGATTTTCGTCGCGCACGCGATCCTTTTCCATGGTATCATCTCCTTCCCGTATAGCATGCCGGAAACGAAGGATGACGAACCATAGGAATTGCTGGTATTCTAGAAGGAAGCATGTCGGAGACAGCAAATGAATGACATAATAAGTATTATGTAACCTTTGGGTCGGAGCCGGACTGCCCGTCAGCCGGACGCACCTGTCCAGAGCCGGAAAGGAGACATGCCCATGCCGTATCTGATTGCGCCGGTCTTTAACTCGACGACGTCCAGACCGGTGCGCATTGATCTGCCCCAGTCGTTTGTGCTGTTGTCGGGAGAGGAAAAACTGTACAAGCTGGCCTCCCGTTTTCTTAAAAATCAAATGGACGAGAGCCGTCTGCTGTTTGACCGCAAAGTAGGGGTGGACAGCCTGTTTTTGTTCGCCGAGTACCCCGATTTGAAAGTAAGGCAGGATCAGGCCTGGATCGAAGAAATCGAACAAAAGCTGAACCTGGCGACGCTGGACGGCATCTGCTCCATCCCGTACGTCATCACGGCCCAGCCGCCGGTGTTCGGGATCACCTATCTGAAGCGTTCCATTGACGGGAAGAAGTTTCGCTTTGACGAGCGGACCGAGGAAATCTTTCTGTCCCTCATCTGGGACAAGCCGGCCCTGCCTCAGCTCGCCGTTCGCCGCTACGCCCTCTCCCTGGAGAAAAAGAGTCTGGAGGACCAACTGCTGGACTTGTGGATTGCGCTGGAGTCGCTGTTTGTGCCCGACGGCAAAAAGGGAGAGATCACGTACAAGCTGCGGCTGCGCATGGCCTATTACTTCGGGGAAACGTTTGCCGAACGGGAGCGGGTGGCCCAGTTTGTGAAACGGTCCTACAACCATCGCTCGGAGATCGTCCACAGCGGCAAGGTGCTGGGCAAAGAACTGGAAGACGATGTGAACCGCCTGCGTCAAATGGCGCGCGCGGTTATTCTGAACACGGCGATGGAGGGCATCACGCTGCAGGATCTGCGCCTGCGGCTGGACGAGCTGATCATGGCCGGAGAGAGTTACGCCAGCCGGTACAAGCCCGCCTTTTTTGAACAGGTACGAATGGAGTCGACAAACAGGAGGAAATCATGAGCGTTTTAATCGTAGAAAATGTGAGCCACGGCTTCGCCGAACGCACGCTGTTTCGCGACGTGTCGTTTCGGCTGCAGCCGGGAGAACGGGTGGGCCTGGTAGGCGCGAACGGAACGGGGAAGTCCACGATGATGGCCCTGCTGACCGGCCAATTGATTCCGGACGCCGGACGGATCGAGTGGATGCCTAAGGTCCGCTACGGGTACCTCGACCAGCATACCAAGCTGACACCGGGCAAGACCATTCGGGACGTGCTCAAGGAAGCCTTTTTGCCGCTGCTGCAGGAAGAGGCGGAACTGGTGGCGATCGGGGAGCGGATGGCGGAGGCTTCACCGGAGGAGCTGGAAGAGCTGCTGGAGCGCATGGGCGAGATTCAGGATCGGCTGGAGTCGAGCGGATTTTACCTGATTGACGCCAAAGTGGAGGAAATCGCCAACGCCCTGGGTTTGTCCGCGATTGGTCTGGATCGGGACGTCGCCGCTCTGTCCGGCGGTCAGCGGACCAAGGTGCTCCTGGCGAAGCTGCTCCTGGAACAGCCGACCGTGCTGCTTCTGGACGAGCCGACCAACTATCTGGACGATGAGCACATCACCTGGCTGAAAGGCTACCTGAAAGCGTATCCCTACGCGTTTATCCTGATCTCGCACGACACCGGGTTCATGAACGACGTCGTCAACGTGATTTACCACCTGGAGTTTGCGAAGCTCACCCGCTACACGGGCAACTACGAGTCGTTCCTCGCCCAGGCGGAGATGAAGCGCAGCCAGCACCTGGACGCCTACGAGAAGCAGCAGGAGGAAATTGCGAGGATGGAGGACTTCATCGCCCGCAACAAGGCGCGCGCCTCCACCTCCGGCCGGGCGAAGAGCAGGCAGAAGCAGTTGGACAGGATCGAGCGCATCGAGAAGCCGGAGACGGCGGCCAAGCCGACGTTTGTTTTCAAGGAAGCGCGGGCGAGCAGCCGCTTCGTCTTCACGGCGGAAGAACTGGAGATCGGCTACACCCGTCCGCTGCTGCCCAAGCTGACGGTCGCCCTGGAACGAGGGGAAAAGGTGGCGGTCGTCGGCATGAACGGGGTGGGGAAATCCACCCTGCTGAAAACGGTGCTCGGCCTGATCCCGCCGCTCGGGGGCAAACTGGAGCAGGGTGACTTCCTGCAGCCGGCCTACTTCGAGCAGGAAGTAAAGCCGAAGCCGGTCACCGCCTTGGACGAGGTGTGGAACGAGTTCCCTCATCTCAACAACCATGAAGTGCGGGGTGCTCTGGCCCGCTGCGGTTTGAAAAACGAGCACATCAACCGCCCCATGACGGCTCTCTCCGGGGGAGAACAGGCCAAGGTGCGGCTCTGCAAGCTGCTCCAGCGGGAAAGCAACTGGCTGGTCTTTGACGAGCCGACCAACCACCTCGATGTGGCGGCCAAGGACGAACTGAAACGCGCCTTGCAGGCCTTCAAGGGAACCGTGCTGCTGGTCTGCCACGAACCGGACTTTTACGAAGACTGGGTGACCCAGGTGTGGAACGTGGAAGAGTGGAGCCAGGCGCAGGCCAGGACCGCGATCAAACGGTAAGAAAGGCAAACAAACAGGCAGCCCGACGCTTTGGTGAGCGGGCTGCCTGTTTTTGATTGCGCGAGGCCGTCGGAGCCTACCGGGATGCATTGCGCATCCGGATCATCGAAAAGTGAAGCGAGGAGGCGAGCAGCGCATCGTGCAGCGGCCAAAGCAAGGGCATCAGTCTGAGCTCCACGTCTTCTGCGGTCAGGCGCTCGATCAGGTCGCCCATCGGCTCCACCTTCAGCGGTTCAATCGATTCGTGGGCGATGTAGTAGCCGGCTCCCCGTTCCCAACAAGTGAACGGCTCAGGCGGCAGGTGGTAGACGTAGAGCTTGGCCTGCCTGATCCGTCCGTACCAGCCGTTCTCGGTGGCGATCACCATTCGGGCCGTGGTGTGTCCGAGAAAACGGTCCGCGTCTTCGGACGTGGTCTCGGGGAGCCGGTAGAACGCAATGCGCGGACAGTCGCGCGGGAAGAAGTACATCGGCGCCCGCTCCCGGTCGATGGCCCAGACCGCCGGCGGCAGGGCGGGATGCGACGGATGGGGGCGGGGGTCAAACCGGGCAATGGTCGGATCCTCGCTGAAATGGTACAGCATGTTTCCCCTCCTTGGCGATATTCGTTAGTAGACGGCCCATGCATTGGGCAAATAGCGGCCGCGTTCGTACGGGCAGGAAGTCCTGGTGATGGCTTCCCCGTTGTACAGCATCATCGAACTGGAACCGCCGTCCATCGCCATCGCGTTGACGACGCCCCGAGATGCCAGGATTTCCGCCACGTCGTTCATGCTGGCGCCGATGGAGTGGCCGGGCTGCCGTCCGTCGATGACCAGGAACACGATGGTGCCGTCCGCTTTTTGACCGACGGCGGTGCGCGGTTGAATCCCCCAGCTTTTGGCGGGCTTGTCCGCAAACAGGTTTTTGCCGTTGACGATGAGCTGCGGCCGGAAACTCATCGCGTCCCGAACGCCCATGTTCACCAACTCCTGGGCGGAGTAATTGCCGGTCACCAGCCTGCCGTCATAGGTGATGCCTAGGGCCGTTTCCCCGCTCTTCGGGTTGTATCCCTGCAGGATCCTGCCGTCCTTGATCACCACGCCGTACGCTTTGGTTCCCCTGCCGTAGCCGTCCGGGTCGGAAAACCCGCTGGCGTTGACGATCCCAATGGCGTTGTACTTCTTGGCGAACTCGTCGAGGAGATCGCCCCGGTCCTTGCGCGTGGTGACGACCAGATGGACGCGGTTGGGATCGCTGATGTACATCAGTTTGCCTTTGAAGTAATAACTGCCGCGCGTTTCGTCGATCTCCTCGATCTCGATCAGGTCCCTCGGCTTTTCCGGCGCGGGGACGTCGACCGGCCGGGCGTCCGGCTGCTTCGCCGTGTCCGCTTCCGAGTTGATGACGACGGGATTGCGAATCTGTCTTTTCAGCTCTTCCAGTTTGTCGTCGGGCAAAAACGTGTACGGCGCCCAGTAGTCGTGCTGCGTCGTCAGCAGCGTACCGGCTGCCCATTCCCGCAGCTCTTCGCCCGTCTCCGTGCCGAAGAGAAAGAGGAAGCCGCCCAGGGCAAGGGTGGCAAACGTGAACGCGCAGGCAGCCGCCAACCGCCTGAACCAGCTCCACCGTCGGCTGCGCCGCTGCCTTCGTTTCTGCGTCAAGGTACGTGACAAGGTGGTCATAAGTGCTCTTCCCCACATCCATGTTTATATTTGTCGTATAAGTTTGACGATTGGACGGGAAAAAAGTTTCAGGGGACAGCGGGAACGTTCGCGGACAGACTATCTGCAGGAGGTGAGCCGCATGCGCGGATATGACAAGGAATTTCAAAAACAGGTGGAAGCGTACATGGATCATCCGCCCGGGACGCACAACCAGCACAGCGAGAAAGACCGGCACGACAAAATGGAAAAACGGGAAACCCGGCTCGATTCCAACAACCGCTGACGGCAGGCGGCGGCTTCCTGCCGGACGGATCAGATGGATGTACCGCTTGTTCGGGACCCGCGCGTTGAGGCATTCCTTTTGGCGGTTTCACTTGGCAGCCATTTGTGGTAAGCTTACCCATGATCATGTCTTGCCAGGAGGATTGTTGTGAGTACCACGTTTGCTGATTTCAAGCTGAGCGCACCGCTGTTGGAGGCGCTTGAAGAACGGAATATGAAGCGGCCCACGCCCGTGCAGCAGGATGCGATCCCCGTCGTCCAAAGCGGCCGAAACGCCCTGGTGGAATCGCCGACGGGAACGGGGAAAACGCTGGCCTACCTGCTGCCGCTGATCGACCGGGTGGAAGCGGACAGCAAGGAGCTGCAGGTGCTGGTTCTGGCTCCGACTCACGAATTGGTGATGCAGATTGCCAGAGAGGCGGAGCCGCTGCTCGCGAAAAAAGGGGCAGCCGTGGTGCCGATTATCGGCGGCGTCGACGTGAAGCGGCAGGTGGAGCGGCTGAAAAAGCGGCCGGCGCTGATTGCCGCCACACCGGGACGTCTGCTGGAGCTGATCGAGCAGCGGAAAGTAAAGGTGCACACCGTAAAGGCGGCGGTGGTGGACGAAGCCGACCGCCTTCTGGACGAAGGCTTTTTGCGGCCGGTTCAGGAAGTGTTAAAACGGACGTTGCGGGACACGCAGCGGCTGTTTTTCTCCGCGACCTTGCCGGAACGCGTGGTGCAGCTTGCCTCGGCGCTGGCTGCCGATCCGGTCGTGATCCGATCGGCGGCGCCGGAGAACGGGGCAGGTGTGGCGCACATGTACCTGGTCAGCGATCCCCGCAAAAAGGCGGACACGCTGCGCCGGCTGCTGCGTCTCGTCAACGCCCGCGCGTCGATCGTGTTTGTCAATCAGATCGACAAGGTGGAGGAGATCACCGCCAAGCTCGCGTATCACCACCTGCCGTGCCGTTTGCTGCACCGCGACGCCAGCAAGGAAGAGCGGGCCCACACCCTGCAGCAGTTCCGCGACGGTGCTTTTCCCGTCCTGATCACTACGGACGTGGCCGCTCGCGGCCTTGATATCCCGGGCGTGGAATGCATCGTTCATTACGATCCCGCTCCCGACGTCGATACCTACATCCATCGAAGCGGCCGCACCGGCCGGATGGGCCGGGCGGGTCTGGTCTTTTCCATTGTCACGCCGCAGGAATTGTTTATCGTCCGCAAGTTTGCCAAGCAGACCGGTTTGTCCATCGCGGAAAAAGCGATGTCGTACGGCGCGCTGGTCGATCCCGCCGATCTGCGCCGGCCGAAGAACGGCGGACGCGTACATAAGAAAGGACGCTTTGGAACAAAGTAGGAGAAGAATCACCCAACTGATGTCCACAGGAGGTTCCCATGCGCAACGATCGATTGGATGAAGAAGACCTGCTGGCAAACGGCCCCGTCGGCGGCGAGCGCCTCTCCAAAAGCGAGCGGCAAACGCTGCGCCGGGAAGCGGGGGAACTGAAACGGCAGATGGAAGCGGCCAACGAGGAGCCGATTCGGGAGTAAGCGAAAAGAGCAGGCGCAATCGGTGTACATCATCGATTGGACTGCTCTTTTTTCGCGTTCAGGTACGCATCCAGATCGGCGAGCCACTCCTCGACGCTGCCGTATGCCGGGTCGATCTGCAGCAGGCGGCGGATTATCCCCCGTATCTCCGGTGAGAGCGACAGCTCTTCTTCCCAACTGCGCTCCGGCTGGTTCTCGTCTGCTTCGTACCCGGAGTAAAGCAGAAACAGGAAAAAGTGGCCGAGGGCATACAGGTCGCTGGCCGGCTCCACCTGCCGCTTCAACTGTTTTTCCTCTGGATAGTCGCTCAGGTCATGGGCGATGTAGGTGGGCGGGTCTCCCCGGAACCGGGCCAGCCCGAAGTCGATCAGATGGGGCCTGCCTTCCTGCCAGATGACGTTGGGAATGCGGACGTCGCGGTGAATTACGTTCCGTTCGTGCAGATAGGCGACCAACTCACCCACCTGCCGCATCAACCGGGCCGCCTCCAACTCGCCGAGCGCGGCCCCCTCCTCGAACAGCAGGTCTTCCAGCGTCGGCCCGGCGATGTATGTCATCACCAGGAACGAATCGTTCCGGTGCCGAAACGACTCCAGCCAGCGCGGCATCTGCGGATGGGAGAGGGCGGCCAGCACCCGCTGTTCGTAGTGCTGCATCGCTTCCCCTTTGGGGGAGCGGCGCAGACTGGGCTTCACCTGTTTGAGCACCACAACCCGGCCGGACGGGATATGGACGGCCCGGTAGGCGATTCCGTAGCTGCCCATGCCCAGCACCTCTTCGATCCGGTAGCCGCCGACCAGAGCGCCGGGCTTGTACGGTCTGTCGCGCACGGCGCGGTTCCACCATGCGCATAGCTGTTTCCACATGAAGTGTCCCTCCTGTCTCCATGATACCATTTTCGGAAAAACGCCTGACCGTTTTTTCCGGCTTTGCTATAATCATGTCGTTCAGATATGGGACAGGGGCGAGGAACGGATGAATTTTGTCATCGATTGGCTGTCGTTTTTTTTGATCGAACAACCGGAAGGAGAGGGAAGCGCCAAACACGTCCGGATGAGCCGGTTCTTGTCCGGGGATGAATACCAGAAAAGCGAGCTGCGCCCCTTTTTGGACGGGGAGTTTGCCCGGATCGCCAAGCGCAAGGTGGAGCCGAACCCGAAGAGCGACGCCAGCCCGACCAAGCTGGGCCGGTTTGTGCTGGAGGAGGGGCATCCGCTGGAGTCCAACCCCAATTACGCGCTGCTGCAGCGGCTCTTGGCCGCGGAGACGCCGGGGGAGAGCAGGGAGCCTTGTCAGGAGCTGGTTCAGTCGTATCTGCGCACTTCCCAGGTGCGGGGCGGGGTTCTCCTGGTCGTCCGCACGCGGCTGGAACCGCTGGACGATCGGTACGTGTTCATTCTCAAATGCGACTTTGAACAGAAAACGGCCATCATCACCGACGAGCACAGCCTGATCGCCAACGTCAACATGGCGATCAGCGCGAAAAACATGAAGTCGCTGATGTACCCGCACATGGTCGAGCAGGGGATGAACGATCCGTACCACGTGAAGATCCATCAATTTTCCCACGCCCGGTACTTTGAAGAATTTATGCGTTTCATCGAATATCCGCAAACGCTGACCCAGCTCGTCTCCGAAGAAGTGCTGTCGCTGGCCCGCCAGCACATCGAATACGTCTACCCCGAGGCGACGGAAGAGCGGCTGCGGGCGGAAGAGGAGATCGAACTGATCGCCGCCAGCCCCAAGCGGGAGCTGGCCGAGAAATGGGAGCACGACACGGTGATGGAAGCTACACAGATCATCACCGAACGGCAGCCGGAAGCGGAGCTGAAATTCAAGCTGGACCACATGCAGGTGCGGGCGCTTTTGGCCGACTACGGGATCAACCTGCACATCGCCAAGGCAAACGGCCGGTACGTGGTGCTGCTGGAAGGAGACGCGCTGCAGTTTGAGCGGGGTGTCTCGCCGGTGGAATTTGCCAAGCCCAAGAGCCTGCACGAGATCGTAAGCGAGATCGAGGAACGCAGCCGTTCCTACGCGGCAGCTCCGACCGTCTCCGATCCGGACGACCGGCCGCCGTGGGAGTGAGAAACGACAAAAGAGGGGGAATCATCATGTCAAACACCGTGCGCCAATCGCTGAAGCGGCGGGTCGTGGAACTGATCGGCAGGGAACTGCCGGACGAGCTGTTCTGCGAAGCGGAGGAGGACGGCCTGCGGGTCAAACGGCGAGCGGACGGCACGCCCGTCGTGCCCGACATCCCGTTGGAACCGCTCTATCGCCACGTGGAGGAGAAGCCGGACGAGCGGCGGACGGCTCTTTACGCGTTTGTCTCCCGGGTGCTCGCCGCCGTTCGCGGGCAGACGGCGGACCGTTCCTTGGCGGGACGGGAAAGCCGGATTTATCCCGTGCTGCGGCATGCCTCGCTGCTTCGGGAGAGCCCCGACCGGTGGGTGTTTCGTCCGCATACGGAGGAGACGGCAATCCTGTACGCCTTAGACCACGGCGAGGGGTATACCCTGATTGAACGGGAGGCATTGGCGGAAGCGGGCTGGTCGGAGGAGATGCTGCACCGCCGCGCGATGGCCAATCTGGAGGGACTGCCCGTTCCCATCAAGACGGAGCAGGTGGGACCCAACCGCATTCATTTCATCAGTCCGCGCGACGGGTACGCCGCCAGCCGCGTGCTGCTCACATCCATGCTGGAGGAGATGGAACGCAGCAGGACAGGGGATGCCCTCGGCGTGGCTGTTCCCCATCAGGACGTGTTGATCGTGGCCGATCTGCACGGCGAGACCGGCGCCCAACTGCTGGCACGGCTCGCGCATGACTTCGCGTCCAAAGGGCCCGTGCCCATCTCTCCGCTTCCCTTTTTCTGGGAGCGGGGCGAATTGGTGCCGTTCCTGGTGGTGCAGCACGGTACCCAGCCCCGCGTCAGGCGGAAGAAAAACAGGCGTGACTAGGCGGCGGATGAACCGGCGGCCAGCATCAGCTCGAGAAAACGGCCCGTTTCGTGAATGAGCCAGTAGGGCCGGCGCGGTCCTCGTATGTACAGATCAGCCGCTGTCTGCAGCATGCGCTCCACCCTGCGCACGTCTCCCATCCGTCTGGCGCATTCTCCCATGACCATCCAGGGGTACAGGTCGCCCGTCTGAAAGCTGTCGTAGTGGGGAAAGGCGGCCGTGATGCGCTCGTACAGGCCATAGGCTGCATCGGGGCCGGCCAGTCCGTACACGATCGGAAACGCCTGGGAGGTCACGTCCGGGTACCACTTGCGCCAGGCGGGATAGGTGCGGTCGTACATCGCGTAGGCTGCCCGCGCCGGGCTGTACATCGCCGCGATTCCCCTGCGGCAGGCTTCCGCCCGGCATCTGGCTTCCCGCGACAACTCGTCGTCTCCCAATGCCGCGAACAGGGTGGCGGCATCTTCCAGTCCGACGGCCACTTCACAATTGTCCATCAAATATTTGACGCGATACGAATGCTTCGCCCAGGTCAGCCCGTCCTTTTGCTGCAGCCGCCCCACTGCCTGAACCAGTACGGCCAGCTCGTCCCGCCGCTGCCGCAGCCAGTCGGTGTCGCCGGTGAGCTGCAGCCACTCCACAAGCAGGCTGAACAGGGTGGCGTGGTAGCTGTCTTCGCTGTCGGCATTGCCGGTGTCCACCTCCCGCTCGCCGTCCAGCCGGTAGTCGTTGACGTAGCCGCGTTCGTTGACGTGGTGAAGATACCAATCCACGTGCTTTCGCACCGCCTCCCCTTCGCCCAGCCGGACCAGGGAGATGAGCGCCAGGTTGGTGAAGTACGGATTGATCTGGTCGCGCCTGGGCGCCAGCCGAAACGCGCCGCTGGGCAGTTGGCAGCTCAGCAGATAGGCCTTCTGGTTTTCCACCAATGCATTCACGCTTCCAACACCTCCACATCGGGTCACGTCAACGCCGTGATCCACTCCAATCCTTCCTCGACCAGGCGCAGCGAGCGCAGATACGCCTCGCTGTCCAGCGTCGGCAAGTCCTCCTCGTCTTCCAACGCCTCCTGCCACTTCTCGTCCCGGTACCAGTCCACGCCGTCAGCCGGGGCATGCTCCACATCCGGCCAGACGGCGCTCAGCGCAGGGCTGTACAGCTTGGGGCGGCCCGGCTGCAGGTCGGCGCCGTCGATGCGCGGCCGGTAGACGTTTTCCGCGGCTTCTCCGTGAGGTTTGGGCGAAAACAGGTGGGGCCAGTAATCGGAGCGCGATCCCGTATGCGGAATGCGCGCCGCCCACCTGACAATCGCTTCGTGCCGCCGGGCATCGGCGAAAAGGAGCCGGTACAGCGTCTTGCCCACGGAGATGCGCTGCCGGACGGAGGGAAAGTTGTGCACCGCGATGCCGACAACGCTGAGCCGCCGGTCGGCGGGATGGGCCTTGTAGGGAAGCAGCACCTGGTTGAGCGAGAGCACGGATTGCGCCAAAAACGCGAGATTGGCGAAAACCTGCTCCCGGGCAAACGGCTTGCGCACCACGCGCTGTTCGATGTACTGCTGTTCGTTGACGATCAGGGCGCGGGTCAGCCGTACGCTGTCCTGCTCCGCCAGAAACTCGCGCCACACCGGCTGCATGAAGCGGGAGACGCCGAGGCGGGGCAGGAGGGGGGTCAAATCCGTTCCGGTCCGCTTCATCTCCGCAAAGAGCAGCAGTTGGGCGTAGGCGTCGTGAAAAATCAGCCAGTTGCTTCGCTCCAAAAACCAGAAAAACGCGCGGATGTCCTGCTCGTCCATCAGGCGGGGGAGCCATTCGCCGCGAAGGTCGGTCATGCTCCAGCCGCCGTTGCGGGAGACCAGGTGGGCAAGCAGTGCCCAGTGCACTTCCGGGTGCTCGCGGTAAAATGCGAGGTAGGCGGCCGTGCGGCTCACGTTGTTGCGGTTGGCTGCCGCCGTCCGCCGACGGATGTCGGCGACCAGCGACATGTCGTGCGTGATGAGGGAAGACATGGCGTCGCGCTCCTTGTGCAGTGGTTTTCGGCTTGTGCGTGAAAAAAGCAGGTCTCTGGCGACCCGCTTCTCGCTTCATCCAATCATTTCCAGAACGAGAAGCCTCATCTGCAGCCTCTCCTGGGCTTCTTCCCACGTGTTTCCGCAAATGATGACCAGTTCCGATTGGTATTCCGCTTCTGCGACGAAGATGCCGTCTCGTTCGTAAATGCGCATGTTTGATCGTCCTTTCCTTGCTGCCTTTCAACCATTGTATGCTATGATGGGAGAGATGATGCATCCAAAACGGACAAGGCGGACAAGAAATGGAGGACCATGCATGCGAGTGACTTTGACGGATGCGGCCCGCTCCGTCCTCGCCGCGCTGGCCAACGAACGCCGGCAGGCGCTGCGAATCAACGGGGAACTGGTGGGAGGCTGCGGCATGACGGTGGAATACGGACTGTTTTGGGACGAACCGATGAGCGGCGATCGGGTGCTGGAGGAAGAGGGGATTACCCTGTTGGTGGACAAGGAAACCGAGACCTATGTCGGAGCGGAGGAACTGGTCATCGATTACCGGGAGCAACAGGGCTTTCGGCTGGTGACGCCGCAGGAGATCCTCGCCTACGGCCTGCAGGTCAAGGAGCGGTGGGGCTGACGCCGCCGCTCATTTGGGGAGAAATTGCAGGAGAAAGGCGAGCATGCCGGCCGCGATGAGCGGTCCGACCGGAACGCCGCGGAAAAAGGTGACGCCGATGATCGTGCCGAGCAAAATGCCGGTGACGACCAGCGGATTTTGCGTCATCAAGCCGGCCCCTTTCCCGCCCAGATAGGCGACAAAAATGCCGATCAGGACGGCGAGAACGGACTGCCAGTGGGTAAAGATGGAAAGAATCGTGTCGGGGCGGATCTTGCCGCTGGCCAGGGGCGAAAGCACCCCGATGGTTAACACGACAATGCCGATCTGCAGGCCGTACTGTTCCAAAAAGGGGAACGTCCGCTCCAGGTGGAGCAGGCGGATGAGCAGCAAAATCGCCACCGCGATGGAGACGGCCGGATTGTTGCCGATGATGCCCAGCGCCAGAAGCGCGAGCAGGACAAGATTGATGACATCCATATTGAGCCAGACTCACTTTCTTTTTTGCCCCTATTATATCCAAAGTGGGGGCAGCGTGTGGAAGATTTTTTCACAGACGAACACCGCGCGCCGGGCAGACCCGTTGAAGGAACGGGCTGCTCTTCTGAAACGGTGTGCAGTGAAAAAGCCGGCTGCAGAGAAGCGCCGGCTTTTTGGTGTTTGTACCAATGACAAGGACAACGGCCGCGATGTTCCCTCTGATGCCGCAGCCTACACCCACGGCTCCAGCATGCCGACGGGAAAGCCCGTAGGCTCCGGCGAACCGGGAAATTTGCCCCAGGCAAACACGCCGTTAAAGTATTCGATCGTAAACGGCTCGTCGTGGCCGAAGACCCGATAGGTACCGCCGATGCGGAACTCTCCGGTTCCGATGTAATACGATTTGGCCAGGAAAAATTTTTGCTGCAGGACGGCGTACTGCGACTCGTCACCGGCCTGCTTCTTTTCTTCTGCCGCGAGGCGCAGCCGTTCCATCTCTTCCTGCAGTTCGGCAAGGGTCATTTGACTGTACAAGCGCACGGTGGCCCCCTCCTTTCCATCCCTTCCATTGTAACAGGAAACAGGGGAATCGGCCATGCGGCAGCGGGGGTCCGACAGGGTGCGGCCAGGGGATGTCCGAAGCGCCACCAAGCGCAGTTGGCCGGGGCGCATAAAAAAACGGCACTCCCGCTGCAGGAGTGCCCAAGGGTTGGGGGCGATTGAGAAAAAAACCGATTGGCCGGGCGGAAGTCGTTTGCTCTCACTTCAAACGGCGCCGCCAAACGGTCAAGGTACGTCGCAGTAAGCATGACGAGATGGGTTCACGACCTATTCATGCGTACGGCGAGACATGCATGCCGAAAAAAGAATCGGAGCTTTTCTCAATGCGTTGAAAAAGTGCTTACAGGTACAGGATAGCAGAAAAAAGTAAACTCAAGATAAACAAAAAATAAAGTTATGTTAAAAGTGATGCAAAAACAGGCATCGCCTGCGATCAGCGCGCAAAGACGTGGTTGGCGATCCGCACCGTTTGCGGTCTCGTTCGAATCCACTCGGACGTCGCCGTTTTCGGATTGTAAAAGTAGAGGGACCCGCGGGATGGATCCATCCCGTTAACGGCGTCCCGGACGGCCTTGCGCGCCGTGTCGTTCGTCTTCTGCGAAAGATGGCCGTCTTTTACCGGTGAAAAGGCGTTGGGTGCAAAGATGACCTCCCGTACCGTGTTGGGAAATTGGGGCGATTCCACTCGATTCAACACGACCGCCGCGATGGCCACTTGGCCTTCGTAGGGTTCTCCCCGGCCTTCCGCGTAAACGAGCCGGGCCAGCAATTCCATCTCGCGCTCGGTCAGTCTGATGCGCCCGCCTCTGGCGGCCGTGCGCCGCTCGTCACGGCTCGCCCGGATGGCGGGGCGCCGATCCTGTTGTCGGGGTTCAAGGGTTTGGGGACCGTCCGCCGCCCGTGCCACAGGCCCCTGCTGTCGAGGCTCGTTCTGGGCGGGCACGGTTTTTTTCGCCTGCGGTGCCGTTGCGCTTGTCGGCGTCACCAGCAGGCACACCAGCAGCAACAGAAAGCTGCCGGAAAAGAAGAAAAAGCGCGTTCGCGCCTCTCGTTTCACCACGAAGACACCACTCCTTTTCGCTCTTTGCTTGCGGTCGCGGAAGCGAATCGGGGTCATTTGCAAGTCTATCGGTGAAACAGGAGCGGTTCAAGAGGGAATGGATTCCATGACCGCGTGACCGCGCAGCCGGACCGCCGCGCGCATGGGGTGAACACGAGCGGGCGGAACCGGAGCGGGGAGGGGTTCCGGTCAAGAGAAAACGGCGCCGATCGAGAGACTGGCACCGTTTTCTCCGCTTATTTTTCCTGAATGGTGATGGTTTTGATTTTGATCGGCTCGACCGGCATGCTCGCTTCGCCCGTAAGCGGGTTGTTTTTGACCTTGACGGCGGCGATTTTTTGCACGACGTCCATGCCGGCGACCACCTTGCCGAAGATGGTGAAGTTCGGGTAGTTTTTCAGGTTCTTCACATCATCGCCGGAACCGATGAAGAACTGGCTGCCGTTGGTGTTGGCACCGGCGTTGGCCATGGCGACGACGCCCGGTTCGTAGGTGTGGCCGTTGTTCAGCTCGTCTTCAAAGTTGTAGCCCGGGCCGCCGGTTCCGTTGCCCAGCGGATCGCCTGTCTGGATCATGAAATTCTTGATCACGCGGTGGAACGTCAAGCCGTCATAAAACTTGTCCTTTGCCAAAAAGACGAAATTGTTCACCGTTACGGGCGCGTCTTTGGCAAACAGCTCCACCGTGATGTCGCCCATCGTCGTGGAGATGATCGCCTGGTATTTCTTGTTTTTGTCAATCTGCATGGCCGGAGGTTTGGCGTACTTTTTCTCGCCCGTCGGCCCCGGCGGCTGCGCCGGTTCCTTCGATACTTCCTTGGCAGGCGGCTTCGGTTGAGGGGGCGCCGTTTCACTGCTTCCGCCGGAACATCCCGCAATCAATGCGGCTGCTGTCAGACATGCGAAGAGGGTGGTAAACAGTCGTTTCATGTTGTGCACCTTCCTTTCCTGCTAGTCCTGATAAGGGGACGCACAGGATTATAGCACAAACATACAGGAGAACGCCAATAGGGTGGTCGGAACGGCCAACCCGTGATAGAATGTTAGAAAAGTTGACGCTGGAGGGATTTCTGGTGGGCGAGCGCTTCGAGACGAGAACAGTACATATCGGCCACAAGCCGCTTCGGCAGGTGGCCAGCAAGTCTACCCCCATCTATCAAACGTCCGTGTTTGCCTTTTCCGGGCTGGAGGATGTGGAACGATACTACGCAGGGGAAGGAGAGTACCTGTACACCCGCAACGGCAACCCGAATCAAGCGGAACTGGCGCTGGCTGTTGCCCGGCTGGAACAGGCGGAGGCCGGCGTCAGCGCTGCGTCCGGCATGGGAGCGATCATGGCCGGCCTGCTCGCCGTATTGGGCCCGGGGGACCACGTGCTCGCCTCCCATGAACTGTACGGCGGAACCTATGCGCTTCTACACAAGGAACTGTCCCGGTTCGGGATCGAACTGGAGTGCGTTGACCTGCGCCGGAATGCTTCGCTTGCGCCCCATGTCCGGCCGCAGACAAAGCTCCTTTTCATGGAGACGATTACCAACCCGCTGCTGTCGGTGCCGGATATGCCGTACTGGATCGGCGAAGCAAAACAGTACGGCCTCGCCGTCATGGTGGACAACACGTTTGCCACCCCGTACCTGGTCCGGCCGATCCAACTGGGGGCCGATCTGGTGGTGCACAGCGCGACGAAGTACATCGGCGGCCACAGCGACGTCACGGCGGGCGTCCTGGTCGGCCGGCGGGACCTGGTCGGCAGGGCCTCGGAAATCGTGGTCAACTACGGCGCGTCTCTCAGCCCGTTTGAAGCGTGGCTGACCGCCCGCGGGCTGAAGACGTTGGCCCTGCGCATGGAGCGGCAGTGCGACAACGCGAGCGAAGTGGCCCGGTTTTTGCGGAACCATTCCGCCGTCAAGCGCACCTATTACCCGGACTCGGCTTCCACTTCGTTTTTTCACCGCGGCAAGCAAGGGGCGATGATCTCGTTCTGCCTGGCGGACGAAGAAAAGGTGTACGACTTCTTCCGCGCCCTCGACTGGATCAAGCTGGCCCCGTCCCTGGCGGGTGTGGAGACCAGCGTGTCCCATCCCGTCACCACCTCGCACCGCGCATTGACGGAGGAACAGCGGCGGGAAGCCGGGATTACCCAGGGGCTGATTCGCCTCTCCGTCGGCATTGAGGCGGTGGAGGACATCATCGCGGAACTGGACCGGGCGCTTCGGTCCTGAGACGACAGTCGCAGCCTTGCGTAACTCGAAAAATTTTTTTGCCAGTCTTGTGACTTTTTTCCGCCTCCATACGTAATACTTATTCGGAGTTAAAAAGCATCTGAATGAGGTCCGTTCACGGGAACGGCCGCTTTTGCAGATGCTTTTTCCGCATCCGCAAGCGCTGACCGGGAAGGGGGCGCTTGCTTTCACGTCAGAAAAGGGGAAGGCCTGCCCGCGTCGGGTGCGCTCGCGCCGTTCTCACAGCGGCGAGGGGCTGCCGGCGGATGCGGCGGGGTGGAGGAAATCACGATGGCAATGGCGATGAAGCGTTCGGCGCGCCCGTCGTCAGACTCTTCGGCTGAGTATTACGAATCCCGCGATTTTACCGAGTTGTACGACGAGTACTTCGACCGCGTCAACCGCTATTTGCGCTGCCGCGTGCAGAATCCGTGGGATGCCGACGATTTGACGACGACGGTGTTTTTAAAGGCGCTTGAAAAATTTGACCAATACAGCAGAACCAGTCCGTTTGCTTCCTGGATCTTCCGCATCGCCCACAACACGTACGTCGATTTCATGCGGAAAAACCGGGAGTTTCCGGTCGATCAGGACAATCTGCTCGGCGGCGAACCGGACGATACATGGCAGCCGGAACGGCAGGCGCTGACCAACGAAGAGATTCGCCTGCTCCGAGACCGGCTGGAGAAGTTGACGCAGGATCAGCGTGACGTCTTGACCCTGCGTTATTTTGCCGATCTGAAAATCAGCCAGGTGGCGGAAGTGCTGGGCAAAACGGAATCGAGCGTAAAAATGATCTCCTATCGCGCTTTGCATCAGCTACAGAAGATGTACGAAGGGGGAGAGGGCGAATGAGAGACGAGAAGCGCATCCCCACCGGCTGTTCCGAAGAGCATTCCGTAGCCCAACTGCTGGCCCATCTGCAGCAGCTTCGCCGGTCCGTGCCGGTGAACTACCACCTGAAAGCGGAGCTGAAAAAACAGCTTCTGCAGCGGATCAAGGAGCTGGACAAGGACCGGCAGCAAAGCCTGCTGGGACCGCGAACAGGCAAACTCCGCCGCGTCTGGAGCCTTACGGGCGGAGTCGTCCTGCTTGCGATCGCCGTCTGGTACGGCGTCTGGCCGCATGGTGTCTTGACGGTTCGGCAGCCGTCGCTGCTTGCCATGGAAGGAGCGGCCAACCCCGAGCGGGTCGATCTGGATGCCGGCGGTTCGCGGATCGCGTACGTGACGGACGGTTCGACCATCCGCACGTTTGATCTGGACGAGCCGGCAGCCAAAGCGGACGTGTCACTGCCGGTCGATCACGGCGATTTCACGTCACTGTCCTGGAGCAACCGGGCCGCCCGGCTGGCCGTGGTGGAGCAGCAGGGAGAGACGTCCCGGCTCTGGATCGTGGACGTGCCCGACGACAAACGGCCGGGCAGCAGCCGCTTGATCAAGGAGGAAGAGGGTGTTGCGTTTCACTCGCCCAGTTGGTCGCCCGCCGACGACAGCATCGTCTATACGCGCACAAGCGACGGCGTGGAGGAAATATGGGTAAGCAGCATCGTCTCCATGCGGGATTGGAAGGTGGCGGAAGGAAGTCAGCCGGAGTGGTCGCCCGACGGACGCCTGCTTGCCTTTACAAAACAGGGCAGCGTGTTCGTGATGGAAATGCGCTCCGGTCGGACCACCCTCGTTGGCAGAGGCGGCTGGCCGTCCTGGAACGGTGAGGCGAGCCTGACGTTCACCACGCCGGAAGGCACCCTTGCGGAAGCGGAAGTGGACGTACAGCCGCCCGTGCTGCGGGACATGCCGATCCGATCATGGGAGGGCGGACGTCTGGTGCGCGCCCACTGGTCAGCTGACCGCGAGCACCTGCTGCTTGTCCAGGCTGGCGACGAGACGGAGAACACGTTGGTCGTCTCACTGGCGTCACGATAACGAGCGGAGGAGAAAGAGATGAACAGGAGTTGGCTGCTCGTCTTCGCGGTCGCGTGGTTGGGTTTCGCCGCTCAGCCGGCTGCCGCCGAAGGCAGCGTGGAGATGAAGGTAAACATCCCGTTCGGCGGGGTGTTCAAGTACGATGCCTGGGTACGGCTGGAGGTGACGGTGCACACACGGGATCAGCCGTTTTCCGGTTTGGTTGAGCTGTCCAGGGACAAGGCGCCTCGGCAGATCCGGCATGCCACGCTTCTGCAGGAAGTGAAGCTGGCGGCAGGCGAAAGCCGGACGATCGCCTTTGACATGCCGGCGGAAATGTTTCTGGAAGAATGGCGGCTTTGGCTGACCCAGGGCGAAAAGGTGGTCGCGTCGGAGAAGCTGCGGCTGCCTTATCCGAAAGACGGACGAATCATTGGCGTGCTGGATTCCGGCAGCGGCGCTTTTCATGTATTGACAATGACGCAGCGGCAGATGAACGGCGGCCACGTCCTCGTACAAAACCTGACGGCCGAGATGCTGCCGGACGAGTCCTGGCTGTACCGCAACCTGGATATTCTCGCGCTGAGGGGCGAACAGGTGAAGAAGCTGCGGGATCGGCAGGTAGAAGCGATTACAGACTGGATCAAGAGCGGCGGAGTCGTCATTCTGTCCGCGGGACCCGGTCAGGAGGAAGCGGTCCGGCGGTTTGCCGATATTTTGTCGGTCGAGCCCAAAAGCGGACGCGTCGATCCGAAGCAGGCGCTTTCCGGCTATACGGCGGCGAAGACGCTGCCCGCCGGAAGCATCCCCGTTTTTAACAACACGCTGCCGCTGTTCGTCGCCCGAGAGGCGGGCGAAGGGCTGCTGCTGTTTGTCAACTATGACGTGACGGCGGAACCGCTCGCGTCCTGGCAGCACGGCGCCGAGCTGTGGCAAAACGTCCTGAGCCGGCACGGCGTGCAGGATGTGCTCGAACACGGACGGCGCATCGACCAGTTCAACCGCCCCTTGCTGGAGCTGAGCCGCTACATTCCGGACGTGCATCCGCCCGCCCCCGTCTGGATCGCCGTTCTGTGGGTGCTGTACGTGGCGGCGGTGGCACCCGGCACCTATTTGATTCTGAAGCGGTTGGACCGGCGGCAGTGGGCGTGGGGCGTCATTCCGGGAATGGCGGTGCTGCTGATGGTCGGGGTCTTTTTCATCGGCAAGCCGATGGTCGTACGGGAAAACAGCAGCCACGCCGTCACCCGAGTGCGCATTCTCGATGGGCAGCTCGCCGAGGTGGAGACCGCGTCCACGTTTCTTGCGGTCAGCGGAGATCATTTCAAGGCGGAGGTCCAGCCGGGGATGGTCGCCCTGCCGCTTGCCTACAACGGAAACAATTACGAACCGGACGGGTTGACGTCGGAAAGGGGGGCGGACGCGGGATATTCCCTGGAGTTTCAGGGCGTGCCGTATCTGACGCCGCGGCAGGCGGTCGGATTCGGACTGATGCGCGAAGCGGGCGAGTTTGAGGCCAGCCTTCACGTGCAGAAAGACAGGCTGCGGGGGACGGTGACCAACAACACGGCGTTCCCGCTGGAGACGGCCTATGTTGAAGTGGGACCGCAGCGGATTCCACTCGGCAGCATGCGGCCGGGAGAAACGAAGCGGGTCGATGCCAAACTGGAGCCGCTCTACCTGCCCAGCCGAAACGCCTACGATGAAACGGAAACTTCCGTGGAAGAGCGTATCCGTCGACTGCAGGACGACGTGCTGTCGTTCGAGGGCGGTGATCGGGTGCGGATCCTGGGCGTCAACCGCCAGCCCCTCCCGCTCATCACCTTTCAGCAGGAGCATCGTTCCCGCTGCTGGAACGTGATCAGCCAAACGGTGCGGCTTCAGCCGGATCAGCGAGGCGTGATCACCTATCCGTACGGCCTGCTGGGCGTGGACATGCACGAGTCGACCGGGGAATTGGAGTCGAAATCGCCCTACCTGTGGGAATTGGCGAAAGGCAGCGTTACGTTTTCGCTGAAGCTCGGTCAGGCGCGGAACCACGCGGAGCGACTCATCGTACCGCTCGACCACAGTTCGTTCCGCCCGTTCCAGAAAGCGATTTTCCACCAGAAGAGCGGACAGTGGAAGCCGCTGCCAAGAGACAAGCGATTGGTCCTGGAAGCGGACTTGAGCGAGTACCTGACGCCCGACGGCACCGTCCTGCTCCGCTTCTCCCACCCAGGCGTACAGCGTCTCTCGCTGCCGATGCCGTTCTTCCAGGTAGAAGGGAGGGAACCTGTCCGCCATGATTGAAACGGTCCATCTGAGCAAGCAATACGGCAGCCTGTGGGCGCTTAGCGACCTCAACCTGCGGATTGAGCAGGGAAAGGTGTTCGGCTTCATCGGTCCCAACGGCGCGGGAAAGTCGACGACCATGCTGATTTTGGCCACCTTGCTGGAGCCGACGGAGGGACAGGCGTTTGTCTGCGGCTACGACGTGATGAAGGAGCCTGCGGCCGTCCGTCAGTCGATCGGGTACATGCCCGATTTTTTCGGCGTCTATGACAACCTGACGGCGCGGGAGTACCTGGACTTTTACGCCGGAGCCTACAAGATTCCGGCGTCCAAACGGACCGCGCTGATCGCCGATCTGCTGGAACTGGTCAACCTGTCCAACAAGGCGGATGCCTACGTCGATTCGCTTTCCCGGGGCATGCAGCAGCGCCTGGGACTGGCGCGGTGCCTGGTTCACGATCCCGAGGTGCTGATTTTGGACGAGCCCGCTTCCGGACTCGACCCGCGCGCCCGCATCGAGCTGCGGGAAATCCTGAAACAGCTCCGTGCGATGGGCAAGACGATCCTGATCAGCTCCCACATCCTGCCGGAGCTGGCGGAGCTGTGCGACGAGATCGGCGTGATCGAGCAGGGCAGGCTGATCGCCTGCGGAGCGTTGGATGACGTGAGCGTCCGGGCCCGCGGCATTACGCTGATGCTGGTACGGACACTGACCAACCGCCATCAGGCGGGACGCGTGCTGTCACAGAGCCCCTTGGTAAAGGATCTGGAGGAGCAGGAAGATGGATTTCGCTTCCGGTTCGTCGGGGGCGAAGCGGAAAAGGCGGGATTGCTGCAGGAGCTGGTGGACGCGGGAGCAGCCGTCACGTACTTTGGCGAGTCCAGCGAAAACCTGGAAGCAGTCTTTTTGGCCATCACGGAAGGAGTGGGGGGCTGATGAGGGACTTTCTGTCCAATCCAATCCTTGTCAAGGAACTGCGGGAACGGTTCCGCACGAAGCGGACCGTGTGGATTCTCGCGCTGTTTCTGCTGATCATGGGAGGCATCCCGCTCGGCTTTCTGCTTATCAACCCGCTCAGAGCGGGAACGCTGGGGGAAAACAGCGAATTGTTCCTCATCTCGGCGGCGATCCATTACGCCATGATCTGCTTTGTCGCACCCGCACTGACGGCGGGCGCCATCAGCGGCGAGAGGGAGCGGCAGACGCTCAACATTCTGCTCACCACCCAACTGTCGCCCCGCACGATCGTCTGGAGCAAGCTGGTCACGTCGCTTGCCTTTACCAGCCTGCTGCTGGCCGCGTCCATGCCCCTGTACAGCCTGGTCATGCTGTACGGAAGCGTGTCGCCGGAACAGGTGGTGAAGCTGGTCCTGTTTTTCGCGGTCAACATCCTTTTCCTGGGGTCGCTCGGCTTGTTCTGTTCCACCTGGATCAAGCGAACCGCCGTCAGCACGATCACCGCTTACGGCATCGCCTTTTGCTTTGTCGTCGGGACCGGCCTGCTGTTTTTTTTCCTTGGCGAGATCCTGCCGCAGGTCGATCCGGATCGGTATTCCCATCTGGTGGTGTGGAATCTTCCGGAACTGCAGATTCTGGCCGGTCTCAACCCGGTGATCGTGCTCTTCGCCATCCTCGACGAATCGCTGATGCCGTCGGTGGAGTTTGCCTTTACCCCCTGGCTGTTTTTTGCCTGCTGTTACCTGGCGTTGAGCGTGCTTTTCGTGCTGTGGAGCGGATATCTGCTGCGGCCGGTGCGGCGCAGGTGGTGGAGTTGGAAGAAGCACCCGGTTCGTGTACAATAGGAAGGTGTGTATAAGGGGGGGGAACGTCGTGAGCGACCAGGAGATCCAGATTCTCGACTTTGAAGAACTGCTTCGGTTTATCGAACGCCGCCTCGCCGAATCCGGCAAGTACGTCCAGCGAGATGCCATCATTGCCATCTTGCAGGCGGAAGAGGCGTTCCTGTTGGAAAAAGGCGTGCTGCAAGAAGTGAAAGAGTAGGCAAGAGGGCAGCCTGCGGGGGACCGCAGGCTGTTTCTTTTCGGCGGGGCTTACGGCTTCCCAAGCAAGTCGTACAGCGCTGCTTCCAAATCGGGATGGCGAAAGCGAAAACCGTGGTCCGCCAACCGCCTGGGCACACAATTTCTCCCGGTCAGCGCAAGACTTGGTTCCGTCCGCATGAACACGTACGCTCCCAGCCACACCAGGGGAGCGGGGGCCGGGGGTGCCCATCCCTTGTTCAGCACCTTTCGCAGCGCTGCCATGAATTCCTTGTTCGTGACCGGATGCGGCCCAGTCGCGTTGTAGATGCCGTTCATCGTGTCGTCTTCGACAGCCGCGAGGAAGATCTCGTTCAGATCGTCGATATGCAGCCAACTGATGTACTGGTTGCCCGACCCGACCGTTCCTCCCAGGTTGTACCGGACCAGCTTGACCAGCGGTTCAAGCGCGCCGCCGTCGCGTCCCAGCGCAAAGCCGATCCGCAGCAGCACCTTTCGGGTCGAAGGCAGCTCCTTGGCAAAAAAGGCCGCTTCCCATCGTTTGCAGACGTCAACGGAAAAGCCTGTTCCATGAGGAGCATCTTCGTCGCAGAGGTTTTGCGTGTCACCGAAAATGGCCAGGGAACCCGCCTGAACGAAGACCCGGGGCGGGTGCTTGCAGGTCAGAATGGCGTCGGTCAGCACGTTGACGGAATCCAGGCGGGAGCGCATGATTTCGTCTCGGTTTTTCTTGGTATAGATGCAGTTGACGCTTTTTCCGGCGAGGTTTATGACGGCATGACTTCCGTCGATTTCTTCCGTCCACGTGTCCATGGTCGCGCCGTCCCAGTGAACGTACCGGACATGGTCCCGCTCGGTCGACATGCCTCTCGTCAAAATGACGACTTCATATCCTCTTTGGGACAAAAACGCAGCCAGCGATTGCCCGAGAAAACCGGTTCCGCCTGCGAGAATCACTTTTTTGTTCACACGACCACCCTTTCCGGGAGTGTTTGCCCAAACTCCCATCCAATTATACCAAAAATAGGAGAATGGTGACGAAACCGTGTTGGCATAACGCTGCAGCGCGTACGTTTTTTCAGGAAAAAAGAGGAAACTCGGGAGGCGCAGCGAATTCTTGTTGCATCTCATTCTCAGGGTAAAGGAGTGCTCGCCTGTTGCAAGCAGGGATCTACGGCGGAAAACCGTCGATCGATTGGTACAAGGACGAACTGCGGCGAACAGTGGAAAATCTGCACAATCACATTTTCAAGTACAAGCGGGACGAAGACGGCCAGTTCGTCTTCACCCTCTCGGAAGGAAAGCTGGCGAGAGAGTTCGGATTGACGACGGATCGCATCAGCGGCAAGCGGCTGCAGGAAGTTTTGCAGCTGTGCAGCGAGGACATCATGACCATGTACGAAAAGGCATATGAAGGCCATGTGCTGGAGTACGAGTCGGCCATGGGGGAACGAATCTTCACGACGACGCTCTCCCCGATCGTCGAACAGGGGCGGGTCGTAGAAGTGGTCGGCTCCTCGACGGAGATTACGGAGCGCAAGCGCATGGAGCGTGAACTGCAGGAAGCGGAGGAATTGTACCGCAGCCTGGTCGAGGACACGTTGGTCGGCGTGTACATCGCGTACGTGAACGAACACAGCTTCGTCTACGTCAATCCCCGCATGGCCGAGATGTTCGGCTACACCCAGGAGGACATGATGCGCCTGGGAGCGGTCGATCTGGTCGTGCCAGAGGAGCGGGAGATTGTGCTGAAAAACCAGAGCCGCCGCTGCAAGGGAGACCGCTCGCCCATCCGCCATCAGTTTCACGGACTGCGCAGTGACGGCAGCATCGTCCATCTCGAAGTGCTGCAGAAGACCACGTCGTACAAGGGGAAGCCGGCGGTGATCGGCATTCTGCAGGACATCACGGAGCGCAAACGGGCGGAGGAGATGGTCCGCAAGTCGGAACTGCTCTCCGTCATCGGCCAGTTGGCGGCAGGGGTGGCGCACGAGATTCGCAACCCCTTGACCTCGCTCAAGGGCTTTTTGCAGCTGATGTACTCCCAACAGCAGGAGAAGCAGCAGTACTTTCACATCATGGTGTCGGAGTTGAACCGGATCGAGAAGATCATCAGCGAATTTCTCGTGCTGGCCAAACCGCAGGACATCGCCTTCAAGGAGAGGGACGTCGTTCCGATGCTGGAGCATATCATCGTGCTGGCGGAGACCCACGCCGTCATGCACAACGTCCGCATCGTCACCCGTTACGAACCCGATCCGCCTTCGGTCATGTGCGAAGAGAACCAGCTCAAACAGGTGTTTCTCAATCTTCTGAAAAACGCCATCGAGGCCATGCCGAACGGAGGAGAAGTGCACGTGGGCGTGCGGCGGGAGGGAGACACGGTGGTAATCAGCTTCCGCGACCAAGGCTGCGGCATCCCCGAAGACCGCCTCGCGAGACTGGGAGAGCCGTTCTATACGACCAAGGAGAACGGGACGGGCCTGGGGTTGATGGTCAGCTACCGGATTATTCACAACCACGGCGGAACCATTTCCGTCACGAGCCGGGAACAGCAGGGTTCCACCTTCGAGGTGAGACTGCCTGTCGGCTGAAAGCCCATGCCTGATTGCTTCTTGCGGAAAAAACCGGTATGATGGGAACGTACCATGAAACTTTCAGTAAGGACGTGAACACATTGACCGCAGAAAACAAAGACCTGGAACTGGGCGACATCATCACGCTGGATGACGAAAACGGCGAACCGCTTGGCGATTTTGAAGTCATCGCCTTGTTTGAACTAAATGGGAAGGAATACGTCGCCTTGACCGACGCGATCGAAGACGAGGCGAACGAAGACGACGTGGATGAGGAAGTGGACATTTTCGTATTCCAGGTCGACGGCGGCGAAATGGTGCCGCTGGAGGAAAGCGAGGAAGAAGCTGTCTACGTCAAGCTCAACGAGGTGCTGGAAGGCATCGAACTGATCGACGACGAAAAGTAAGCATGGCAGATACACATGCAAAAAAGCCGCTGCGGCAAAAGCAGCGGCTTTTTTCCTGCGCGAAAGACGCCTCCTTTGCGAGTGGTCAGTCGCTCATCTTCAAGATGTTGTCTTTCAGGTCCCGCACGACCAGCAGGCAGGTGTAGTCCGACTCCTGCAGCTCGCGAAAGAGAGCGGAGGCTTCGTCCTTGGTCAGCCCCAGTTTCTCCAGCCGCGTCCGCAGTTCTTCGCCGCCGTTGTCGAAAATATGCGCCTTGCTGTCGATGTCGCCGACGGCATCCTCGAAATGGGTGCTGTATTTGTAGTAGTTGCCGCGCTGGTTGGAGTGGTTTTTGTCCGGATTCCACTTGAGGACCCAGATGTCGTCCTTGTGGTAGCCGGAGGAATTGAGCGCCTGGATGTCGGAGACCAGCTCCTGGTCATAGCGGTGAAATTTCACAAACGGTTTTGCTGCGCTGATCAAGGAACTTCCCCCTTTGTCTGCCTCGGGTTTTCAACTCCTCCATAGCTTGCCCGATCTTCAAGCAATTAGCCGGAAAACATGGCGCCGTCCACACGGTCTTTCGTCCGAAAAAATTGGAAAACGTTGTATATTTTTGGAGGAAAACGATTCAATTTGTAGAACTTTTTTCCTGTTTCAAAAATCTTATCCCATCCACGGCGTCCGCTGTCGGACAGACCCGACGTCCTGCATGGGAGATTGGAGGAACAAACGGAATGGTGTACTCCCGCTCTTTCCAAACGGCAACGGAACTCGTCCCTTTTTGTTCAAGTCCCTTCTGCGTGCTGCCGATCGATTGGCTGGCGCAGCCCTCCTCAGCGGGTATCAAAAACACCAGGCTGACCCGTTTATACGAAAAGCTGGTCTATCCCGTCCTCGAACAGCGGGACGCATGTCTCGACGCCGCCCGGTACGTCTGCAGGGCGCTGGACGACCAGGAAACGCTCCTGCACGAGCAGGTGAACGACATCGTCAATTTCAGCTACAACCTCCGCTATCTGAACGACCGGCTGGAATTTGAAGACGTCGGTTTCCGCACGGAGAAACAGTCGCACGTGTTCGCCATCGGCCAGCAGGTGGGCAGCCATCCGCTGGTGCTGGCGACCGCGCGGGCCGTGGTGGACGACGAGCTGGACTGTTACGAACTGTTTGCGGGCGTGGAAAAGCCGGCGAAAGCGGCGGAATTCGTCCGATTTGCCTTTCATCCGCTGCTGGACGCTGCCGGCAAGGACGAACGGGCGAAACGGTATCGGCCGCTCCTCGACCTGCACA
The DNA here is from genome assembly GCF_007197875.1 of Brevibacillus sp. LEMMJ03. Taxonomy (NCBI): domain Bacteria; kingdom Bacillati; phylum Bacillota; class Bacilli; order Caryophanales; family Paenibacillaceae; genus Brevibacillus; species Brevibacillus sp. LEMMJ03. The sequence goes on along the minus strand of NZ_VKJN01000010.1, from coordinate 146,867 downwards.
AGCGCTATCTGTTTCGCCTCATGCTGCGGCGCATGTTCGCGTTCATGGAAGAGCGGGGAATCCGCACGGTATTTGCCATCCTGCCGCTTCACGTCAAAGTGTTTCTGGAACAGACGGGCATTCGGCTGACCGGTGTGCCTACTGCCGTTCCCGACACCTCGGACAAGCACGCGTTCATGAGGCAGGCCTTTCAAAAGTACTGGCGGCCGGGCGCGGAAACCAGCCGGCAGCCGGCTCTGTACACGGTTGACTTCCGCATGTCGCCGCTGGTGCGGATCGTGGATGGACAAAGCATCGTGATCGATCAGGAGTGACAACTCACGCAAGAAAGGGGAGGTTTGCCATGACGGACCTGCGTTCGCTGCTGGCCGAACGAACAGAGATGAGAAGGGAGGACTGGCTGTTTGCCCCGCTGTTTTTCCGCCTCCAGCGGGAGGATGACCGCCGCCGCTTGCAGGACCTGTGCCGCAGGCAAGACGATGTCGTGATTCTCAATCCGTTTCGCGGACAGGTGGAGGAACTGATCAAGGCGAAGCATCCGGACCGCCGGTTCAGCCGGGAAGAGCTGTCCGAGGCGGTGGAAGACTATCTGGGGGAGGCTCCCGAGGAGAAAGGCGTGTGGGTGTACTACCCCTGGCGAAGGACCCTCGTCCATCTGCTGGACGAGGAGGAGTTCGCGTTTGTGCGGACGAACCGGAACCGAAACAAGATCACGCAGCAGGAACAAGAGGTGTTGTCCCGGAAGGCGATCGGGGTGATCGGCCTTTCCGTCGGCCAGTCCCTCGCGCTCACGCTGGCGATGGAACGGGTGTGCGGCGAGATTCGCCTGGCCGATTTCGACACGCTGGAACTCTCCAACCTAAACCGCATCCGGACCGGCGTTCACCACCTGGGCATGCCGAAAATCATCGTCACGGCGCGGGAGATTGCGGAGATCGATCCCTTTTTGAAAGTGGTCTGCTTTGCCGACGGGGCCAACGAGGAGAATCTGGACCGCTTTCTGTTGGAAGGCGGACGGCTGGACATCCTGGTGGACGAATGCGACAGCCTGAACATGAAGATTCTGAGCCGGCTCAAAGCCAGGGCGCTGGGCATTCCCGTCGTGATGGACACCAGCGACAGGGGACTTGTGGACGTGGAACGGTTCGACCTTGAACCGGACCGGCCGATTTTGCACGGGCTGGTTGACGGGTTGGACTACGACACCCTAAAGGGGCTGTCCAACCAGGAGAAGATCCCCCATGTGCTGCGGATCGTCGGGGACGGCGCCATCTCGGCGCGCTTGCGAGCGTCATTGGCGGAGGTGGGCAAAACCGTCTGCACCTGGCCGCAGTTGGCCTCTTCCGTCACGCTGGGAGCGGCCGTGGGCACCGACGTCTGCCGCCGGATCGCGCTCGGGCAGTTTCGCGCTTCCGGCCGATATTACGTGGATCTGGAACAGTTGATCGCCGACGGGAACTGCCTGGTTGTCTGAGGTTTGGCTTTGACCGATCTTCCCCTCTAGTGCTACACTTAGACATGGTATTTCTGTATGTGATGAGGAGAGTTGGTTATGCCGAAGTTCAAACTGTTTGCCGCCAAAAAGGGCGCAGCCGACCAGAAAAGGAACAACCAATTTGTCAAATTTGCCCGGCAGATTTACGTGGAGGCGAAGAAAGGCGGGCCCGACCCGAACGCCAATCTGAAGCTGAAAGCGATCATCGCCAACGCGCGAGCCATCAATATGCCGGTGGAAAATATCGAACGCGCGATCAAAAAGGCGACGGACACCGGAAACGCCGACAACTACGAAGAAATCCGCTACGAAGGATACGGACCGGGCGGCGTGGCCGTCATCGTCGAATGCCTGACGGACAACCGCAACCGGACCGCGGCCGACGTGCGCGCCATCTTCAACAAGCGCGGCGGCAACCTGGGGGAGACCGGTTCCGTCAGCTTCATGTTTGACAAGAAAGGCGTCATCACCATCGACCGCGAAGCGTTTCCCGTCGACGAGGACACCATTCTGATGCAGGCGCTCGAAGCTGGTGCCGAGGATATGGTGACCAACGAGGACTCCTACGAGATTTTGACCCACCCGCACGAGCTGGAACAGGTCAAAAGCGGACTGGAAGCGGAAGGCTACACGTTTGCAAACGCGTCCGTTCAGTGGATTCCGCAGAACACCGTCAAGATCAGCGGCGAGGATGCAGCGAAAATGCTCAAGATGATGGAGGCTTTCGAAGAGAACGACGACGTCCAAAACGTCTACGCCAACTACGAAATTGACGACGAGGAAATGGAACGCCTGCTGAACGAAAAATAACGCGGCGCATTCGGCCATCTCGCTAGGGCGAGGTGGCCTTTTTTCGGGCCTCACCCGTCACAGCGCGAGCGACGGCCGGGTGGTTTTTTTGCCCGCGGAATCGCATTTTCTCGCCGTCCACCGACAGCGGGCGTTGAATACAATCAATTCCATACGGTACAATAGCGATTAAGTGTTCGCTTTTTACCCGGACGGAGAACGGAACGTCACGTCCGTTCCGCACAAGGGCGACCACGGCTCCGCTTTTCGCCCAGGGCGCGGCCGGCGCCGCGTTTCCTTGCGCAAGTTGAAGAAGCAGAGGGGAGAACGCGATTGAAGGAAACAGATACGCTTACGTATACCGAAGAAGACATTCAGGTGCTGGAAGGCCTGATTGCCGTGCGCAAACGGCCGGGCATGTACATAGGTTCCACCGGCAGCCGCGGACTTCACCATCTCCTGTGGGAGATCGTGGACAACGCCAAAGACGAAACGCTGGCCGGTTTTAACGATACGATCATCGTCACCCTGCACAAGGACGGCAGCGTCAGCGTGGAGGACCACGGTCGGGGAATCCCCACCGGCATGCACAAGACGGGCCGCCCGGTGCCGGAAGTGATTTTTACCACGCTGCACGCCGGCGGCAAGTTTGGCGGCGGCGGATACAAAAAGAGCGGGGGACTGCACGGCGTCGGTTCCAGCGTGGTGGTGGCCCTCTCCAAATGGCTGGAGGTGGAGATCCACCGCGACGGCAAGATTCACAAGCAGCGGTATGCCTACGTGGTGGACGAAAAGGGCAACGAACACGTAGGCAAGCCGGTGACCGACCTGGAAGTGGTCGGCACCACCAAGCGAACCGGCACGACGGTCCGCTTTCTGCCGGACGACGCGGTGTTTGGCAGTGCCCGATTTGAATACGAGACGATCCGCGACCGTTTTCGCGAGACGGCGTTTCTGCTGAAAAAGCTGCGCATGGTGCTGATCGACGAGCGCGGACCCGAGATCAAACGGGAGGAGTTTTACTTCGAGGACGGGCTCAAATCCTACGTGGAGTACCTCAACGAAGGCAAGCAAACGCTCCACCCGGTCGTCTATTTCGAGGGGGAAAAGGAAAACGTTTACGTCGAGCTGGCGTTCCAGTACAACGACGGCTACACGGAGACGCTCGTCTCGTACGTCAACTCCATCCCGACGACGGACGGCGGCACGCACGTAACCGGCTTCCGCAACGGGACCACCCGGGTGTTCAACGAATTTGCCCGCAAAAAAGGCTACCTCAAGGAGAAGGACCCCAACTTGTCGGGCAACGACCTGCGCGAAGGCTTTCTCGGCGTGCTCTCGCTGCAGATGGCCGACGTTCAGTTCGAGTCCCAGACCAAGGACAAGCTGGGCAACGAGGAAGCGCGGACGATCGTGGAGCAGATCGTCTCGGAAAAACTGGGCTTTTTCCTGGAGGAAAACCCGGAGATCGGCAAGCTGTTGATCGAAAAGGCGATCCGTTCCGCCGAAATCCGCGAGGAACTGCGCAAACAGCGGGAAGCGCTGCGCGGCGACAAAAAGGGCAAAAACGCGAAAAAGCGGAAATCCATCTCCGACAAATTCGCGCCGCCGCAGTACAAGGACCCGAAGCGCAACGAGCTGTTCCTCGTCGAGGGGGATTCCGCCGGCGGTTCGGCCAAGCAGGCGCGCAACTCCGAGTTTCAGGCGATTTTCGGCCTGAAGGGAAAACCGCTCAACACGGAAAAGGCGAAGCTGTCCGACATTCTCGCCAACGAGGAGTTCCGCACCATTCTGGAGGTGCTGGAGACCGATATCGGGGAAGACTTCTCCATCGAAAACTGCGCGTTTGACAAGATCATCATCATGTCCGACGCCGACGTGGACGGGTCGCACATCCAGACGCTGCTCCTGACGTTTTTCTTCCGCTACATGCAGCCGCTGATCGCCGCGGGCAAGCTGTACATCGCGCAGCCGCCGCTGTATCAGGTGCGTAAGGAAAACCGAGGCAAGCCGGCGGACGTGGTCTACTGCTGGAACGATGACGAGCTGGAGCAGGCGCTCAAGCGGCTGGGGCGCGGTGCGGAAGTGCAGCGCTACAAGGGATTGGGCGAAATGAACGCCGACCAGCTCTGGGAGACGACGATGAATCCGGAGACGCGCAAGCTGATCAAGGTGCAGTTGGAAGACCTCGCCCATTGCGAAAAACTGGTCACCGTCCTGATGGGCGACAAGGTGCCGCCCCGGCGCGAGTGGATCGAGAACCACGTCACCTTTGAAGTGGGAGAGGATGAATAAGCATGCTGTCCAATCAGATTATCGAACAGAGCTTCGCGGAAATCATGGGGAAGCGCTTCAGCGACTACGCCAACCTGGTCATCCTGTCCCGCGCCATCCCCGATGCCCGCGACGGCCTCAAACCGGTGCAGCGCCGCATCCTGTACGCGATGTACCAGGAGGGCAATACGCATGACAAGCCGTACCGCAAATCGGCCAAGACCGTCGGGTACGTGATGGGGACCTACCATCCGCACGGGGACAGCGCCATTTACGAGACGATGGTGCGGATGGCGCAGTGGTGGAAAATGCGTCAGGTGCTGATTCAGGGGCACGGCAACTTCGGGAGCCTGGACGCCGACCCGCCGGCGGCGATGCGTTACACCGAGTCCCGCCTGTCCGCGCTGGCCAACGAAATGCTGCGCGACATCGAAAAAGACACGGTCACCTTCATCCCCAACTACGACAACTCGGCACAGCAGCCGGCCGTGCTGCCGTCCCGCTTTCCCAACCTGCTGGTCAACGGGGCGTCCGGGATCGCGGTCGGGTTTGCGACGGACATTCCGACGCACAACCTGGGAGAAGTGATCGACGCAGCGATTGCCCAGATGAAAAAGCCGGAGATCACGCTGGACGAGCTGATGCAGCATGTCAAAGGGCCGGACTTTCCCACCGGCGGCATCGTCCAGGGCACATCCGGCATCCGCAAGGCGTTCGAGACCGGGCGCGGCCAGTTTGTCATTCGCGGCCGCAGCCACGTGGAGGAGCCAAAAGGCGCCAAGGTGAAAAAGATCGTCATCTCGGAGATCCCTTACGATGTGATCAAATCGAAGCTGGTCGCCCAGATTGACGAACTGGTGATGGAGCGCAAAATCGAGGGGGCGCTGGCCGTCCGCGACGAGACCGGCCGTAAAGAGGCGGAGCAGAAAAAGGTGCGGATCGTCATCGACATCCGAAAAGACGCGGACGAGAACGCGATCCTCAACTACCTGTACAAAAACACTGACCTGCAGATATATTACAACTACAACATGAACGTCATCCACGAAGGCACGATCCGGCAGATGGGGCTGAAGGAGCTCCTGGCCGCCTACATCGACCACCAGAAAGACGTGGTGACGCGCCGCTCCCAGTTCGACCTGGACAAAAAGCAAAGACGGGAGCACGTCGTGCAGGGGCTGATCCGGGCCAAGTCGATCCTGCGGCAGATCGTGGAGACGATCATGAACTCCGAAGACCGGGCCGACGCCAAGAAGAACATCATGGAGCAGTACGGCTTCACGGAGGAACAGGCGGACGCGATCCTCGCCATCCAGTTGGCGTCGCTCACCCGGCTGGACATCGTCAAGCTGGAGAAGGAGCTTGCGGCGCTGGCCAAAGAGATCGAGGAATTGAAGGCGATCCTCGGCAGCGAAAAAAAGCTGATCCAGGTGATTACCGCCGAGCTGAACGAGATCAAGAAAAAGTACGCGGAGCCGCGCCTGACCGAGATCCAGGGGGAGATCGAGGAGGTCAAGGTGGACATCGCGATGCAGATCAACGCGGAAGACTGCGTCGTGACGCTGACCAACGAAGGGTACATCAAGCGCACCAGCCCCCGCTCGTTCAAGTCGATGGGCGGGACGATCGAGACCTGCGGCGTCAAGGAGGGAGACAAGGTCCGCTATTTTGCGGAGGCCAACACCTCCCACACGGCCTTGTTCTTCACCCAGGACGGCAAGTATTTTGCCGCGCTGGTCAACGCCATTCCTGACGACAAGTGGAAAGAGATCGGGACTGCGCTGGTGAACGTCATCCCGCTGGACAAGCAGCAGCGCATCGTCGGGTTTGCCATCGTGGAAGATTTCAGGCAGCCGCTCTACGTCTATCACGTCAGCCGCTCCGGCTTGATCAAGCGGACGGCGCTGGCCGAGTACGAGACGAACCGTTCCGGCGCGCTGGTGGCGGCCAAGCTGAAAGCGGAGGGAGACGAGTTCGTCACCGCGTTCGTGGCAGGAGAAGAGGGGGCCTTCCTCGCAGTGACCAAAGACGGCATGGGCATCCGTTTCCTGCGCAGCGAGGTGAGCGCGACCGGCCGCGCGTCCAGCGGCGTCAAGGCGATTTCGCTCGCGGCCGGCGACGAGGTGGTCGCCCTGCTGCCGACGGACACGGAGGATGCGCGGCCGTTCAGCCTGCTGACGGCGGAAGGGACAGTGAAGCGCACCTTGATCTCCGCCATCCCGCTGCAGGGCCGGGCGGGCAAAGGGGTTCAGGTGATTCGCAAGCGGAAGACCAACCCGCACCGGGTGGTGGCGGTGACCGTGGAAAACACGCTCTACGCTTTGACGGACAAACATGAGTGGGTACTGGTGCCGACCGAACAGGCGGCCGTGACGGAACAGGGCGGTATGGGCCGCAGCGTGGTGGCCGGCGGCGTGGAAGCCGTCGCCTATGAAGCCGTCCTGCCGGCCGAAGGCGAAAAAGCGGCGGAACCCCTGAAAGGGTCGGCCGAGGCGGAGCCGGCCGAAACGCCCCGGGACGGGAATTCCGTGGCCCAGTACAGCCTGTTCGACGACTCTGCGGATGAAAAGGAATGATGCACATGGCCAAGCCGTTTGAACGATTTGCCTCCGAGCTGAACTGGCAGCAGGTGTCGCTTTTGCTGGATACCGTCCAGTATTTTGAAGAGGCGCCGAAGCTGCTCTCCATCCCCGACCGGCAGGGTAATAGCATCCCGGTGCCGATGACGGCCGACACGCTGCGCGCGATCCTGGCCGTTCTGGACGAAAACCAGCCGATGGACAAACAGGCGTTTGTCTTTGACTGGCAGGAGGGCAGCCAGGGGGAGAGCGATCTGCTGCTGGTCGAACTTCCTGATGGCACCACCGTCCGACAGCCGACCGACTACCAGGCGTTTTCGCCGGTGTGAGGTTCCTGCGCGACGCCATCCGGTCAAATACGTGAGCGTCACCGACGCGCCGGTCCGCATCGTCGACCTGCGCAGCATGACGCTCGGCGACGCCCTTGCCCCTGACCGCCTGCAGCGTGCGGAGCGCACCACCATCTTCGCTGTGCCCGTGGCGAGCCGGGCCAACATCCCGAGCGGTCGAACCGCACCGCACCGGGGATGAAGCCGGCCGCCGGCGGATACACTATGGCGGGAGGTGTGTCCGAAATGGAACGAACCATGAGCGTGAACGGCAGCGCATACCAGTTTGCCGCCACGTACGACGGCGATTCGCAGTACAACGTGCAGGTGCACAGCGGCGACAAACTGATTACCATGTTCAAGGTCGCCGCCGAATCGGAACAGGACGTGTTTGACGCCGCCCTGGCTCGCTTCAAGGCCGATGTGGAATTGGGCAACGTAAAGGTGTAGGGAACGCAACGACAGTCACAAGCAGCCTCCTTGGACGGGAGGCTGCTTTTTTTGGCCGTGGGCCAGAGGCGTGCCTCCTGCCTTTGCCTTTTCAGCCAAGGTTGAAATATGGTACAACTGGAGTACACACAGAAGCACGAAAAGGAGAGGGCGACGATGCAGCAGCGAGAATCGGACCAGTTGGAAGACGTTTGGAGGTGGCGGGAGCATCCCCCGGACATTCGCCAGCTCTCGGAAGGAGAGCTGATCCCGCTCCTCCGCCTCATCGAGGAGCGGCGCGGAACGGACGAGGACAAACGGCTCGACCAGGCGGAAGCGGTCGTGCTCACCTGGCTGGCCGCCCTCCGCCTGGACAAGCAGGGAGGCTACGGGTTGGCCGAGGAATGGCTGTCCCGCGCCGTCCGCCTGGACCCTTCCTACCGGCCGGCCGCCGAGCTGCGGGTGCGCCTGTACCTGGCCCGTCTGCAGGAACACCGCCTCGGCGGCAGCTATCCGCTGATCCGCGAAACGGATAACGCCGCCACCCGCAGGCGGCATGCGGAACAACTGAAAGAAGCTGCCGAGGCCGAACTGCAAGCCCTGCCGTCATGGCAGGCGCTGGCCGCTGCCGCGCGCGAGGCGGCCGAAGCGGCCGGGGACGAAACGGCGGCGCAAGCGGCAGCCGGAGTGGAGCGGTTGTACGCGGAGCGGGAGCGCCTGCTCGGCGACATGCTGGAGAGGACCCAAGCCTATGCGGCCTCGCTGCAGGGCATGTTTTACTCGGCGGAACTGCTGGCGGCCCTGCGGGAGAGCGTCAAACGCTTGACAGCCCAACAGGAAGAACATGAACGGCTGCTGTCCATCGGCGGGGAATCCGCCAAAGCGGAGAAGCCGGGGGGCGGGCATTCGGCCCTGGAGGAACTGGAAGGGCTGATCGGGCTGGACGAAATCAAAGAGCGCGTCCGCAAGCTGGCCCGCTTTTTGCGGTATCGGAAGCTGCGCGAGGAAAAAGGCTGGCACCTCGCCGATCAACTGCCCCTGCATCTGGTGCTGATGGGCAATCCGGGGACGGGGAAGACCACGCTGGCCCGCCTGATCGGCCGCCTGTATCATGAACTGGGGCTTCTGGAGCGCGGCGACGTGGTGGAAGTGGACCGCTCCCACCTGGTCGGGGCGTATGTGGGACAGACGGAACAGCGGGTGATGGAGGCGGTTAAACGGGCGGTCGGCGGCGTGCTGTTTATCGACGAGGCCTACAGCCTGAAGCGGGCTGACAGCTCCGGCAGCGATTACGGCCAGGCCGCGATCGACACGCTGGTGGCCGCGATGACCGGCGGTGAATACGCCGGCCGGTTTGTGGTGATGCTCGCCGGTTATCCGGAAGAGATGCGGCAGTTTTTGTACGCGAATCCGGGGCTGCGCAGCCGTTTTCCGGAGACGGGTCATTTTCTTTTGCCCGACTACACGACCGATGAGCTGTTGGCGATCGCCGAGCAGGTGGCCGGCCGCAACGATTTTTCCTTCACGCCGGAAGCGCGGCGGGCGCTGCGGCAGCGAATCGAGCAGGCGCGTGTGGACCACACCTTCGGCAATGCCCGTACGGTGACCAATATCGTGATGGAAGCGATTTTTGCAAAGGGGCGCCGTCTCGACGAACCGGACGAGCTGCAGTGGGACGACTTCACGATTCTCTACCCGGAAGACGTCGGCGGTCTGGAGACTTTGCCGGATGACCAGCCGGCGAGAGAAAAGCTGGCGGCCTTGATCGGCCTGGACGAGGTAAAGGCGGAACTGAACAAAATCGCCGCGTTTGCCTCGGTGCAGCGGCAGCGGGCCGCCTGCGGACTGCCGACCGTTCCCGTCGAACTGCACGCCGTCTTCACCGGCAGCCCGGGTACGGGGAAAACGACGGTCGCCCGCCTGTACGCGGAGATGCTGCAGGAGATCGGCTGCCTGAAACGGGGCCATCTGGTCACGGCGAGCCGGGCCGATCTGGTAGCCGGCTACGTCGGGCAGACGGCGGCGCTGACCCGGCGCAAAATCCGCGAAGCGCTGGGCGGCGTCTTGTTTATCGACGAGGCGTACGCGCTCTTGGAGGGCGGCGAACGGGACTACGGCCGGGAGGCGATTCACACGCTGGTGGAGGAAATGTCCCGCCACGGCGAAAACCTGGTGGTCGTGCTGGCCGGCTATCCGGCGGAGATGCAGCGTTTGCTGGCGAGCAACCCGGGCCTGTTCTCCCGCTTCAAAAAATACCTCCACTTCCCCGATTACACCCCAGACGAGCTCACCCGCATGCTGCTGCAGGCGGTCGCGCAGGCGGGATACCGGCTTGACAGCGATGTGGAGAAGCGCATCCGGCAGCAGTTGGACCAAGCGGCCCAGGCGGGGATGCTGGCGGGCAACGGACGCCTGGTGTACAACCTGCTGCAGGAGGCCATGCAAAACCAGGCGCTCCGGCTGACGCAGGCGGGCGCGGACATCCCGGACAAAGAGCAGTTGAGCCGTCTGGAATGGGTTGATTTTCAGCCGTTGTTTGCGGATGGCGCACCGGCGTCGGGAACGTCCATCCACGAAGGATGACGAGTCGGTGCGGGGATGTCAATCACGTCACAGGAGGGTCGAGGCCGAAAACGGGTGCCTCGATCCTTTTCACTTTGTCTCAACGTGAAATTCAGACTCTTTTTCATGGTCGGATTTTGCCGTATAATGGAAACATTATGGAGTGATGGGAAGAGGGTGCTTATTCTTTGCGGTTGAAATGGCATGCGGCACTGTCCGCGACACTGGTCGTATCTCTGATGATCGGTCAACTGCCGGCCAGCGCCAAGCGGGAAACAGGGCGCAAGGGCAGTCTGGCGATCGAGGCGAAGGAGGGACTTTCGCTCGCTTCCCAAACGTCGCAGAAACGAAGCACGGAGCTGGTCGTGGTGCAGTTTGACGGTCCGGTGGAAGAGGAGTGGAAGGAACAGGTAGAGGACCTGGGCGTGACCCTGGGAGATTACATACCCGATTACGCGTTCATTGCCAGGGTGGACGGGGAAAAAGCGCAGCGGGCGCTGAAAAAGCTGTCGTTCGTCAGGAACGTGCTCCCGTTTCACCCCGTCTCCAAGGTGTCTCCGACGCTGCGCTCCACCCTCGGCAAGCGGGCGGACGTGGACGTGGCGGTCATTGGGTTTGACCGCGGCGTAGACATGGGGCGCACCTTGAGGCGGATCGTGGAAGAAGGGGACGCCGAACAAGTGAAAAGCCTGGAAGAGGCCCCCCACATCTCGATGGCGCGGCTGAGCGGCCGCAGTCTGGAAGAGGTGATTCAATCCGACGAGGTCATCGCCGTGGTCCCCGTTCCGGAACGAAAACAGCGCAACGACAGGGCGGCGGCGATCATCCGTGCCGACGACCTGGCCTCCACCGGCTACACCGGCGAAGGGCAAATTGTCGGCGTGGCGGACAGCGGCCTGGACACCGGCGATCTTGACCGAATCCACCCGGATTTCGAGGGCCGGGTGAAAGAGCTCTACGCCATCGGGCGCAAGGGGGACGCGAGCGACCCCGACGGCCACGGCACCCACGTGGCGGGGTCGATCGTGGGCACCGGCAAAGCGTCAGACGGCCAGTACAAAGGGATGGCTCCCGACGCGAAGCTCGTCTTCCATTCCATGCTGGACGAATACGGATACCTGGCCGGAGACGTCAGTGACATCCTGGAGGAGGCTTACGCGGACGGCGCGCGCATCCACTCCGATTCCTGGAGCGTCGACGACGATGGCGAATACGGCCTGGACTCGTTTTTGTTCGACCAGTTTCTCTGGGAACATCCGGACATGACGGCGCTGGTGGCGGCCGGCAACGCGGGGATATACGGGTATGAGACCATCGGCACGCCGGCCACGGCCAAAAACGTGATCGCCGTGGGCGCCTCCGAAAACGACCGGCCGGAGCTGGATGAAGACGAGGCGGACGACCCGGACGAGGTAGCCGCGTTCAGCAGCCGGGGGACGACGGCGGACGGCCGCCTCAAGCCCGATCTGGTCGCGCCGGGAAGCTACATCCTGTCCACGCGTTCCTCTTTGGCCCCCGACGAGAACTTTCACGGGCTGTTCAACGCCTTCTACGCCTATCTCAGCGGGACAAGCATGGCGACGCCGGTGTTGGCCGGCGGCGTGGCCCAAGTCCGTCAGTTCCTGCAGGAAAACGGAGTCGACAATCCGAGCGGGGCATTGATCAAGGCGATGCTCATCAGCGGCGCCGACGATTTGAACGAAGACATGCGCGTGCAGGGGTTCGGACGAGCCAACCTGCGGCGTGCGATCGAGACGGGCTTTGTGGATGAGAAAAAGGGGCTGAAAACAGGGGACGTGGCCACGTACCGCCTCAACGTGACGGACGATTCCCAACCGTTGGCCATCACCCTGGCCTGGACGGATTATCCGGCTTCCCTGGCGGCCGAGCGCACCCTGGTCAACAACCTGAACCTGCGAGTGGTCACGCCAAGCGGCGAGACCTTGAACGGCAACGACTTTTTCCACTACCCCTACGACGACGAAGTGGACAACCTCAACAACGTGGAGCAGGTCTGGATCAAGCATCCCGAGGAAGGCGTCTACACGGTGACGGTGGAGGGCTACAACGTGCCCATGGGGCCGCAGCCGTACGCCCTGGCGGCCAACGGCGAACTGGTGTCCGACAATTGGCAAACGGTCGTCAAAACGGGGAGACTGATCGAAAAGTCACGAAAAAACAGGGACCACACCTATTGGATTCAGGCCAAGCAGGCGGGTGAATTGAACGTGACCGCGGAATGGGACGGCGATGCCGATCTCGATCTGTACGTCTACGATGGTGACGGCAATCTGATCGGCTCCACCGACGACGAGGAAAACCCCGAAACGCTGACGGTGGAGATGGCCGAACCCGGACCGTATCGAATCGTCATTCAACTGGAAGAAGGCAAATTGGCGCGGTATCGCTTGCAAATGACCTACCCGTCCCGCTCCCGTTGATGTCGATACGGATAACCAAACAGACACCCCAGCAAACGGCGCGTACCGTCACGTCAGCGTGACGGACGCGCCGTTTGTTCGTCCGTACGGGAAGGGGGCAGCGGTCGTTCCCCGTTCAGCCACTCGTGGGCACGGAGGGCAATTTCGAGACAAAGCCGGTAGTGCGGGAGAGCATAGTCGGGCGGAAGGCACTCTTCGATCTTTTCCAGACGGTGATACAAGGTTTGGCGGTGAATGTAGAGCTTGGTGGCGGTCTCCTGCTTGGAGAGGTTGGAATCAAGGTAGACGCGCAGCGTGTGGACGAGCTGTGTGCCGTGCTCTTCGTCGTAGCGGATCAGCGCTCCCAGGTAGTCGTTGATGAACGGTTTCAACACCGAATCGTGGGGGACGTGAAAGAGCAGGCGGAACAGGCCGAGATCGGCGAAGTAGGGGCTGGGGGAATCGTGCTGAAAGGCGAGCGCCTGTTCCGCCTCGGCCAGGTGCCTGCCCGCTTCCGCCAGCCGAACGCCGGGACGGCTGACGCCGAACAGCACGTCCGTGTCGGCGCCCATCACCTGCCGGCAGACCCGTCTCATCTCGGCCATCGCCTTGTCGAGGGAGCGGCGGGCGTCTGCTGCTCCGTACGGGCCGATCGCAAGCAGGTAAAAGCGGCTGCCCTTGCAGCGGATAAACGGGCGAAAGCCCAGCCGCGCGAGGAGCGAACGGAACACGCCGGTCAGTTCGTGCGGCGGCAGGGGAGAGGCGTGCTCGTCGCCGTCACGCCGCAGGGACATGAGCAGGGTGTGGTAGACGGGCGTTTTGCCTGTGCCGGCCAGTCCGAGCAGCGCGCGAATCTGTTCTTCCGTCAGCGTACGGTTGGCGATCAGGTCGTCAAACAGCCGGTTCTCCGTCGCCAGCGCCTGCTCTTCGGCAAACATCCGGCGCATCAGGACCTGGGCCAGGGCGCTGACGGTGTAATCCAGCGTGAGCAGCAGGTACTCGTCCGCTTCCCGTTCGTACAAAATCAGGCCGAGGTACGCCAGGAGGTGGCCCATCGCGGTCACCGGCTGGTAGATGATGCGCTTTTTGTCGGACAGGGCGAGGACGCCGTTGCCCGCTTCCGCCGAGGGAATCGCCGGAAAGGCGGAGCGCATCAGGGACGCCAGCTCGCTCTGGACGGTCTGCGGGAGCGGCGGCACAAATTGTGGGGGCGCTTCCGGTGAGTAGAAAAACACCTGGGTCCCCACGGCCGCCTGAAAATGCTGCAGCAGCTTGGAAATGCCCTGCGCCTGCAGGCTCAACTGCTGCAGGCCGCGCGAGTAGGACTCCAGGTTGCGCAGCGCCTGCATCTGCCGATTGATCAGATGTTCGTGGAGATCGAGCGTGATGTCGACGAAGCGGACGGGCTGGTGAAACACGATCAGGGGAAAGTCGTGATGGTCGGCCAGTTCCAGCATGTCATCGGGCACGTGCGGGATGTAGGCGCCCAGCTCGATACAGAGGCCGACCGCTTTGCGGCGGATCAGCTCGGACAGGTAGGCCAGCCGTTTCTCTTTGGCCTCTCCGAAGCCGAGACCGGTGGACAGGATCAGTTCGCCGCCGTTGAGGAACTGACAGGTGTCGGCGGCTTCCAGCACGTGGACCCAGCGGATGGGACGGGACAATCCGCGGCTGCCGGCCACCACCTCCGCGTCGCGAAACAGCGGCCGTCTGACGGCATCGGCCACGGTGAGACGCCAGTCGTTGTTCATGCTTCCCCTCCTCTTGACAGTCTGTATGATGAATACTACCCAACTACTGGCAGTTTGTCTAGTGATGCTGCGTAAAATATTCAGATAAGATGGAACTATCAAACGAATGGCAAGGAGTTGATGTAATGAGCACGACGACCGTTGGACCCAAACTGAAGAACTACATCGCCGGGGAGTGGGTGGAATCCCAGTCCGACCGCTACGAGGACATCCCCAATCCGGCTACGGGCGAGCTTTTGTCGCGCGTCCCGCTGTCGACCAGAGACGACGTGGACAAGGCCGTCCAGGCGGCCAAGGCGGCGTTTCCCGCGTGGAGCGAGACCCCGGCGGTGGAGCGGGCGCGCGTCATGTTCCGCTTCCAGCATCTGCTGTGGGAAAACCAGGACGAACTGGCGCGGATGATCACGCTGGAAAACGGGAAGAACCTGCCCGAGGCGCAAGCCGAACTGCTGCGCGGGATTGAAATGGTGGAGTTTGCCGCCGGGATGCCGACGCTGTTGATGGGCGAGACGCTGCCCAATATCGCCAGAAGCATCGACTGTCAGGTGATCCGCTTTCCGCTCGGCGTCGTGGCCGGTATCACGCCGTTCAACTTCCCGCTGATGGTGCCGATGTGGATGTACCCGATCGCCATCACGGCAGGCAACACGTTTGTGCTCAAACCGTCCGAGCGCACGCCGCTCTCCTGCATCCGGATTGCCGAACTGCTGAAGGAAGCGGGCCTGCCGGACGGCGTGTTCAACGTGGTCAACGGCGCTCACGACGTCGTCAACGGCCTGTTGGAGCATCCGGATGTGAAAGCGGTTTCGTTCGTCGGCTCCCAACCGGTCGCCGAGTACGTCTACAAAACGGCCGCCGCCCACGGCAAACGGGTGCAGGCGCTGGCCGGCGCGAAAAACCACCATCTCGTCATGCCGGACACCGACCTGCGCCGCGCGGCCAAAACGATTGTCAGCTCCGCGTTCGGCTGTGCGGGGGAACGCTGCATGGCGGCCAGCGCCGTCGTGGCGGTGGAGGAGATCGCCGACGAACTGATTCAATACCTGGTCGAAGAGTCCGATGCGCTGAAGATGGGCAACGGACTGGAGCCCGGCGTCGATCTGGGGCCGGTGATCCGGCCGGCTCATCTGGAAAAAGTGCACGGCTACATCGAGAAGGGGATCGCCGCCGGTGCCCGTCTGGTCCGGGACGGCCGGGAAGACGCCAAGGCCAAACCGGAGGGCTTTTTCCTCGGCCCGACCATCTTCGACCAGGCGGACGCGGAGATGGTCATCGTCCGCGACGAGATTTTTGCGCCGGTGTTAAGCGTGATGCGGGTCAGCGATTTTGAAGAGGGGCTCGCGGTCATCAGCAGGTCGCGCTTCGGCAACGGCGCCACCATTTACACCAACAACGGCAAATGGGGACGGGAGTTCGTCCAGCGCGTCGAGGCCGGCATGGTCGGCGTCAACGTGGGCGTTCCCGCGCCGATGGGCTTCTTCGCCTTCTCCGGCTGGAAGCATTCGTTCTACGGCGACCTGCACGCCAACGGCAAGGACGGCGTCGAGTTTTACACCAAGAAAAAGACGGTGACGTCCCGCTGGTTTGACGACGGCGATACCGCCATCGGGTCGCAGAAAGTGTTCGTGAAGTAGCGAGAGGAGGAACGGCAGATGTCCCAAGAGCAGCAGACGCAAATCCATGACAAGGAAGAGCTGTTGGCAAAAGACCGGGCCCACATGTGGCACCACATGTCCCCGTATAACCCCAACCCGATGATCGTCACCGAGGCGAGCGGTTCCTGGGTGACCGACATCGACGGCAACCGGTATCTGGACGGGATGTCCGGCCTGTGGTGCGTCAACATCGGGTACGGTCGGGAGGAACTGGCGGAGGCGGCCTACGAGCAGTTGAAATCGCTCGCCTATTTCCCGCTGACGCAAAGCCACGTGCCGGCGATCAAGCTCTCGGAAAAAGTGAGCGAATGGCTGGGCGGCGAGTACCGCGTCTTCTTTTCCAACAGCGGGTCGGAAGCGAACGAAGTGGCGTTCAAAATCGCCCGCCAGTACCACCACCAGAACGGCCAGCCCGGCCGGTACAAGTTCATTTCCCGCCACCGCGCCTACCACGGCAATACGATGGGAGCGCTGGCGGCGACCGGCCAATCGATCCGCAAGCAGAAATACGAGCCGCTGGCGCCCGGCTTTCTGCACGTCTCGCCGCCGTACTGCTACCGCTGTCCGTTCGGTAAATCGTACGGTAGCTGCAGCCTGGAGTGCGCGCAGGTCTTTGACGAGGTGATCAACTGGGAAGGGGAAGAAACTGTTGCCGGCGTCATCATGGAGCCGGTCATCACCGGCGGTGGCGTGATCGTTCCTCCGCCGGAATACCTGCCGAAAGTGCGGGAAATCTGCGACAAATACGGTGTCCTGCTGATCGTGGACGAAGTGATTTGCGGCTTTGGCCGTTCCGGACGGAAATTCGGCCACCAGAACTTCGGCGTCAAGCCGGACATCGTGACGATGGCCAAAGGGATCACCAGCGCCTATCTGCCGCTGTCGGCGACGGCGGTGCGGGCGGACATCGCCGACAAGTTCAACGAGCAGGGGGTAAACCTGCACTTCCGCCACGTCAACACCTTCGGCGGCAATCCGGCGGCCTGTGCGCTGGCGCTGAAAAACCTGGAGATCATGGAAGAAGAAAAGCTGATCGAAAAGGCGGAACGGCTGGGCGCGGAACTGCGGGAAAAGCTCTCGTTCCTGGAGAATCATCCGCATGTGGGCGACATCCGCAGCTTCGGCTTCCTGATGGGCATCGAAATGGTGGAAGACCGCGCCACCAAGGAACCGGCCGCCCCCGACAAGCTGACCAGGGTGATCGCCGCCTGTAAGCAGCGCGGCCTGATCATCGGCCGCAACGGGGACACGGTTCCCGGCTTCAACAACATCCTGACGCTCTCCCCGCCGTTCTCCACGACCAGCGACGACCTTGATTTCATCGCCCGCGTCCTGCGGGAAGCGTTTGAGGAATTGGCCTAGAACAGGCGGAAGTCTTGAACAGAGCGGCACCTTTTCCCGGGGACAGCCAGGCCTTGCCAGGCAGGCAACCGGGAAAACGGTGCCGTTTTTTGCAGGAAAAACGGAGAAAAAGTGGAAGTGATGCGTATCTCGGAAGAAGAGGAGGGTCGTCTGATGGGAAACCCGACTGACGGACAGCACGGACCGTCGCTGGAGCAGCTCATGGCGGAAATGAAAGACCTGGAAGGGCACGCCCTCAGGCTGAGCGAGCAGGCGGCAACGCCACTGGAACAAAAGTGCCTGCAGGGGATGGCTGTGACGTTCCGCTTTGTCGCTGAAATAGCCAAAGGCGGAGCGGGCAGCGTCCAGGAACACATGTCAATGCTTCCGCACATGGCCAGGTATTTGGCCGTGGAGGGACCGCAAGCGGAACGGCAAGCGATTCGACCCAAAACGCCCCCGGTGCAGCCGAGGCCGGAGCATGCCGCACGGGAACAGTCTCTGCAGGGGGAATCCGAAACTGTAGAGTCAGGGCGAAAGCCGACACCCGAGGAACGGTCCTGCTCGTTTTGCGGAAAAGGGGAGCGCGCCGTCAAGAAGCTGGTGCCCGGGCCGGGCGTGGCGATCTGCGGTGAATGCCTGGCGTTCGCCAAGCAGGTGCTGGAACAGGGAGGGGGGCCTCGTCCTTCCTGATCGTTTTGGATGATCAGCTTGACAATCCTCTCGGCCCAACAACACCGGGAAAGCGAAAGACATCACGGGCCAAACGGGCAAGTTATATCAATTAGCCATACCTGTCAATACACCTTTGCTTATTTTATTGCAACCCAAATTTCATTATATGAATTCGGACTATAGATATCAGAATCAATATATGCTTCAAATGGTGCTATTTTAGCTGGTTCATATCCGTTAGATGGAAACCATTCTGAATAAATTTGTTTCCATGTATTTACCATAGCGGTCGGGATAGGGCCCCGCACTTCAAAAACGACCCATTTGGATGCGGGGAATTCAAAGATTGATAATTCATCTGGGACGTCACCGCTATGTTCTGCAGCAATCCCATAGTCAATCGTATTTTTCTCTTCATTAAATTTTTCAATAATACCTAAAAGACCTTTAATTTGTCCGTTGTTTAATAGAAACAATTGATTAGCTGTTCCATTTTCATTGACTTCGCCCCAAAATTCTGCAATACCCGGAATTCCTGTGTCTTCTGCGACATATGGAAATTCTCGTTTAATCCCCACTACTTGGAAAGCATCTCGTTCAACAATGCGATATCTCATTGGTTCTACTCCTTTCAGGTTTACTTGTATAGTCAGTCTGTTATAGGATTGTAGCTTTCCAACGCCTTTACGTGCTTCACTCGGAGTTACGCCATGTTGTTTACGAAAAGCTTTTGAGAAAGACTCAGGCGTATCGTAGCCATATTTATAGGCAAGGTCAATTATTTTGCAATTCGTACTAGACAATTCCTGAGCAGCTAACGTTAAGCGTCGGCGACATTGAAGCCTACACAAGCTTCATCAAGTACTAGCTCGCGATTATTTGTATCTTAACCGTCAGGGACATTTTATTACCAATCAAAAGTTTAAAGCGGCAGAAGAGTTCTCGGAAGGTTTCGCATATGTTCAAATTCCAAATACAAATAGAAATCTTGAATCCACTGATTCGTTTGGCTATATCAACGAAAGCGGAAAATTAGTTATCCCAGCCACATTCCGATCTGCCTCTGATTTATTAAATGGGCTTGCTATCGTCGAAATTGGGAGGGGCAGACGCTTACACGAGCAGTAATAGATCGAAATGCTGCATTTGAAGGTGATTATCGAGATGGTCTGGTTCTGATAAGAAAATTACACTTCTAACGAGACTCTTACTGGCTATGTAGATCAAAACTGTAAAAATGACCGGGAAGGGGAGCTGGTCTACTGCTTTATGAACTACAGCGTCACATCTTGACACGCGGCGGACAGGATGATAACGTTATGCACAACTATAATCCGAAGTATACAAGTAGGAATTATCGGTTATTTCATTACGCGCAAGGGAGGATCTGCTATGTACAAGTCTCGCACCCTGATTCATGTGGCGGCATCGGCCGCCCTGCTCGCCGCGATCGGCATTCCGTCGGCCGCATGGGCCGATCCCGCCGTCCAACCGGCCGCCGCAGTCGTCCAATCGACACCGGCCAAGGCCGCTTCCGGAGAGTGGGCCGCTTACATAGAAAAACGGTACGGCGTCAAGCTGTCCGGCGCCGTCACGCGCGATCAGTTCGCCGCCGCGCTTGGCAGGATTTTAGGAACAGCTTCCAGTCTGACGGAAACACCCCCGTCGATCCCGTCGCTGTTTCCGCAAGGCACCGCCGTCTCCGGCAAACTGCCCGTCTGGGAAGCCCTCAGCGCGGCGGTGAAGGCGGCCGAACTGAAGGAACTGGCCTATACCTATTCCGAGGAAAAAGTGGCCGCTGCCTGGAAGAAGGCGGGATGGACCTACACGAAGAACGGCGTCGTCCCGCATCAGGCGGCGCAGGAACTGGCGGCCGCGTTCGACAGCGGACTGGTTGCACCCGCCGCGCTGGCGGGCGTAACAGCGGACGCCGCCACGACGGCGGATCTGGCGTATCGGCTCCTCGGCAAAGTGGCCGAGTTTCACGGTCAAACCCAGAACGCTCTCGGGTATCTGAGCGATGACGACATCGTTGGCAAACTGGTTCAGGCCTGGAACGAGTCGCAGATCATCCGGGCGGAAGAGCTGCAAAAAGTAGTGGACGAAGGCCTCAAGCAAAACCTGATCACCGGCTACAACCTGAAGGACACGCGGTTTGATCCCCATTTTGATCCGGAGCGGACTATCACCTACGGCCACAGCGACATCGTTCACGCCATCCAGCTCATCGGCCTCCTGCGCAGCGAGGGCATTCAGGCCAAGGTCCAGCTGGAGCCGAAAACGTCTGCCTTCGTCTATCGGAAAGAGTGGGGAGAACCGGTCCAGACGGAGGATTACCGGGTGGTGCCGATCGACAACGGCAACCACATCGCATACGCCAAAGAGTACGACCTGAGCTTCGAATTTGCCAGCGTCGAGGAGAAACAGCGCTTCCAGCCGCTCATTTTCCGATACGCCAAACGCAACCAGGAGGACGTGACCGGCCTGTTGAAAGGTTCCTGGTGGCAGCCGCTCTACTATTCGCTGACGAAGCTGGAGGATTATCCGGTGATCACCAACCACGTGCTGAAAGACGGCCGCTTCCTGGCCCAGACGTTCTCCTTGAACGAACAGTCGGCACAGGTAATCGCAGGGCTGAAGAAAATCAACCCGTCCGTCCAGATTGCCACCTACCAATTCTGGGTGGATCAGCCGTTTTACCAGTACCTTAAGGGAGAGTACAAATAACCCTAGCCGTGTTCGCCGCGATCTCCGTCCTGCTCGGCCAGATACGCCCTCATCCCGCGGACAAACATGTCGAGAATCACGTCGTGCTGTGTCTTGCTGCCGACGCGGGCGCGGATTTGCTCCAGCTCCGCCGCCAGTTCGGAATCAAGGTGCAGATTGATGGTTTTGCCCTTGCTGCGGGGGTGGATCTCGTAATGGCCGGAGCACTGCCGGACGCTGCCGTCCACCACCGCATCGGCGCCGAGCAGCTTCCGGTCGGGCAGATACAGGCACGGCGCTTCCAAAACGATATGGGTCAGTTCCTCGCTGAACCGGATGGCGAGGGGCTGCCCCTTTTTTTTGTGAAAATCGCGGATTTGCCGCGAGCGCTCCTGATTTTCCAGCGTGTTGGCCAGCGTGACGACAGCCAGTTCCATAGCTCCTCCTTACGGGACGGGCAGGGGGGCCGCGGGACGTTCCGGCGGGTGCAGTTCCGTTTCCGGGATCCCGACCACCACTTCGCCGCTGCCTTCCACCTGTACGTGATAGCGAAAACAATCGACAGCCAGTTCCGCCGAGATGACCACCGCCCATTCCTGCCGCGTTCCCCGCGTGATCCGGACGCGGTCCAGCACGTCGTACGCCGGGGTTAACAGCCCCTTTTGGTACAAAAAGCGGAACACGTCCTGCCGCGGGTAGAGAAACCGCTTGTTGCCCTGCTTCCCGGTGAGCAGGGGGAAGGCTTCCCGCTCGTCGATGACGGCACCGAGGTGTCCTTCATCCGCCCAGCGTTTGATCGACGCCATGCTGCCCGTCCGTCCGTGCCGGGCGGCCAGCAGATCGAGGATTTCCCGCGAGGACAGGTACGCGCTGCGTCGGCGGCGCTGTTCTTCGTAGGCGGCCCGCTCCGCCTCCACCTGCTGCAATCGTTCGGTCGCCTCTTCGATCTGGCGGCGGAGCCGGGCGATCAGAAGGTCGTAATCCTTCATGCCCGCTGCCTCCTTTCCCCGTTATGGTAACAGCGTATTCGCCGGTGAAACCATTCATGCCATCCGGGTTGATTTGATTTCAGTGGCAAGCTACCGGAAACCGCGATGAAACCATCATAAAACCGCTGTTCTCCACATTGATTAATAGCAGGCACCTGCCAGTTGGAAAACGTGTGAGGAGGTTGTTGGAAGATGAGCGTCCATCGCGAACCAGCGGCTGCGCGAGCGGGGCTGGAACACCGTTTCCGGGAAGTGGTCCCGGCGCTGAAGCCGAAAGAAGCCGTCGACGAAGCCAACCGCTGCCTGTACTGCTACGACGCCCCCTGTATCAAGGCCTGTCCCACCTCGATCGACATTCCGTCCTTTATCAAAAAGATCGCGACCGGCAATCTGTACGGATCGGCCCGAACGATCATGGAAGCCAATCCGGTGGGCGCGAGCTGCGCCCGCGTCTGTCCCACCGAAGAGCTGTGCGAGGGCGCCTGTGTGTTGAATCACGCGTCCCGTCCGATCATGATCGGTCTCCTGCAGCGTCACGCCACTGACTGGGCGATCAAAAACGGGGCGGTGCTGTTTCGGGCCGGAGAGAAAAACGGCAAGCGGGTGGCCGTTGTCGGCGCGGGGCCGGCAGGGCTGTCGGCGGCTCGGGAACTGGCTCGGTTGGGTTATGAGGTAACCGTTTTCGAGGCGAAGGCAAAAGCGGGCGGCCTCAACACCTACGGCATCGTCTCGTTTCGGCTCCCCCAGGAGATTGCGCTCTGGGAGGCGGAACAGATCGCGGCCATGGGCGTGACGTTCGTCACCAACACCCGGGTGGGCGTGGACGTACAGCCCGAGGAGCTCCTGCGGCAGTTTGATTCGGTCCTGCTCGCCGTCGGCATGGGAGCGGTCCCCCGGCTCCACCTCGAAGGGGAGGATCTGGACGGCGTGCTGGACGCCATCTCCCTGGTGGAGGAGACGAAAACCAGGCCGCTCACGGACGCGATGATCGGCAAAAACGTGGTGGTGATCGGCGCGGGCAACACGGCGATCGACGCGGCCACCTGTTCGAAGCGGCTGGGCGCCGCGAACGTCCGGATTCTCTACCGGCGGACGGAGCAGGAGATGACCTGTTACCAGTTTGAATACGAGTTCGCCAAGCAGGAGGGTGTGGAATTCCGCTGGCTGGTGGCCCCCACCCGCATTCTGGGCGAAAACGGCCGGGTGACCGGGCTGGAGCTGATGCGAATGGAGCTGGGCGAGCCGGACCAAAAGGGGCGGAAGCGGCCCGTGCCGGTTCCCGGCAGCCAGTTCGTCATCCGGACGGACTACGTGGTCAAGGCGATCGGTCAGGAGCGTCACCTGCCGCTGATCGAAGCGTTCGGGCTGGCGCACCGGAACGGGATCGTCCAGGTGGAGGAAGGCACCTACCGCACGTCCGATCCGCGCGTGTACGCCGCCGGAGACGTGATCTTCGGAGGCGGCAGGACGGATGCGATGGTGGTCGATGCCGCCAATCACGGCAAGCGGGCCGCGTACGCCATCCACGCCGCGCTGAGCGGACAGGCGCAGCCGGTGTGAAGCAGGGAGAAAAGGAGGCGAAGTACCATGGCAGATCTCAGCATCAACCTGGCGGGCATTTCATCCCCCAATCCGTTTTGGCTGGCATCGGCGCCGCCGACCAACTCCGGCTACCAGGTCCAGCGGGCGTTTGAAGCGGGCTGGGGCGGAGCGGTGTGGAAGACGTTGGGCGAGCCGATCGTCAACGTCACCTCCCGGTTTGCCGGCCTGCACGTCGGCGGACAGCGGGTGATCGGCTTCAACAACATCGAGCTGATTACGGATCGTCCGCTCGACGTGAATCTGAAAGAGATCGAGGAGACGAAAAAGAAGTTTCCCAAACACGCGCTGATCGCGTCGCTGATGGTGGAGCATAAGCGGGAGGCCTGGCACGAGATCGTGAAAAAGGTGGAGGCCGTCGGCGTGGACGGACTGGAGCTGAACTTCGGCTGTCCGCACGGGATGGCGGAGCGGGGCATGGGCTCGGCGGTCGGCCAGCACCCCGACCTGATCATCCAGCAGGTGGAATGGGTAAAGGAAGTGGCGCAGACCCCCGTCATCGTCAAGCTGACGCCCAATATCACCGACATCCGCTTTACCGCCCGGGCGGCGGTGGCAGGCGGAGCGGACGCCGTCAGCTTGATCAACACGATCAACAGCCTGATCGGCGTCGATCTGGACAGGTGGCTGCCGATCCCGCACGTGGACGGCAAAGGCGCGCACGGCGGATACTGCGGGCCGGCCGTGAAGCCGATCGCCCTCAATATGGTGGCGGAGTGCGCCCGCGATCCGAAGGTGGGTGTCCCGATCTCCGGCATCGGCGGAATCTCCACCTGGCGCGACGCCGTCGAGTTTCTGCTGATGGGGGCGACGGGCGTACAGGTGTGCACGGCGGCGATGCACCACGGATTCCGCATCGTCGAGGACATGATCGACGGACTGAACAACTACCTCGACCAGCGCGGCATCAAGTCGGTCATGGACATCGTCGGCAAAGCGGTCCACACCTACTCCGACTGGGGCAATCTCAACCTCAACTACAAAGTGGTCGCCCGCATCCACGAAGAGACGTGCATCAACTGCAACAAGTGCCACATCGCCTGCGAGGACACCTCCCACCAGTGCATCGACATCGTCCGGGACGAAGCGTCCGGCAGGGAGCGGCTGGTCGTCAGGGAGGAGGACTGCGTCGGCTGCAACCTCTGTTCGATCGTCTGTCCGGTGGAGGGGACGATCGAAATGGTGGAGGTGCCGACGGGACAGCCGCCGCTTACCTGGAACCAGCGGCAGGCCGCTCTGGCCGCCCAAGGGAACTGCGGCACCGGCTGCGAGTAAGTCATGTGGGGAGGCCGTTTCGCATAGCTTGTACTGACGGGGGCACGGGCCGTTCGTGCCCATACGCCAATGGAGCGGGAAAGGGAGGAAGCGCGCATGAAAAAAGTGATTCGCGGCGGCACCGTGGTGACAGCTGCCGACACCTACCGGGCGGACGTCTTGATTGAAGGGGAACGGATCACGGCCATCGGCAGTGAACTGCAAGCGGACGGCGCGGAGGAAATTGACGCCGCCGGCTGTTACGTCCTGCCGGGGGGGATTGATCCGCACACGCATCTCGACATGCCGTTCGGCGGGACCGTGACGGCGGACGACTTTTTTACGGGCACCAAGGCGGCCGCGTTCGGGGGCACGACCAGCATCATCGACTTTTGCCTGACGAAAAAAGGGGAGACGCTTCGCTCGGCCATCGCCACCTGGCACGAAAAAGCGCGCGGCAAGGCCGTCATCGACTACGGGTTTCACCTGATGATCGCCGAGGCGAACGACCAGGTGCTGGATGAACTGGAGAGCGTGGTCTCGACCGAGGGCATCACCTCGCTGAAAGTGTTCATGGCCTATAAAAACGTGTTTCAGGCGGACGACGAGACGCTGTTCAAGACGCTCGTGCGCGCCAGGGAGCTGGGGGCGCTGGTGCAGGTGCACGCGGAGAACGGGGACGTGCTGGACTACCTGACGAAGAAGGCGCTGGCGGAGGGGAATACCGCCCCCATCTACCACGCCCTGACCAGGCCGCCGGAAGCGGAAGGGGAAGCGACCGGGCGGGCCATCTCGCTGACCGCCTTGGCCGATGCCCAACTGTACGTCGTCCACGTCTCCTGCGCGGCGGCCGTGCAGCGGATCGCGGAAGCGCGGGAACGTGGACTCAACGTCTACGGCGAGACCTGCCCGCAGTATCTCGCGCTCGACATCACCGCCCTCGAGAAGCCCGACTTTGAAGGGGCCAAATACGTCTGGTCGCCGCCGCTGCGCGAAAAGTGGAACCAGGACGTGCTGTGGAACGCGCTGAAAAACGGCATTCTGCAGACGGTTGGCTCGGACCACTGCGCGTTCAACTTTTTCGGCCAGAAAGAACTGGGCAGGGACGACTTCACCAGGATTCCCAACGGCGGACCGCTGATCGAGGATCGTTTGGCCATCCTCTATTCCGAGGGCGTCCGTCAGGGGCGGATCAGCCTGAACCAGTTCGTCGACGTCTGCTCGACGAAGGCGGCCAAACTGTTCGGGATGTTCCCGAGAAAAGGCACCATCGCGGTGGGCTCCGATGCGGACGTCGTCATCTTTGACCCGCGCGTCAAACGGACGCTCTCCGCGCAGACCCACCACATGAACGTCGATTACAACCCGTTTGAAGGCATGGAGGTATACGGCGAGGTCGTCTCCGTCCTGTCGCGGGGAGCGTTTGTCGTCCGAAACAAGCAGTTTGTCGGCCTTGCAGGCGCGGGGCAGTTCATCAAGCGCGCCGCGTTTGAACGGCCGTAACGGGAAGGGGGAAGACGGCATGGGAAACAAGGTGACGATCGGTCTGATCCAGGCGAAAAACGACGTGCACGGGGACGAACCGGTGCACGTCCACAAGGAAAAGGCGATCGAAAAACACGTGCGGATGGTCCGCGAAGCGGCGGCAAAGGGAGCCCGGATCATCTGCCTGCAGGAAATCTTCTACGGCCCGTATTTCTGCGCCGAACAAAACACCAAGTGGTACGAGGCGGCCGAAGAAGTGCCGGACGGCCCGACGACGCAGCTCTTCCGGTCGCTGGCACGCGAGCTGGGGGCGGTGATCATTCTGCCCGTGTACGAACAGGTGGGCATCGGGACCTACTACAACACGGCGGCGGTGATCGACGCGGACGGGACGTACCTCGGCAAATACCGCAAGCAGCACATCCCGCACGTGGCAGCGGGCGGCAACGGCTGCGGGTTCTGGGAAAAGTACTACTTCAAACCGGGCAACCTGGGTTACCCGGTGTTTGACACGGCGTTTGCCAAGGTGGGCGTCTACATCTGCTATGACCGCCATTTTCCCGAAGGGGCGCGGCTGCTCGGCTTAAACGGCGCGGAGATCGTCTTCAACCCGTCGGCGACGGTGGCCGGCCTCTCCGAGTACCTCTGGAAGCTGGAACAGCCCGCCCACGCCGTCGCCAACGGATACTACGTGGCGGCGATCAACCGGGTGGGGGTGGAGGCGCCGTGGAACATGGGCGAGTTTTACGGACAGTCCTACCTCGTCGATCCGCGCGGCCAATTTGTCGCCATCGGCAGCCGCGACCAGGACGAAGTGGTCATCGCCGAGATGGACAAAGACGTGATTCACCAAGTGCGCAACACCTGGCAGTTTTATCGCGACCGAAGACCGGAGACGTACGAGGACATGGTAAAGCTGCTTCCGTAATGCGGACAAAACGGACGGCAGGGCGGCGCTGCAGGCGCCGCCAGGCAGGCTGTACGCCCTGCCCGGCTCGTCGGCCTTACGTCCGGCCAAGCGCAAGACTTCGCCGGACGAATCGCGTCAGACGCGCCGGGTGGGTTTTTTTCCATCTGCCGATGGCGTCATCATGATCGAACAGGTAAGGAGAGGCGGGCATGAAGCAGATTGTCTATCGCGGGGTGGAGTACAAGGAAGCGCTGCGCGTGGTGGCGGCACAGCGTTACGAACGGGAGGAACGGCGCAGGTTTGTCAACGGCGCAAGCGCGAAAGCGGTGTTCGGCTCCGGCGTCTATCTGGTCAGCAACCCGAAGATTGCCGCACAGTACGCGATCTGTCACGCGGAAACCACCTGGGATCAGGCCGCCGTCCTGGCCCAGGAATTGGAACTGGACGGACTGGCGGCGCTGGACGAGCGGTACGGGGAGAACGAGCTGCGGGCGGACGCCCTGCGCTGGCGTCATACGCCAGAGCAGTTGACGCGTCTGTCGGCAGCGAAACGTCATGAGGAGTGGCTGGAGTGGACCGGCGACGAGATCCGGGCCTATCTGCTGGATCGGGGCTTTACCGGGATCCGCTACCGCATCAGCCGGGAGCTGACCTATTTTGTCTGTTACAAGCCGCAAGAGCAGATCGGCCGCATCTCGCTCTTGACGGTGTTTGACATAACAGAATAGTCCAAAAGTATCGACTTGTCCATCTTCTTTTGGTAGAATTAGACAACAACCGACATTTTTTTCAGAAGGACCGTCTTCTTCGGCAGGACTTCTGGCGCATTTTTTTCACATCATTCGTACAATTCTACCAGGGTAAAAGGGGATGGCCAAACACATGAAGCTGCTTCGCAATCTGAGCACACGGACAAAACTGTTCAATCTGGTCATGCTGATGGTCACGTTTCTGTTGATCGTCGGGGGAACCGGGTACTGGCACCTGAAGAAAGCGGAAATGCGGATGGGAGCGATGTATCAGGATCAACTGCTGCCGATCAAGTGGATCAATGATTTGCGCGCCCAAACCCGGGCGATTGAAGCCAACGTGTACAAGATGATGCTGGAGACCAGTCCCACGAAGCTGACCGAGATCAAACAGCAGATCGAGACGCGCATCGGGGATTCCAACCAGCTTCTGACGCAGTTGGAACAAAGCAGTCTGGACGAGCGGGAAACTGCGTTTGTCCAGACGCTGAAGGACCTGAACGAAAAGTACCAGAGCGACCGCACACGGGTCATCCAGTTGATTGAAGAAGGCAACCGGGACGAGGCGTACAACTATTTTCGCGCGACGGAAGCCACGCTGGACGGCATCAACCAGGAATTGAAGTCGTGGGCGGATTACAACTCGCAGACGGCCGAAGACATTCACCTCCAAAATGCGCTGGATGCCCGGGCGGCGGAGATGACGCTGATCATCACCATCGGGGCGGCTCTCGTGCTGGCGCTGTCCATCGGGTACGTGATCGCCCGGATGATCGCCGATCCGCTGAAGAAAGTGGCGTCCAAACTGGATGAGCTGGCCGGGGGCGATTTGACCGTGCAGCCGGTCGACTTCGACGGCAAGGACGAGGTGGGAACGCTGGGACAGGCCTTCAACAAGCTGGTCGTCCAGCTTCGCTCGCTGATCGGCGAAGTGAAGCTGGCGGGCGAGCAGGTGGCGGCTTCGTCCGAGCAGCTGACGTCCAGCGCCGATCAGACGGCCAAGGCGGCCGAACAGGCGGCCGCCGCCATCCAGGAAATCGCGACCGGCTCCGAGGTGCAGACGCAGCGGACGGCGGAGAGCGTGCGGGTCATGGAGGAATTGGGGACCGCCATCCAGCGGATCGCCACGACCGCCGGCACCGTCTCCGAGTCTTCGGTGCGGGCGGCGCAGGAAGCGGAACAGGGCAACGAATACATCATCAAGGCTGTGGAACAGATGTCCGCCGTTCAAGAGGCGGTGAATCGCGCCGCCGAGATGGTGACGCTGCTGGGGGTTCGCTCGGAAGCGATCGGCGAAATCGTCCAGGTGATCACCGGCATCGCGTCGCAGACCAACCTGCTGGCCCTGAACGCGGCGATCGAAGCGGCGCGGGCGGGCGAACAAGGCAGAGGATTCGCCGTCGTCGCCGACGAGGTGCGCAAGCTGGCGGAGCAGTCCGAGGAGTCGGCGCAGGAGATCGCCCGCCTCATCGGGGATATTCAGCTTGAGACCGGCCAGGTGATGGCCGCGATGAACCAGGGGACGGCGGAGACCGAGGCCGGCAGCGTGGCGGTCCGGGAAGCGGGCCTGGCGTTTCAGCGCATCGTCAGCGCGGCGCAGGCGGTCGCCGAGCAGATTCAGGAGGTCTCGGCGGCAACCGAGCAGATGACGGCCGGTATCCAGCAGGTCGCCTCGTCCATGGACGAAATGAACCGCCTGGCGCAGGAAGCGGCCGTCCACACCCAGGGCGCGGCGGCCAACTCCGAGGAGCAGCTCGCCTCCATGCAGGAAATCGCCCGTTCGAGCGAAAATCTGAACCGTCTGTCCCATCAGTTGCAGCAGACGATCAGCCGGTTCCGTACGTGACAGAAAAAAGTGAAAAACTGGCAGAACGCTTGGTTCTGCCAGTCTTTTTTTCGCGGGTGACGCTCAGGATGCCCGCTGTCCGGCGCTTCGGGCGGTGATGTTCTCGTAGTCCGCCGCGCTCATCAGGCTCGGGTTGTCCTTCATCAACCAGGTGTAGACGACGAGGGAGATCAACAGCCCACAGGTCCAGGCGTTGTCCCAGACAATGGTCAGGCCGGGGATCTGCTTGCAGACAAACGGCACGGCGATGCCGATCAGCAGGGCCCAGATGGCCCGCATGTTGTAGCCGCTCTCGTACGCGTACATGCCGTCCGGCCGGTACAGTTCGGTCAGATGGATGCGCCGTTTGCGCACCAGCCAGTAATCGGCGATGGCGATCCCGTCGATGGGACCGAGCAGGGCGCCGTACGTCCCCAGCCAGAGGAAGATGTAGTTGCCGAAGTTCTCCAGGATGTACCACGGCTGCATCAGCAGGGCGACGACTCCGGTGATGATCGCCCCGGCGCCAAACGACATCCGGCGGGGCGCCAGATTTTCCACGGCGCGGGCCGGTGCCACGACGTTGGCCGCCACGTTTGTCGTCAGCGTCGCCAAAATAATCCCCAGCGTTCCCAAAAAGATCGCCAGCGGGGAGAATTTGGCGAGCACCGCCGCCGGGTCCCAGATGGCTTCCCCGTAGATGACCACTGTGGCTGAGGCGACGGCCACCCCGATGAACGAAAAGCCGCCCATGGTGGTTGGCAGGGCGACGGATTGTCCGATCACCTGGGCTTTCTGGCTCTTGGCGTAGCGGCAGAAGTCCGGGATGTTCAGCGCCATGGTCGACCAGAAGGCGATGGCGCCCGTCAAGGCGGGGAAAAACACCTTCAGGAAATCGGCGGTGGTGGTGAGTTTGGACGGAGCGGAGAGCATCGGTCCCCAGCCGCCCGCCTTGGTGACCGCCCAGACGAGCAGCGCCAGGCCCATGATGATCAGCGTGGGCGCGGCCCAGAACTCCATCCGCCTGATCGCCTCCGGCCCGCGGTAGGAGATCCAGACGTTCAGCGCCCAGAAGCCGAAAAAGGCGATCCAGGTGTGGCCGGGAATGCTGCCCCAGCCGCCCAACGACTGCAGCAGTGTGTCGATGGCGGTCCCGCCGAACCAGCAGTTGATGCCGAACCATCCCGCGCCGATCAACCCGCGGGCCACGGCGGGGATGTGAGCCCCTTTGGAGCCGAACCAGAGACGGGCGTAGACCGGGTACGGTATGCCGAATTTCGTTCCGGCGTGAGAGTTGAGCAAAATGGGAATGAGGACGATACAATTGCCGAGAATGATCGTCAGAATGGCCTGCCACCAGTTCATGCCGAGCGAGATGAGTCCGGCTGCCATCGCATAGGTGGGCAGACAGATCGCCATGCCGATCCAGAGACTGGCGAAGTTGTAGGTGGTCCAGTTGTGTTCCTCCCGGTTCGTGGGACGGAGGCCGTCGTTGTACAGCGGACTGTTCCGGATCTGTTTTTCGCCATCTTTCGTCAGCGTGACGATGCCGTCCGACTCAACCTGTGTCTTCATCGCAATCCCTCCTTTTGTGAAGAATGCCGCGTGCGGACAAGCCAAACGGTTGTCTCGGGCGCGGGATGCTACATTATATTGGGCCGTCCGGCCGCTAATTACAGAATTTTCGGACAGAAGGAAAGCCCGGAACGCGCTGTTCCGGGCTCGGCTGTTGCTGTCGAACGCAGTCGATTACTTGGGGAAATATTCCTTCCAGCGGCGGTCCACCAAAGCGGCGATGTCGGGACGGGTCTCCACCTCATCGGGATAGAACGGCTTCATCCGGGCGTCGACGACGAGCGGTCCCTCGTAACGGATCTTGTTGCGGACAATCGTCGAACGGGCGTACAGATCGTGCGCCGGGTCGAAGCGGGTAAAGACGGTCCAGAGGAAGCGGCTCTGGCTCTCGGCGATGGACGCGTCGTCCACGATGCAGATCATCGGCCAGTCGCGCAGATGCTCGTTTGCGTAGGGCAGCAGCTCTTCGCCCAGTTCCGGCCGCTCTTCAAAACCGGGGCCGGAAATGACCAGGCAGCCCGGGCAGAACGATTCGATCTTGGCAATGCCGGGGATGCCTTCGCCGCGGTACTCGCGCGGCAGGTCGCGCACCGGATCGCCGATGCCGAGCATAACCCCCTTGGAGCCGTGGTTGAACTTGCGCCCCGTGTAGTCGAGCGTATCGTTGGACGTGTCGTTGACAATCAACAGGTCGCGCTCCGGCTGGAAGCGGGCGAGGACGATTTCCAAAAAGTGCTTGAAGTTGCTCAAGTCGCACGGAACGTCCGTCACCATCAAAAACTTGGTCAGGGTCAACTGTCCTTCGCCCAGGATGCGGAAGGCGTGGGCCATCGCTTCCTTGTAGTAGCTCTCCCTGACGATCGCGCCGGCCAACGCGTGGAAACCGGTCTCGCCGTATGTCCACAGCGCCTTGACGCCGGGCATGACGATCGGGAAGAGCGGGGACAGCAGCCGCTGCAGGTACTCGCCGATGAAGAAGTCCTCCTGCCGCGGCTTGCCGACGACCGTGGCCGGGTAGATCGCGTCTTTGCGCCGCCACATCTGCTTCACGTGGAAGACGGGAAAGTCGTGCGTCCAGGAATAGTAGCCAAAATGGTCGCCGAACGGTCCTTCCGGCCGGCGCACGTGCGGCGGGACTTCCCCGGCAAAGACGAATTCCGCTTCCGCCACGATCCGGTGCGGATGGTTGGGGACCTCGGCCAGATTCAGCTTGTCACCCATCAGCAGGGAGGCGAATACCAGTTCCGGCACCATCTCCGGCAGCGGCGCGATGGCCGAGATGATCAGCGCCGGCGGTCCGCCGATCGTGAGCGTCACG
Source organism: Brevibacillus sp. LEMMJ03 (assembly GCF_007197875.1). Lineage (NCBI taxonomy): Bacteria > Bacillati > Bacillota > Bacilli > Caryophanales > Paenibacillaceae > Brevibacillus > Brevibacillus sp. LEMMJ03. The sequence continues at coordinate 114,158 of NZ_VKJN01000010.1, read as the reverse complement.
GGGAGCGGCTGGTTCCGTTTTTCCGCTTCGTGGTAGTGGAAACCGCCGCCTTTGTGAATCTGCCAGTGCATGCCGGTCGTGTTTTTGTCGTAAATTTGGATGCGGTACATGCCCAGGTTGTGTTCTTTCGTCTCGGGATGCTCCGTGTAGACGAGCGGCAGGGTGACGAACGGACCGCCGTCCAGATGCCAGCTCGTGAGCGCCGGCAGTTGGGTCATGTCCACGTCGATCGTGGACAGCTCCATGACCGGTGCCTTCGATTGCGGCACCGTCCTGGTCCCGGTGCGCATGATCCCCATGAGCGGCGAACGCAGCTCCCACAATCCCGACAGCCTGGGCGGCAGGAGCTTGTCCAGGCCGTGCACCAGCTCCCGGATGATCGACTCCGGCTTGGGGCCAAACGCCATGTCGACCCGCTCCACGGTCCCGAACAGGTTGGTGACGACGGGAAACGACTTGCCTTTTACATTGGTAAACAGAAGAGCAGGTCCTCCGTCTTCGATTACGCGGCGGTGAATTTCCGCCAATTCCAAATACGGGTCAACCGGCGCGTCGATTTCCACCAACTGGCCGGAGCGCCGCAGTTGTTCCATAAACGAACGCAGGTTTGCGTGCATCTGTCGTAACCTCCACATCCCCTTCAATTCCCTCTCTACTGTACACGAACGGCGCTGGCGAATCTACCTTTTTTCCTGCGGGAGATGGTAAGATGAACGGGAGGTGAACCAACCATGATGTCGGCACGATTTCGCCTGACGCTGCAAACACGGATGATTTTGCTGATGACGCTTGTCATCATCGTCATTATCGGGGCGATGGGCGCGGTGTTTTCTTCGATGATTGCCGCATCGATCGAAGACCAGGTGGGAAAACGCGCCCTGAGCGTGGCCAAGATCATGGCCCATCTGCCGCAGGTACGCGGCGCATTTGCCACCGGCCATCCCACGCAGATCATCCAGCCGATCGCCGAGAATGTGCGCATTCAGACGGACGCCGAGTTCGTCGTGGTGGGCGACCGGAAAGGGATACGCGTCGCCCATCCGCTGCCGGACCGCATCGGCAGGGAAATGGTGGGCGGCGACAACGAACCCGCGCTGCTGCACGGCCAGTCTTACGTTTCCAAAGCCGTGGGCAGCTTGGGACCGTCCCTGCGGGGAAAAGTGCCGATCCATAACGACGCGGGGGACGTGATCGGGATCGTCTCGGTCGGCTTTCTGCTGGAGGATATCGAAGCGGCGATCGACAGCTATCAGCGGAAGGTGCTGCTGATCCTCGCCCTCGGTGTTCTCTTCGGCACGGCCGGTGCGATCTGGCTGAGCCGGTACTTCAAGCGGGCCATCCTCGGCCTGGAGCCGGAGGAGATCGCCTCGTTGTACATGGAGCGAAATGCCGTGCTGGAATCGGTCCGCGAGGGGATCATCGCCATCAACCGCCACGGCAGGGTGACGATGGCCAACAAGGCGGCGATCCAGATCCTGGGCCTCCCGGACGAGGAGCTGCGGGACAGGCCGATCCTGGAGCTGCTGCCGGACAGCCGGATGCCGGAGGTGTTGGAGTCCGGGGAGCATCAATTGGACCGGGAGAGCACGATTGCCGGAAAAGAGATCCTCGTCAACCGCGTACCGATCAAGTGGATGGGCAGGGTGGTCGGCGTCGTCAGCAGCTTCCGCCCCAAATCCGAGATTGACCAGTTGGCGTCCGAACTGTCCCAGGCGCGGCGGTATGCGGACGTGCTGCGGGCGCAGACACACGAATTTCACAATCTTCTGTATACGATCTCCGGCCTGCTGCAGTTGGGATCGATTCAGGAGGCGATCGAGCTGATCACGAGTGAGACTTCGGCGGAGCAGGAACTGGTCCTGTTCCTCGCCAAGCAGGTGCCCGACCCGCTGATCGGGGCGCTGCTTTTGGGCATGCACAATCGGGCCAAGGAACTGAAGATTCAGTTTTCCGTCAATCGCGACAGCCGGTTGAAGGAACTGCCGGCCGACGTCAATCGGCAGCAGGTGGTCGTGATGCTGGGCAACCTGATTCAAAACGCCTTGGAAGCGGTCGGGGAGAGCAGATCCGGCCCCAAAGTGGTGGAATGCTATCTGTCGGACGCCGGCAGCGAGATTTTGTTTGAAGTGGAAGACTCCGGACCGGGCGTGGACGACTCGATTCGCGAGAAGATTTTTGAACACGGCTTTTCGACCAAACCGGGCGAGCGGCGCGGCATCGGGCTGGCCAAGGTGAAAGGCATCGTCGAAGAGATGGGCGGGTATATCCTGGTCGGAAAAAGCGAGTGGGGCGGCGCGCTGTTTACGGTGTCGCTGGCAAAAGAACGGAGGGGAACACATGAAGCCGGTTGAGGTATTGATCGTGGAAGATGACATTCGCATCATCGACATTAATCGGCGGTTTGTGGAAAAGATCGCGGGATTTCGCGTCATCGCCACCGCGACCAGCGGGGAGGAGGCCAGGGAACTGATCGCTAGTGCCAAGCCGCACCTGGTCCTCTTGGACGTCTATCTGCCGGACACGCTGGGGACCGAGCTGGTCTGGCAGATGCGGCAGCAGCACCGCGACGTGGACATCATCATGATCACCGCCGCCAAGGAAATCGAGATGGTGCAGCACGCCCTGCGCGGCGGGGTGTACGACTACATCGTCAAACCGCTGGTGTTTGAGCGCTTCCGCGAGCGGCTGGAGAGCTACCGGGAGCACTTCTGGCGCACCCGGGAAGCGGGCGAAGTGGACCAGGAGGAGATCGACCGGATGCTGACCCGGCAGCTTGCGACAGCAAAGCCGCGCGATTCGCTCATCCCCAAGGGAATCGACGCGCTCACGCTGGACAAGGTGGTCAGCGCCATCAAACGGGCGGACAGGTCGGGCCTCTCCGCCGAAGAGGTGGGCAGGGAGATCGGCACCAGCCGCACCACGGCGCGGCGCTACCTGGAATACCTGGTGGCGGAAGGGAAGGCGCAGGCCGATCTGGTGTACGGCACAGTGGGACGGCCGGAGCGAAAATACAGGCTGCTGTGAGAGGGATTCCCGAATGCGGGAAACAAGCGGTGCACATTATGAACAATATGGACGCAATATTCAAAATCTTTCTTATGAACAAAAACTGTTCAGCCTCCCCCCCGGCGTGCTACGTTTATCTCAGGTTGAATGCGCTTACAAAAAACGTTAGACAAGGGGGCTGCGGTATGAAAAAACGAATGGGTCTGATCGCGCTGTCCGTGGTGATGAGCCTGGCGCTCGCCGCGTGCGGCGGGGGGAACGGCACAGGAAGCTCCGCCTCCGGGCAGGGGAGCTCGGCCGGTTCCGGCTATCCGGACAAGCCGATCATCGTCGTCGCTCCGTCCGGCGCGGGAGGGGGCTGGGACAAGACCGCCCGCTCCGTCGCCAAGGTGCTGGGCGAGAGCAGGCTGGTCAGCCAGGCGATCACGGTGGAAAACAAGCCGGGCGGCGGGGGTGTGGTGTTCCTCGCCGAATACGTCAGCAAGGAAAAAGGAAACGCATACAAGCTGTTTGTCAGCTCGCCGCCGATCTTGATCAACCACAACAAAAAAGAGGGCAACAGTCCGTTCGGCTTCCGCGACGTCACACCGCTGGCGCAGCTGACCAAGGACTACGGAGCTCTCGTGGTCAAGGCGGACTCGCCGTATCAGGACGTAAAGAGCTTGCTTGCGGCCATCAAGGAAAACCCGTCCGCCGTCACGGTGGCGGGCGGCTCGGCACCCGGCTCGATGGACCACCTGATCGCCGTTTTGCCGGCAGCCAAATACGGCATCGATCCGAAAGCGGTCAAATACGTCTCCTACGACGGCGGCGGCGAAGCGATGGCGGCGCTGCTCGGCGGCAACGCGGACATGATCGCGACAGACGCATCCAGCGTGGGCGAGTACCTGAAAGCGGGCAAAATCCGCGTGCTGGGCGTCACGTCCCCGGAACGGCTGGGCGGTGATCTGAAGGACGTACCGACGTTGAAAGAGCAGGGGATTGACGCGGAATTTAACATCTGGCGCGGCGTCTTTGGCCCGGCCCAGATGCCGGCTGACGCCAAGGCCTATTGGGATGCCAAATTGAAGGAGCTGTCCGAGAGCGAAGCCTGGAAAAAAGAGCTGGCCGCCAACGGCTGGGAGAGCGAATACCGGGATTCCGCCAGCTTTACCGCTTTCCTCGAAGCGCAGGACAAATTGGTCAAGGAGCTGCTAACCTCTCTGGGCATGTCGAAGTAAGGGAGAGGGGCTCCCTCTCCTTCCTGTGGTCTTCCGTTTGTCATTCATCGCGAGGAGGTAACCATGAACAAGACATTTGACCGCGCAAGCAGCATCCTCTTTGCCTTGATCGGGGCGCTGTTTGTCGTGGAAAGCCGCAGCATTTCCACCAGCGCCTACGGCAGCGAAGTGGGCCCCAACCTCTTTCCGATGGGGCTGGGCATCCTTCTGATCCTGCTCGGTCTTCGCCTGTTTTGGGAGACGTTCCGCTACCGGGGGGCAGTCCCGTCCGCCGTTCCGCTCCGGCACAAGCGCTTTTTGCTGATGCTTTTGGCCACCGTTTTGTACGCCTGGTTCCTCGAAGAGATCGGATACGTCATCGGCACGTTTCTCTTTTTGCTGGCCGGGTTCCGGCTGATGGGCAGCGCCAGTTGGTGGAAGTCGGCCGCCGTCGCGCTCGCCTTTTCCGTCGGGGTCTACGCCGTCTACGTGCACATCTTGAAAGGGACGCTGCCAGGATTTCCGTCCTGGCTTGGCTTGTAGGGAGGGAGACGCATGGAGGCTTTGCAGTATCTGGCGGACGGCTTCACCATCGCCCTGCAGTGGCACAATCTCGTCTACGCCTTTGTCGGTGTGCTGATCGGGACGGCGGTCGGCGTGCTGCCCGGCATCGGCCCGATGAGCGGGGTGGCGCTGCTGCTGCCGGTCACCGCGTCGCTGACCAACGGGCTCACTCCCGAACAGGCCGCGGCGAGTGCGCTGATTCTCCTGGCGGGAGTCTACTACGGCGCGATGTACGGCGGTTCCACCACGTCGATCCTGCTCAATACGCCCGGCGAGTCGTCCTCCGTCGTCACGACGCTGGACGGCTATCAGATGGCGAGGCAGGGACGCGCGGGAGCGGCCCTGGCGATTGCGGCGATCGGCTCGTTCGTCGCCGGGCTGGTGGCGCTGGTGGCACTGGTGTTTTTGGCGCAGCCGCTGTCCGAAGTGGCCCTCACGTTCGGCCCGGCCGAATACTTTTCGCTGATGATTCTGGGGCTGTGCGCCGTCAGCGGCCTAGGCGGGAAGTCGATGACCAAGGCGCTGATCATGACCGTCTTCGGCCTGTTGCTGGCGACGATCGGGATCGACAACGTGTCCGGCGTGGCGCGGTTTACCTACGACATCCCCGACCTGTACCAGGGGTTGGAATTCCTGACGATTGCCGTCGGGCTGTTCGCGCTCGGCGAAGTGTTCAAGACCATTCTCGAGTCGGACGGAACGGAAGCCGAGATGATCAAGGTGGACCGCATCCTGCCGACCAAAGCCGATTTGAAACAGAGTGCCGCTCCGATCGCGCGGGGGTCCCTGTTGGGCTTTTTCATCGGCATCCTGCCGGGCGCGGGCGCGACGCTGGCGTCGTTTTTTTCCTACATCGTGGAGAAAAAGGTGAGCAGACAGCCGGAACGGTTCGGCAAAGGGGCGATCGAAGGCGTGGCCGCTCCGGAGTCGGCCAACAACGCGGCGTCCGGCGGAGCGATGATTCCGCTGTTGACGTTGGGGATTCCCGGCTCCGGGACGACGGCGATCCTCATGGGAGCGCTCCTGATGTACAACGTCCAGCCCGGTCCGCTGCTCTTTTCCGATCACCCGCAGGTGGCCTGGGGGCTGATCGCCAGCATGTTCATCGGCAACGTGATGCTGCTGGTGCTCAACATGCCGCTGGTCAAAGTCTTTGCCAAAATAATCGAGACGCCCCCGCAGTACCTGATCCCGCTGATCATCGCGATTTCCGTGTTCGGCGTCTACGCGGTGCAGGTCAGCACGTTTGACCTGATGCTGCTGATCGCCTGCGGGGTGGCGGGGTACGTACTGGCGAAAAACGATTTCCCGCTTGCGCCATTGGTGCTGGGCCTGGTGCTGGGGCCGATGATCGAAAACAACATGCGGCGCGCCCTCACGACATCCAACGGCGACTATCTGATTTTCCTGCAAAAGCCGCTTTCCGCCGTCTTTCTCGCCTGCGCGCTGTTGTGGCTGGTCGTGCCGATGCTGCTGAAGCTGCGCGGCCGTCAGGTAGTCGTCAACGAAGAAGCGTAACCCGCGCCGTTTCCCCCTGTTGGAAAAAACAGCTTGACAGGCGGCTCCCGGCACTCTATCCTTGGAAAAATTCCGCAGATCTGTTCTGTTTGCTGCAGCGAGCAGAACAGTTGAAGGAGGAGTGCTGCAGTCATGCTGGAGATTGATCCTGTCACGCTGGAAGGGGAGCGGGTGCGGCTGGAACCGCTCGGCCGCCATCATGTGGACGGCTTGTGGGAAGCGGGACGATACGAGCAGATTTGGACGTACATGTCGGTTGTGTTCCGGCAGCCGGCCGACGCGGAACAATTTGTGAACCAGGCGCTGCTGGCGCAGGAGGCGGGAACCGAGCTGCCGTTTGCGATCGTGGATCGCCGGGACGAAAACGTGATCGGAAGTACCCGCTTTCTCAACATCTCCCGCAAGGACCGGGGGCTGGAGATCGGCTTTACCTGGCTGACGCCGTCCGTGTGGAAGACGCCGGTCAATACGGAGTGCAAGTGGCTGCTCCTGCGCCACTGCTTTGAAACCTTGGGCTGCATCCGCGTCCAGTTGAAGACGGACGCCCGCAACCTCAACTCGCAGCGGGCGATCCAGCGCATCGGCGGCGTCCGCGAAGGCGTGCTGCGCAATCACATGATTGTCCGAGACGGGTACATCCGCGATTCCGTCTACTTCAGCATCCTCGACAGGGAGTGGCCGGCGGTGAAGAAGAACCTGCAAATGTTGCTGTTTGGTGAATAACGGGCCATCCCGATTGTGGCCGTCCCGTAAAGGTGTGTACAATAAGCGTGTGCGACACTGCAACGGGAATGAGGGTTACCATGAAACGGATACACGCTCCGGCCGGATACGCGCTGTTTGCCGGCGATCTGGCCGCCTTTCTGCTCTTTACCTACTACGGCAAACGGGCCCACGGGCTGCCAGCCGACGCCCCGGGCATTCTGGAAACGGCTGCTCCGTTTTTGCTCGGCTGGCTGGCCGCCGCGCTGCTGCTGAGGCTCTACCGCCCCAACGCGTACGAGCGGCCGGGAAGACTGATCCTGATCACCGTGGCGGCGTGGACGGTGGCAGCGCCGATCGGCCTCATCATCCGCGCGCTGTGGCTGGGCACGCCCATCACCCTGATGTTCGCGGCGGTCGCGTATGGGATCATGCTCGTTTTCCTCCTCGGCTGGCGCATCCCCTTTGGGATCGTTCACGCGCTGATTCGCCGCCGGACCGCGCCGCGCTGATAAAAGCCCGGACCTCTGGAGACGCTAGCCAGTGACGACAATCCAGGGGAGGTGGGCGCATGGGCAAGAACAACAACAGCAAGGACCTCGGGAAGAATCGCGGGAAGACGCTGGATGAGCACGATCAGAACACCAACCTGCGGCAGTCCCAACACAACGATCGGAACAAGTAGGAGAAACACGAAACCGCCGGTGAATCCGGCGGTTTTTCCTTGCGCGGATGTCTTTACTCTTTCCCACTTCACTCCTGTACGACCCGCAGCCGGGTGTCGAATGCGATTTGCGGACTTGGCGGAGCCGCATCGGCTAGTGATATAATAATGGGAGTTTCTCAACAAGTGGAGGGAGCGACCGTGACCGAACCGATGCAGGACGTACAGCCGGTGACGCTGTCGACACAGGCGTTTTTGATTTTGTGCCGGCTGTTCGACGGCTGCTACGACGATATGAAGCAGCAGGAACCGATGCGAAATCTGGTGGAATCCATTGCCGATATCCTGTTGGCCGGGGTGCAGAAGCTGGAGGGGCGAGAGACGAAGCCGAAAACGGTCACGTTTCCGCTGACGCTGCCGCAATCGTTTTTGCTCCGTCGGCTGGTTGGAGAGATGCTGGCCCGCGTGCCGGAGGGCCAGGAGGACAAAACGGCGGGCTGGCTGCGGGAGTGCTTGACGGCGCTGACAGAAGGGGCAGGGGCATATGGAACCCCGGCATCCTGAACTGCACGTCATCACCAGCGGCAGGCAGTCCCTCGATGAGGTGCTGAGGGTGGCGGAGGCCGCCTTTTTGGGCGGGATGGACTGCCTGCACATCCGCGAAAAGCAGCGGACCGCCCGGGAGTGCATGGAGTGGGTGGAAGCGCTGGCCCGGGTCATGCCCCGAGAGCGGATTCTGGTCAACGACCGGGTGGACGTGGCGGCGGCGGCCGGGTGCAGGGGGGCCCATCTCGCGTACCACAGCTTGACTCCGGCGGAAGCCCGCCGGGTGTTGAAGCCGGGGCAGCGGATCGGCAGGTCGGTTCATTCGCTGGACGAAGCGCGGCAGGCGGCTGCGGAGGGAGCGGATTACCTCTTGTACGGTCACGTTTTTCCCAGTACGTCCAAACCCGGCTTGGCGCCGCGCGGAACGGACGAACTGCGGGAGATCGCTGCACAGGTGAGGATTCCCGTCATCGGCATCGGCGGGGTCACGCCGGAGAACGCCGGTCAGGTGCTGGCGGCGGGCTGCGCGGGGGTCGCCGTGCTGTCCGGCATTACGGCGGCGAGCGACCCGGCGGCGGCGGCGCGCGCGTACCGGGAGGCGCTGGATCGATGGAAGGAGAGTCAGGTATGAGAGACCGTGAACACTTGCGGAAAAGCATGCAGGTCTATTTTGTGGTGGGCACGCAGGATTGCGGCTATTCGGCCGAGCGCACGCTGGCCATTGTCCGGGAGGCGCTGGCCGGAGGCGTCGGGACGCTGCAGCTGCGGGACAAGGGGAGCCGCCTGACGGACGAAGAGCGGTTCCGTCTGGGCCAGGAGATGAAGGCCCTGTGCCGGCAGTACGGGGCGCTGTTTGTCGTCAATGACGACGTGGAATTGGCCTTGAGGCTGGAAGCGGACGGCGTCCACGTCGGGCAGGACGACATGCCGCTCGCCCAGGTGCGGGAGCTGGTCGGCGAGCACATGTACATAGGCGTATCTGCCGGGACGGTGGAGGAAGCACTGGCTGCCCAGGCAGGCGGAGCCGACTGCCTGGGGGTCGGAGCGATGTACGCGACCGCATCCAAACCGGACGCCGGGGAGCCGATTGGACCCGCGGGACTGCGGGCCATCCGGGAGGCGGTCGGAAGCGGACTGCCGATCGTCGGCATCGGCGGCATCACGCTGGACAATGCGCGGGACGTGCTGGCGGCGGGAGCGGATGGCGTCGCCGTCATCAGCGCGATCACCCGGGCCCCATCGCCCGCGGAAGCGGCCAGAGAACTGAAGCGCATCGCGGAAGATTTGGCGAACGGGCAGCCAAGCTGACCGCATAACGTACGGTAACGAACAAAACAGTGCCCTCCGAAGTGGCGAGGGAGGTGGAGAAGATGAAACATCGCATATACCGCATCGGATACGAATGGGTCAGCAAGCGAGAGCTTTTGGAAAGGCTGCAGTTGACCGATTGCGTGTTGATCGAACACAGGAAGCTGTCCCCCGCGGCTGACGGCCTGACGGGAGAGACGGCCCCGGAGGATGAGCGGCACGCCGTGCTGATCCGCAGCCAGCGCCGTCCGGGGGAATGGATCACCTTCAACGGACTCTACGAAATCCAGTCCCGTGAGCCGATCCCCTGGATTGATTCGCCGCTGGAGTACCATCAGTTCGGCACCGAACTGATTCCGGGCAACATCCGCCGGGAAAAGGCTCCTCAGGCGCGCATTCCGGCGCGGACCAAACTGCAGATCGCGGCCATCCGTCAGGAGACGGTGTTTGTCACGGTTCCCGGCCACCCGTCCCGCCGTTACGAAATGTCGCTGGCGCACGCCCGGTTCGCCAAAGACTTTCCCACGGAGCTGGAGCTGAAACTGCAGGTGTATGCGTTTCCGCCCCGCCATGACATCTTTGTCGACTGGCTCCTGAAAGAAGGGCGAAAGACGGGGATCATCATCCGGCCCAATCAGGAACGGGTGGAGCGCTCAGCGTTTCAGGTGTGGGACGAACTGCGCCAGGAATACGGGATCAGCGTCAGCGCCGCGCTGATCGCCATCAAACAGGCCTTGATCGTGCTGGACAGGGCCGGACTGGAGAGCGACTTTCCCTATCCGGTTCAGGATTTGTCCGACCTGTCGCTGTCCAACGACGCGGAGCGGGACGCCTTTTACTCGTATCATGCCGTCCGCTGCGCCATGGCGGCAGTCTCGGCGCTGTTGACGACCGATCCCAAGGACCCACTGCAGGATTTGCTGCTGATGGACATCATGCTGGAACAGCAGATCAACCGCAGACGCGATTGAGCGTGTCTGCGGTTTTTTCGTTTCCCGCTTTTGCTGTATAATGGAAGAAAACAACAGGCAAAGGACGTGACGATCGTGTACGTATCGATGAACCGACTGAAAGTCCCGGACGATTACCGGGCCCATTTGGAAAAGGCGTTCAGCGAGAGCGGCGAACGCATGAAAAACGTGCCCGGCTTCCTGGAGTTTCTCTTCCTGGCGCCGACAGAGGGAGACGAGTACATCGTCTTTACCAAATGGACAAGCGAGCAGGACTTCCTCAACTGGATCCAGAGCGAGGCCTTCAAGCGGGCGCATGCGAACAGCAACCCGAACAGCCCGGTGCGCTCCGACCTGCGCACCTATCAAGTAAAAGCCCATTCGTAGCGCGGCAAAAGCATGACAGCAATAGCATAACAGCGGACAAGGCATTCGTCAGCCAAAACAGCAGGCGGGTGCCTTGCGTGGGTTCCTCCTTTCAACAGGTGTATATCCAGATAAGTTGAACAATAAACATTTTTTGCACAATTTTCGTCCGGATCGTGATATGATAGAGCGAGAGGAGAAAGCGTTTTCATGTATACCCTGTTGAGGAGGCAGTGAGAATGAATCGTGTGGAATCCGATTTTTCTCTGGTGCAGGTGCCCGTTCATCTCAGAGAGTTTGTTGTGGAACAGGATTACGAGCGGTACACGCCCGTCGACCATGCCGTCTGGCGTTACGTGATGCGGCAAAATCTCAGCTTTCTCAGCAAGACGGCCCACGCCGCTTACGTGGACGGGCTGCGTACGTCCGGTATCAGCGTGGAGCGCATCCCCAACATCCGGGAGATGAACGAAAGCCTGGCCCAAATCGGCTGGGGGGCCGTCACCATCAACGGCTTTATTCCGGCCGTGGCGTTTTTTGACTTCCAGGCGCACGGCATCCTGCCCATCGCCTGCGACATCCGCCAGTACGAGCACATCGCGTACACGCCGGCGCCCGACATCATCCACGAGGCGGCGGGACACGCGCCGATCATCAAAGACGAAAAGTACCGTTCTTACCTCAAATGCTTCGGTGAAATCGGCTCCCGCGCGCTTTCCTCCCGCGAGGATTACGAATTGTACGAGGCGATCCGGCTGCTGTCGATCGTCAAGGAAGATCCCCATTCCACCGAAGCGGAGATCCGGGCGGCGGAGTTGGAACTGGAGCAAAAAGCGCAGGCGGTACAGGAAGTATCCGAGGCCAACCAACTTGCCCGCCTCTACTGGTGGACGGTGGAATACGGGCTGATCGGCGACCTGGAGAATCCGCAGATTTACGGCGCCGGCCTGCTGTCATCGGTGGGGGAAAGCATGAGCTGCCTGAAAGACGACGTGCGGAAAATTCCCTTTTCCCTCCAGGCGTGCATCGAAACGGATTACGACATCACCAAACCGCAGCCGCAGTTGTTCGTCTGCAGGGATTTTGACGAGCTGATCGAAGCCGTGCAGGAATTTGCCAAAACCATGGCCATGTCCGTCGGCGGCACGGAGAGCCTGATCAAGGCGAGCAAAATGCCGCAGACGTCCACCTCGGTGTACAGTTCCGGTCTGCAGGTGAGCGGTGTGCTGAGCGAGCTGGAATTTGACGACAGGGGCGAAGCGGTCTACCTGAAGACGGCGGGACCGACTGCGCTGGCCGTGGGCGGCAAGGAACTTCCCGGTCACGGCAAGACCTGTCACGCGGAAGGCTTCGGCTCTCCGATCGGCCTGCTTGCCGGAGAACCCACCCCGCTGGAGGCGTTTACCGACGAGCAGCTTGAAGTGTACGGGATCGTTGCGGACCGGACAGCCACACTGACCTTTGCCTCCGGTGTACAGGTGGTCGGCAGGGTGGCGTACATTCGACGGGAAAACGGAAAGATCGTATTGATCGGATTTGACAACTGCACCGTCACCTACCGGGGAAAAACGCTGTTCCGGGCCGAGTGGGGGACGTACGATATGGCGGTCGGCGAAAAAATCGTCTCCGTCTTTGCGGGAGCGGCAGACCGCGAAGCGTTTGCCACCGGCACGCACAAGCCCTCAGCCGTCAACGCCAGACGCCCCGTGTACAGTCCGGAGCAAAAACGGCTGCACCGGTTGTATCAACGGGTGCGCGACATCCGCGAACAGGCCCCCGCGGCTGAGACGGCGCAGCGCGTACTGGCGGAGGTGGTGCGGGAAGCAGACGAGGCGTTTCCGGACGACTGGCTGATTCGTCTGGAAATCCTGGAAATTCTCCACGAACGCTGCCTGCTCCCGGACAAACAGGCACATCTTCGCCGCGCGTTGGAAGCGCTGCGTGAGAAAGACGGGGAACAGGCACAGTTGATCGATAACGGACTGTTGTTGATCGGAAAGTGATTCTCCGGCGGTAAAAGCGGCGTGAAACGTCCGAGCCGATCATCACGCCGCTTTACATGGCGACAAACTTTTGGCGATAATAGAAAATGAAGGACGAAATCCAAAATGGAAACAAGCATGAAGGAGCCAGTGGGAAGTGAAAAAACGTGTCTGTATGCGCGTAACCAGTCTGGCCCCTGATCTGGCGGCCAAAGCGTATTCGTTTTTGTCGAACCACGACCAAATCCCCGATCTGCTCACGGCAGACGACCCGCACACCCTGTCTCTTCTGGAACAGTTGATCAAGGGATTGGCGGATTTCCTGGAAACGGGGAACGGTTTCATGCTGGAACAGCAGATGCGGGAGTTCGCGTTGAATCGGGTCAAGCAGGGCATGCCTCTCGCCAGCGTCCTGGAAATGATCCGGCTGGGACGTGACGTGATCGTGGAGCAGTTGCAGGCGGATGCGGAGCAGTTGATTCAAACGCCCGCGGAATGGCCCACATTTTCTTCCATGCAGATGGACGTGATTCGTTTTGTCGACAAGCTGATGGACGCAGTGGTACAAACCTGTCAAATGAACGAGCGCGAGGACAAGCACCGGCCCGAGAACGCTCTCTCCGCCGGTGAACCGTTTACGGAAGTGGCGGAACAGGAACTCGTCCAGCTCGTCTTGAAGTCGACGGACATCGCCGTGCTGATGATCGACAAGGACTTGCGGATCGTGGAGGCCAACTACGCCCTGGCCGACCTGCTCCAGGTGGAGCGGGAGCAAATCATCGGCAAGCAGATCGACGAGACGTTTCGCCCGCGGGAATGCGAGCGCTTTCTGCAGTGGGTGGTGGAGCGCGGCCAGTCCGGCCATTATGTGGCGGAGTACAATGGCAAGTGGACAACGGTCAGCACCAGCCCGATCTATCACAAGGGGGAGCTGTGGGGAGCCATCGCCGTGCTGCGCAACATTACCGAGAGCAAGCGGTACGATGAGGAGCTGACCAAGCGGGAAGCGCTCGCCGCCGTGGGTCAACTGGCGGCCGGCATGGCTCATGAAATCCGCAACCCGCTGACCTCGATCAAAGGCTTTATTCAACTGCTGCGGGAACAGATGGAGACGGAGGGAAACCGATCGTATTTTTCCGTCATCCTGACCGAGATCGAGCGGATCGACGGGCTGCTGAACGACGTGCTCGTCCTGGCCCGCTACCGGGACGACAAGATCGTGGCCGAACGGTTTTTGGTGATGGAGGAAGTGCTGGGCGTGATTCGCCTGCTGGAGCCGGAGTCAAACAGACGGGGCATCCGGCTGGAACTGAACTGGTCCGGCGAACAGTGGCATGTCTACGGCTACCGCGCGCGAATTAAACAGGCGATTTTGAATATCCTGAAAAATGCACTGGAGGCACTGGCTGCCAAAGGGTCGGTCGTTCAGGTGTCGGCGTACGCGTCGATCAATCAGGTCGTCATCACCGTGGAGGATGACGGCATGGGCTTGTCCGACAGCGTCAAGCAAAATCTGTTCGTGCCGTTTTACACGACCAAACCGGATGGAACGGGGCTGGGGCTGTCCACGACGCAGCGGATCATCGTCGATCACGGCGGCGAGATCTTCGCGGACAATTCGCCGCAGTTGGGCGGGGCGCGGTTTGAGGTTCGGCTGCCGATTTCCGTGCGGTAAAACGGGCGGCAGAGAAAGCAGGCACAGACCTCGTCCTGACTGACCCGCGGTGGGACGGATACATATCAACGAGAAAAAGACGGATGACTGCTTCATTCGTCTCTTTTGCATGGGAACGATCGGTCGAGAAAAGTTACCATAATGTATGTTATGTAAATAAAAATTCCAACGTTTTTGAGGCAAAGTGTCCGAGCCACTTTTGGGACAAGGACCGCTTCCGTTACAATAGTACAAAACGCTGCCCTCGGAGGTATTTATGAGTGGAAATCTTTCCGTACTGCTGGCCTTTGGCGCGGGTTTTCTTTCCTTCATTTCCCCGTGCTGTCTGCCGCTCTACCCTTCGTTTTTGTCCTATGTGACCGGCATCACCATGGACGAGGTGAAGAAGGGGAGGGCGGTCTTTCAACGGCAGGCTTTGCTGCATACCCTGTTTTTCATTCTCGGTTTTTCCATCGTCTTTGTCGCGCTGGGACTGTCCACGTCCTGGCTGGGCAGTCTGTTCGCCGAGAAAAAAGACCTGATCCGCCAACTGGGCGGCATTCTCCTGGCGGTGATCGGCCTGATCCTGCTCGGTGTGTTCCAAATGGACTGGATGATGCGGACGTGGAAGGTTGATTTAAAATCCCGCCCGTTGGGGTATACTGGGTCCATACTGGTCGGCATCACCTATGCGGCGGGGTGGACGCCGTGTGTGGGTCCGATCCTCTCCGGCATCATCGTGCTGGGCGTGACCGATCCGACCCGTGCGCTGACCTACACGCTGGCCTACACCCTGGGGTTTGCCATCCCGTTCTTCCTCATGACGTTTTTCATCAGCAAGGTCGGAGCGATTGTCAAGTACTCGGACCGGCTGATGAAACTGGGCGGTGCAGTCATGGTCCTGTTCGGCATCTTGTTGTATACCGATAAGCTGACGGAAATCACCCGCGTCCTGATTCAACTGTACGGAGGCTTTACCGGATTCTAAACGAGGTGAAGAGATGAAAAGACTGCTGCTCGCAATGTTTGTAGCCCTCTCTGTCGGACTGGTCGTCTGGCCGCAAACGGGACAAAGCCCGACGGTCATGGCGGAACCGAAAGCGGAACAAAAGCCGGTAGAGGGTTACGAAGCCCCCCATTTCACCCTGACCGGGATGGACAAGCAGACGTACCAGCTCAACGGCAAGCGCAGCAAGCCGCTCATCCTGAATTTCTGGGCCTCCTGGTGCGGTCCGTGCCGGATGGAAGCCCCGGAACTGCGCAAGTTCTACCAGAAATTCGGACAGCAGGTGGATCTGTACGCCATCAACGTGACCAGTGACGACAGCGCGGACAGCGCGAAAACCTTTGTGCAGACGTACGAGCTGCCGTTTCCCGTGCCGATGGACATGACCGGCGAAGTCGCCAACCGCTACCGGATTCAGGCGTTTCCCACCACGTATCTGATCGATCGGCAGGGAATCGTCCGCAAAACCATCATCGGCATGATCGACGCGTCCGTTCTGGAGCAGGAAGTACGCAAACTGCTGGCCGAGAAGCCCTGACCGCTGCACATCGCGGCGGTTTTTCTTTTGGGCGACCCGGTCCTGCCGGAGCAGCCATTCACAGCCGCTCCTCCTTCCATTTGAAAGGCTGAACCTGGTGATACGTGCGGAGCCGATGGCGGTATCATGTCGGGGCGGTACGCGGCGCTTTTGTTCAGTCGGTCAGCCCGGCAGCGGCGGATGGTTTTGCCCGTCTGCCCAGGGGGAACGGGAGGTAAAGCAGGTAAAACAACACGAGAGCCACCGCTTCAAGCGAGAGGATGTACCACGGATACGGTCCCAAATAGTCAAGCAGGCTGGGGTTGGCCGGTTTTTGGGAGAGAAACATGTAGTTGCCTCCCGTCACATGGTTGACTACCACAACGACGGGCAGGAGCAGGTTGAGAAAGCCCATCGCTTTCCACAGGGAGCGGTGGGTGGGCCGATACTGTTCCACCCAGGTCATGTGAAGACACGCCAGGATGATGGCCGCATGGGCGATAAAAAAGTGGAAAAAGCGAAAATGGGGAAAGGGATAAAACAGGTCGGGAGTAAGAAGCGCCTGCCCGGCTCCGCCCAGCCCCGTGAAATAGGTGATTTCGTACAGCCGGTAACTCTTTCTCACGAGCATCAGCACCGACAGCAGCAGCGACACGCTGCACAACTGCAGCGGCAGGGTATAGGCAGCCGACCAGCTCCCGGTCAGCACGTGCCACCACTGAAAGGAAAGTTCCGTCGCCAGGAGAAGGGCCGCGAGCGACAAACGGAGAACGCGGTTCGCCGCGCGTTTCCTCCACCTGGCTCGGGAAAGGTACAGGATCAGCGCGGCACAGCACAAGAGTCCCAGTGCGGCCAGATGGGGAACGGAAAACAGGCGAAACGGTTCCCCGGTAATGGTGTAGGAAAGAAAAGGTGAAGTCATCGCGCATCCTCCCTGAAGGTGCCGGTTGGCCAATGTGACGGTCGGGTTCCTTTCATGGTGTCGGCTAACCAGATTGTAAAACATTCCGATTCATTCGACAAATCGGAGTGCCGGAGCCGTAACGATTCCCGAACAGGCGAAATGCGTTCGGGAAAAAAGCGGCGGACAATTCGAGATAAAGGAGGGAACACTGTATCTGTCGTTGAAGCGGCTGGAAAAACATAAATGGATTGAATCGTACTGGGGAGACGAGCAAGGTCCAGGCGGAAGACGAAAATATTATACCCTTACGTCGCTTGGGAAAGAGGCGTTCGAAGAAAAACGTGCGGAGTGGCAGTTTGTGAAAACCATGATGGATTCGTTTTTGGGAGGGGGAGAAAACAAATGAAGCAAATTGAAGCATTTGTCGATTCGGTGTATCAACATGTAGGGGGGAATGAACAGGAAATACAAGAATTAAAGGATGAAATGAAAAGTCATTTGTTGGAAGCCGTTGACGAATTAAAACGAGAGGGAAAATCAGAGCAGGAAGCCATTGCGATTGCCATTGACCGATTTGGCGTGGAGAAAGAAATGCGTGCTGTAGTTGGCCAATTGTTTACCACACAGAAAATATTTGCAAAACGGGTGCTTTCGATCGCAGTCACCATCTTTGTCCTTACTTCCATTGCATGTGGAGTGTTATGGGCAGTTGACGACGGACATCGGAAGGAAAACCTCGCTGTCGCGGAACAAATAGTCGGAATGTTAGGAAAGAAAGAAGCGATTTCCGACGACATGAAACAGGACATAAAAACTTTGGTACATGAGAAAGAACAGATTGTCCACGTTCAAATCTATCACATGGATGATGTGAAAAGGGAAACCGAAACGGGCATCCACTCCTACCATCGAAATGAAGCGATACCCGCCTACCAGTACGAAAAATCGGTATCGGCTCCTGATTGGATGCTGATGGACCTGGGGTATGATATAGGCGGTGCCGACTGGTACGTGCATATGGAATCAAAGCGGATTTTTCCGGTGATCCCCTTTGTGTTCTTCGTAGGTGCTGCGATTTACGCGACATTGTTCACGATTTGGGCATCGATCAATGCGTATCATCATGGCCGGTTGCACATGGGGTGGATCCTTGTCTTTGCCTTCTGTAACGTGTTGGGGTATTCGGTTTACGAGTGGATGGGGAAACGGGCAGCCAGAAACGAATGGAGATGGCGTCCCCTGCATGAATGAAAGGTGCTTCGATACGTACATGAAAAGGAGCCTGGATTCCCGGCTCCTTTTTTGTGATCCATACGTCGGCGCGGGGCGTAAACGGGGCCGCCCCGAACGCGCGCCTTGGCTTGTGTCCGGTGGGGAAAGACCGAGCGGATGCCGGAAACCCGCTGCACGATTCGGGGATGCTTGCGTTCCGGAGAGGTTTGCGTGCGGGCGGGGGGTTTCCTGCCGCGTGTTCATTGCGCCGTCTGGGCAGTCCCGTCATGCACGCTGCCGTCCGGGTCGATCCTGACATGGGTCGAGATGGATTCGATCCGCTTGAGCAGGTGGGCGCCATCCGCCTCGTTCATCGGCACCGCCTGTCCCAACTCCGCGTGGTACGGCAGCATCTTCAGGGTGCAGGCTCCCTGTTTCGTGCACGTCGCCTGCAGCACCATGGTCTCCCAGGTTTTCGGCTCCGCGGCACGCGTAAAAATGAAATTGCCCAAACTGTACGCAATCCACTTGTCGCGGTACGATTCGAACCCCTGCAGCACGTGCGGATGACCGCCGACGACAAGATCGGCGCCGGCGTCGATGTAGGCGCGGGCCAGCTCCTTTTGGTGATCGACGGGGACATCCACTTTCTCCTTGCCCCAATGAGCGATCACGACGACGAGGTCGGCCTCGGGTCGTGCCGTGCGAATCGCCTCCACAGCGCGGGTCGGGTCGTACGAGACGGCGAGCCCCGGCTTGTTTTTGCCGGCGTACCAACTGACTTCCGGAACAACCCGGCTGAAGCCGAAGAACGCGATGGTGATGCCGTTTCGTTCGACAAACACCGGAGCGTACGCGCGGGCTGCATCTGCGCCGGCACCGACATAGGCGATCCCGTTTTCATCCAGTACGCGAAACGTGTCAAGCAGGCCTTGTACGCCCTGGTCCATGGAATGGTTGTTCGCCAGATTGACCAGGTCAATCCCGGCCGCTTTCATCGCCGGAACCGCTTCCGGCGGCGACTTGTACACAAAGGTCTTGGCAGCGGGCGTACCGCGCGTGGTCACGGGTGTTTCCAAATTGGCGACGGTAAAATCATCCTGCTGAAACAGCGATGTTACGTGCACAAACGGAAAATCGAAGCCGTTCTCCCTCAACCTCGTTTCCACGCGGCCGGACATCATGGTGTCTCCCGCAAAGCTGAGCGTGACGGTCGGCTCGCCGCCGCTGTTGTCTCCTGTCGGCGCCTCGCCGGCTTGTTCCGATTGACCGCTTCCGCTCTGTTGGGGAGTCTCCCTCTGCGGATTCTCCATCCGATACAACCCGAAGAACAGAAGGAACAGCACGCCGAGCATGACGCCGTTGAGCATCATGTACAAGCGTCTGCGCCGTCTTTTCCTCTGTTCGGCCTTGACCCGTTCCGTTCTGGTCCGATCCATCGCTCTCCCACCTGTAACATCACGGTTTTTCTCTGACAGCACACGCTTCCTCATTATACCATCCTTTGCCGGGATCCCCAATGAAAAGCGGCCCATGACGGCCAATATGATGCGCAAGTCCTCCGTTCACGAGCGACCCTATGGTTCCACCCGGCCGTCTTTCCCGTTACCAAAGAATCGTCCATCCGGTCATGAGGCCCAGATGGAGACGAATGGGCGATCCGTCGTGGGAAAGCAGCGAAAATACGGCAGTGAACGGCTTCCAAGGCAGCACTCCAAAGTATTAGAATATTGTAAAAAAGGAGGTCTTTCACATGGAGGAAAAGGTGTCCTTTTTGGAACGGTACAAGCGCGACCACCAGCATCCCGTCAACAAGCTGACCCACGCGTTCGGCATTCCCATGATCGTCATTTCCCTGCCGCTCTTTTTCTGGAGCTGGAAGTGGGCGCTCGGCCTGTTCATCGTCGGGTGGATCTTCCAATTTGTCGGCCACTACGTTGAGGGGAATCCTCCCTCCTTTCTGAAAAATCCCGTCTTTCTGCTGATCGGACCGTGGTGGATACTGAAGCGGCTGTGGGGGTTTCTCACCGGCCAGCCGTACCGGTGAGGAGGTAATCCACAGCGGACCGGGGCCATGACGAACGGCCGGAGGCGCTTGCTGCGCGCCGGCTGTTTTGTGCCGACACCGTCATGGCGAGACACCGGGCGAACCAAAACCGTGCCGCATCTATTCCGCTCCGGGCGAACCGAAACCGGGCGCATCTTTTCCGCTCCCGGCCCAATTTCCGGCGGGTCTCTCCGTTTTGTGTCCTTGCCTAAAGAACAGGGTTGTTCTCCTTCATACAATAAACCGATCCAGGGGTGGAGGGGGGAGAACGGATGGCAAAACCGAAAAAGGCAAAGACGAATCGGGAATCCCGGCAGCATCCCAACCAGTTGAATCTGAAAATCGTCACGTCCGAGACCTGTAAAGTGTGCAAGCAGCCGTGCGCTCGAGGCATGGCGTACGTCGACAAGATGTCGCGCCCGGGGGCGATCGGCTGCGGTGTGCCCTGCATTCTTACGGCTCCCCGGTCTTGATGGAAACGACAGCGCTAGCCCGCGCTGTTTGTTTTTTTGGGGGATGGTCTGGAATGAAGGCGACGGCAGGAAAACCTCGCACGGGACGAGCCCTGGTGCCGGTGCCGCCATCCGCGCAGGCGAAAGGCCGATGCAATCGGGGGCGAACAGTTGCAGACGGAGAGCGATGGTCCCTGCGCTGGCTCTGCAGGCCGGGGCAGGACTTGTTTTGGGGAGATGAGAGCTTTCCTGGCCGCAAAAGCCGCGGGGATCTTCGCTGCGTGCGGGGAGAAAGAGGATTTTCGTTCGGCCGCGTGGAAAGCTAGAATGGTACAGTGGAAATCGAGGAGGGGAACCCATGTCGGTCAATGTGGCCCACAAGTTTGGAAACGGATTGAAGCCCCAGGCGTTCATGGACACC
Source organism: Brevibacillus sp. LEMMJ03 (assembly GCF_007197875.1). NCBI lineage: Bacteria > Bacillati > Bacillota > Bacilli > Caryophanales > Paenibacillaceae > Brevibacillus > Brevibacillus sp. LEMMJ03. The sequence continues at coordinate 93,140 of NZ_VKJN01000010.1, read as the reverse complement.
ATGAGCAAAAACAAGGAAGCCTTTGCGGGGTGGTATCAGGCATTTTCCTGGCCGAGTGAAGAGGAGCGGCAGTTTTTCGCCTCGCTGCGCCACCGTGACGACCTGCGCTGTCTGATTTTGGCCGCCGATTGGTGCGGAGACGTCGTGCGCAATGTGCCCGTCTTGTTCCGCGCGTTGGAAGAGACGGAAATGCCTGTGGAAGTACTGGTGATGGAAGAACATCTCGATCTGATGGACCAGTTTCTCACCATGGGCGGCAGAGCGATTCCCATCGCCATCTTTGCCGACACGGGCGGCCATGTGCTGGGGAAATGGGGACCGCGCCCGCAGCACGTCCAAGCCGTAATGGTTGCCTTCAAACAGCAAAATCCGGACCGCAGCGCGCCGGATTACGAGGAAAAGATCAAGGCTGCCCGCGCAGAGATGCTGGAGAAGTACGGCGAGGGAACGGGGTACCAGGCGGTGATTGTCAAAGAACTGAAAGAACTGCTTTCCTCGATCTAGGTGAAAGATGGGCTTCCGGCCGCAACGTGGGGAGGTTCTCTTTCTCTTGCAAGTCCGGTATCGGAACGTATCTGATTTGCGTGCCGGCTGCCCGATGCAGCAAAGAACAACTTCCCCCAAGCCCCGGTCGTTCATCTGGGGACAATAGAGCGACAGAGGGGTTCTTGCGACGGAAGAGCAAAACGGGACGGGAGACGCGGCGATCCCGTCTTTCTTTGCGGAAATGAAAGGGCACAGGCGCGAAACGCGAAACACGACCGGAGGTGCAGCAGAAGGGATGACGATCATGCATTACTACGGAAATGAGACGATTATGTCCCTGGAACAAGTGCTCCGCCTGAAACCAGGGGAAATTCGCATTCTGGAATGGGTGCGTACCTATGAGTTCGTGGAGAATCAATGGGGCGTGGACGAGCCGGTCCCGCACTTTCTGGAGATCAAGTGCGAATCGGACGGCGTCCGCATCCGCAAGAACCGCATCACCGATTTTCCCGACTTCGTCTGCGAAGCAGAGCAGGTGTTCCCCGACGTGGAGCAGGCGCTGCCGGTTTTTCACGAGTGGGCGGGACGCATTCTCGAAGAACAGGGGAAGTGAAATTTTCTCGGAAATTTTCTATTGACATGCGATAGTTTAATATGATAGATTTAAAAGCGTCTCCTCCTTTTTCACTGAGGATAAAAATGGGAAATGGGAGAGGACGCTTACCTGCCGGTGTAGCTCAATTGGTAGAGCACCTGACTTGTAATCAGGGGGTTGTGGGTTCGATTCCTATCGCCGGCACCACGGGCATTCATACGGGGAGATAGCGAAGTGGCTAAACGCGGCAGACTGTAAATCTGCTCCCTCTGGGTTCGGCGGTTCGAATCCGTCTCTCCCCACCATTGACTATTTCTCACCAATCTGCTATAACAATATACAGACGTGCCGGTGTGGCGGAATGGCAGACGCGACGGACTCAAAATCCGTTTCCAGCAATGGAGTGGGGGTTCAAGTCCCTTCACCGGCACCATCTTCCCAGCCCAATCCTCTCGCCGATGCGGGTGTAGTTCAATGGTAGAACTCCAGCTTCCCAAGCTGGCGGCGTGGGTTCGATTCCCATCACCCGCTCCATACGAAAAGCCTTGAGAAATCAAGGCTGTTTCTTATTTTCTAGGGGGGCTTTCGAGGGTGGATAAACGGGCGCAATGCTCAACGTGTAATCAACGGGAGACGAGGTATATTCCAACAACAAGAGTAAATACCCCGAAGATTCTGCCAAATATGGTGACGGCATCTGACGGCTCTGCATCTTTGAATGTCCATCCTTCCGTTAGAAACCACAAGATTTGCGGTGAGATTATGGACAACAGGCCATGCAGAATGAGAAGTACACCAAAAAGGAACATGTTGGCCTCCTTTGGATCATGATAACTACTTTCATGTTACGTTTTTTGGCATAAAACGTTTCGATAGGTTTCGGGTTCTGCTACTTCCAAATACACAGAGGAATGCAAAGAGCCGGACTAACCAGTATAGTCCGGCATTCCTTTCTAAATCTGCTCCATTACTGGAAGGAAGAACATGATTGCGTTATGCTTTCTTTTTAAACGCTCGTATAACAGAACGAATTGCAGTATAGAAAAGCAGGACCCAGCCGATCAATATGCCGTAACCGATAATCAATATCAGGATTGGCACGTATTTTGGAGTACTTGGCGAATCAGTAGAAAAACCTGCCATTAGCAGCGGAATGGCAAAAAGCGCCCACGCTGAAGAACCAAGTAGAATCAGGCATCCCCCTGTTAAAACAATCACGATCCAAGCCCATATGGGTTGTTTTGTCTTATGTTTATTCATGTTGAAACCTCTCTCCACCTGCGTATTAAAAAATTGGTAGTGCATGTAAAAGATAGTGTAAATGATCAAGTTACGTAACACAACACACGATAGGATGGATGGAGGTACGAGAATGGGGATGAAAGTCGGAACGTACGATTCGGACAGTCAGGAGAAGCGGATCAAAGCCGTCCATATCCCGATTTCTCAACAGACCAAGAAGGTGCAAAAAGGCGGTGTGCCATCGCAATCATGAAGCGTTGAGCCAAGCGGGAGGACGAACCGGATGCATTTCACTGGACCATCAAGAACGCGGGCTGATTTCCCACAACAGTACCTGAGGCCATCAGAAGATTGTTTCGACAACGACGCTGCTCCAAATGTCTGCAAGGCAATGGCCGTCAATCCTCCCATGTTCAAGCAGCTCGTTATACGTGGTGAACGTTTGATATGATCCCTGGAATTCGGACAAAACCCAACCCGTTTGAGCCTGCGTAATGGAAAATCTACGGCTCTTGTACACAAACTCGATCTCATGGCCGATCTGCACATCACGTCTCAGGTCATCATACGAATCATCCACAATCATCACCTCGTGTTTGAAGATACCATGGTTCACAAGGTTTCACCATTCATTCCGGGGACGTTTATTTCCTGCCTGCGGTGTGAGCTGGCTCAGATCGGCAGCATCATATCCAATGACAATCACGGTTCCGGCAAGAAATGAGCCGGCCATGATCCTGGGGGACACGGGAAATATGGGAAAGTCGGGAAAGAACGTTCGCGCCACTGGTACCACACGGCGAAACCATGGTAAAATCAACTTGGAAAAATAGAAACCATCTGCTATGAGGAAGAAAACAGAAAAGAGGAAAAAGGATGCAAGCACTCGAATCGCCGCAATGGTTGCATGAATACTTGCCAGACGACCTGCCGGTTAGCGAAAGCCGTTTCGCCGTCAATCATGCTGTTCACGGGGTGGAACAGAATTGCAAGGAGCAAATCCCCAAGGCGCAGGATCTTCCTTTGCAACGGGATCTGTCCAATGAAACAAACGTACACGCCGGTTCCCCCGATGCCCGACTGTACGCCGGATGTGGGAGAGTCGGGTACCCCGATGACCTTCCGGCAGCAGCACACACATCTGCGGGTGAGGTTATCACATGAGACGGTTTGTTCGGCTTCTTCTGCACTTTACCTATCAGGAGGCGATGTCCTGCCTCTTTCCGGTTTTCATTTTTGCTGCCCTGGCATTGTCCAAGCTCGTCGCCATACCGGGTCTTCCCCGATACGACCTGCTGCTCCTGCTTTGCCTGGCATTTCAGGTGCTGATGGTGAAAAGCGGGTTGGAAACAAAGGACGAGCTCAAGGTCATTACCGTGTTTCACTTGATCGGCCTGATACTGGAGATGTTCAAGGTGCACATGGGGTCCTGGTCGTATCCGGAAGAGGCCTACACGAAGATATTTGGCGTGCCTCTCTACAGCGGTTTTATGTACGCAAGCGTGGCCAGCTATCTGTGCCAGGCGTGGCGCCGTCTGGAGGTCGATATCATGGGCTGGCCGCATCATTTGTTCGTCGTGACGCTCGGGGCTGCCATCTATCTAAACTTTTTTACCCATCATTATGTTTGGGACATGCGCTGGGTGCTGACCGCCGCCATCTTCGTGGTGTTCTGGCGTACCCGCGTCACCTTTCGCGTGGCCGAAGAACGCCTGTGGATGCCGCTGCCCCTGTCGTTTGTCTTGATCGGCTTTTTTATCTGGATTGCCGAAAACATCGCGACGTTTTTCGGTGCCTGGCGTTATCCGCATCAGCGGGAAGGATGGGAGCTGGTGCACCTGAGCAAGATCAGCTCCTGGTTTTTGCTTGTGATCGTCAGCTTTATCATCGTGGCTGAACTAAAGTACGTCAAGCAGCAGCTCGTGCAGCACTCCTCTCAGGACAAGCCGGTGTAGACTCCCCGGTAAAACCTCCAGCCGGTAACGAAATGGACGATGATCAAGGCGTGCGCAACCGGTGCTGTCGGCACAAATGTGTTGCCGAACCAGACATGCTGCAATGCGCACGCCTTTCCGTCCACATTTCATTTCATGAAGGGAACTGTTTCGTTTGGTAGAATAAGACCATCGTAGACGATATGTTCTGGCGGGGTGAGACCATTGACGACTCATTTTCGTGCATTGGTGGTTGAAAAGACGGAAGATTCATTATCCTTGAACGTAAAAGAATTGACCTTCGACGATTTGCCGCACGGTGACGTCACCATTCGGGTCGCGTATTCAAGCGTCAACTATAAAGACGGTCTTGCGTGCACTCCGAATGGCCGGATCGTCAAATCATACCCGTTTGTTCCGGGCATCGATTTGGCCGGCACGGTTGCGGCATCGCGCGATCCCCGTTTCCGCGAAGGGGACGACGTGATTGTCACGGGTTACGAACTGGGGGTGTCCCATTTTGGCGGATTCAGTGAATACGCCCGCGTGCCGGCCGACTGGGTTGTGAAACTGCCGCAGGGGCTGACCTTGAAAGAAGCGATGGCACTCGGTACGGCGGGCTTTACGGCGGGACTGTCCATCCAACGGTTGGAAGAACACGGGGTGAATCCGGATCGGGGACCTGTTCTTGTAACGGGTGCGACTGGCGGGGTTGGCAGCACAGCAGTGGCGATGCTGGCCAAGAACGGCTATCATGTGGCAGCAAGCACGGGAAAAGCGTCTGAACATGAGTATTTACATAAGATTGGGGCAGCGGAAATCCTCAGTCGTGACGAGCTGACCGACACCCGTCCATTGCAAAAAGAGCGGTGGGCGGCTGCTGTGGATCCGGTTGGCGGAAAGACCCTGGCCTCTGTCGTAAGCTCCATCAAATACGGGGGATCTGTCGCGCTCAGCGGACTGGCAGGCGGATCGGAATTTGCCGGTACGGTATTTCCCTTTATCCTGAGGGGCGTCAATCTGCTGGGAATCGATTCGGTCTACTGCCCGATGGACGTCCGTGTGAAGCTGTGGGAGCGATTGGCGGGGGATCTCAAGCCGGAGAACCTGTTGGACAGCATCGGATACGAAATCGCACTGGATGAGATTCCCTTGGCCGTCTCCGCCATCCTAAAAGGGGACGTGCGCGGAAGAACCATTGTTCGCTTGTAAGCGAATCACATGCCTTGACACCTAACGCTGTCGGGCAGTTCGTCAGGAAAACCTGCCTCCTGCGCGGAGGCGGGTTTTTTTGCCAACACATCCGTTCCGTTTGAAGCATCGTTTATTCCTTCGATCCGGTTCGGACATGGATGCACGCTGCTGCCGCAACACTTACCAGAACAGACAAGGGGAATGTCAAAAGGTACGCATTTGTAAAATAGGGAACGGCTTCGGTGCTGACGAACATCATGACATTTTCCCACGTGACACGGTTCCCTTCCACCACGACAAAGCAGGTGCCAATCAGAAAAATCAGAACCTTTTCCGAGATGGCGGGGACCATACTGATCCACACGGCTGCTCTTGCTGCTCCTCGTTTATGAGAGATCCCTGCGTAAAGACCACCAACAAGATACGGGATGACCACCATAACAGAGCCTAAGACCAGTCCCGAAATGTCTCGATACCGGTCAATCGGCAGCTTCGTGATAGCGGTGTACATCCATGACGTAAGGAATAGGGTAACAAAATAGGAACCTGTAATGACATACCAGCCATTTTTTATCACCGCGAGCCCCCCTTGGAACTGGAGTTCATACCGTATGACGAACGGATCGTCTATTTGGTTACGTGAACAACGAGGCGGTTCGGGAGAGAAATGGAAGGGATACGCTTGACGAAAGGAAAAGGTGCATCTACGGAAACCTCATCCCCCGCGAAGAAAGAAGTCCATGCGAAAAACCTTTCGAACGCCTGAAGCAAGAGAACGAGACGTTTCCAAACATTTGTTACGAATAGGGAACGAGTGTTTTCCCAAGGAAAGGAGTTTTCGTATGGCGTTTTCTGTTCGTTTCACATTTTTGTTCCCTTCAATAAGTGGAATATTTCAAATTTTTTATGGAAACCCTCTTTCCCAGCCTGTATGATGGTACTGACACGAGCTTGTAGAAATCGGGAGGAAACCGGATGAATGCCTTTCACTACTATTGCTCCACGCGTATTGAAATGGGGATGGGCAGGGCTCTCCACCTGCCGGAACTGCTGCATTCCCTGCAGGTCGGCTCGTCCATTTTGCTGGTCAGCGACCCCGGCGTGATCCGCGCGGGCCTGGTCGAACCGATCCAGACAGCTTTGGAGGAAGCGGGCTTTGCCGTGTCGCTGTTTGCGTCGCTCAGCCAAAATCCGCGGGATACGGAATGCTTGGCGGGAGCGGAACAATTCCGTGACAGCGGCGCCGACATGGTTGTGGCCATCGGCGGGGGAAGCGCCATGGACACGGGGAAAACGATCGCGCTGTGCGGACCAAATGGCGGAGCGCCAGCCGATTACGCGGACGGACGGCTTCCCTACGCGAACATTGCCCCGATCATTTGCGTCCCCACCACAGCCGGGACGGGATCGGAAGTGACCCGCTCCGCAGTCATCACCGAGTCGTCCACCCACCGGAAAATGACGCTCAAACACGCTGCCTTGCGCCCAACGCTCGCCGTGCTTGATCCCGCCCTGACGCTCAGCGTTCCGCCCGCCGTCACCGCTGCCACCGGCGTCGACGCCTTGGTTCACGCCATCGAGGGGTATACCTGCAAAGTGACCAATCCGATCTCGCAAGCCCTCGGCGCCCGCGCGATGCAGACGATTGTCTCCGCACTGCCGGCTGCTTATGCCGATGGTCGGAACGAAGAGGCCCGTGCCGCCATGCTGGAGGGCAGTCTGCTGGCGGGGCTCTGTTTTGGCTCGGCGGATGTCGCGGCTGTGCACTGTCTGGCGGAAGCGCTCGGCGGGCTATACGACACGCCCCACGGCGTCGCGAATGCGGTATTTTTGCCTCATGTGCTTCGGTTCAACGCTGCGGAAAACAAGCCGATGCACGCCAGACTGGCGCGTTACATGGGGTTTGCCGCCGATGCCGACGCGGACGAGCTCGCCGTCGAAAAGCTGATTGACGGCATCGAGGCCTTTACGCACGGCCTGGGCATTCCAAAGCTGAAGGACTTGCCGGGTGTCCGCAAAGAGGACTTCCCGCGGATCGTGGAGCTGTCGGTGCAAAACGGCTCCACGCCAAGCAATGTGCGGACGATTACGGCGAATGATTACCTGCGCATTCTGGAGGAGGCGTATCGGTCGTAAGAAGGACGGAAACTATTTCCGGTAAAAGTCCCCGGGTGCTTCAAAAATACAGTACCGCGGAAAAAGGGGAAGGGGAGTTCCTCGAGGGAATACCGGAGCCCCAATGGTTCCAGGCCAACAGCGATTCTAAAGCGCTGCATATCTGACGCAATCAACACGATCGGCCGAAGATTGTTTTCCATCACTTGCTCCACTGGTAGTGGGGCATTTTTTCTTGCATGTTCGCCTCATGTTCGCATATAATACAAACAAACGTTCGCATTCACGAGGGGGGAACGACTATGCTCGGGAACTTGCAGCGCTATATGAACAGCGGTCAGCTTGTCGAGATCATCTATGTGGATCGCCACGGGCGAACGTCGAAGCGAACCGTCCGGATCCATGAGATCAGCAGGGGGAATGTGAAAGCCTACTGTTTTGCGCGTCGGGCGTTTCGCGTATTTTCCGTTGACAACATCCTTGCCGCTGTGCCAGTGGTGAAACATCGTGCTGCAGGATATTGAACGGAAGGTGCTCCGCATCATCGCCAACTTTTCCGTTGGTCGTCGGCGCACCCCGACGGTGGATGAACTGTGCGTGAAAACCAGCCGCAGCCGCGGCGGCGTCATGGAAGTACTGGCCGCGTTGGCACGGGAAGCGTACATCGAATGGGATCGATCACGCCCGGACGACATCAAGCTGCTGGAAGCGTGGGAACGAAAGGAGACATCAAGATGGAGCGGAAGATAGAGGATTGGTTCGGATCCATGCGGATGGTACAGCCGGAACAGAAAACAGAAAGCCGGCGTGTGAACGCGGATGAGGGGCTCGCAGGGAGACCGGTTGTCGATGAGATCGACTATGATGAGAACTGTTTTCGTATCTATGACTCAACGCAGTACGATTACGCGATCAACGTTACATGGTTCCGGGAAATGTACGGAGGACGCGGCGTGTTTGAAACGGCATGGGGGATCGTAAAGCAGATTGACCCGGACGAACGTCGGTTCCTGCTGGTCAGTGATTGGGATTCTGTGTGGATTCGGGTAGAGGATGTCGTGCGCGTGACGAAATCGTTCACCGGTTAAGCTGGCCGCATCATGGAAGAAAGCCGCGGAGGCGGCGCAGATCGTCCGGACGATTCGGTTTTGTCCGTCTCTTCGCAGACCGGGTGATTTCGATCAATGTTCATCTTTCGGAACCTTCACCAAAACAACAATCATAAAGGTTGCGATGGGGCCGAGTAACAGGGAGAGGAAAAACCATAAAAGGCCGCTTTGATTTTTTGTCTGGGCCAATCCGGCATTGATCAGTGCCAAGGTTCCCCAGCCAACCGCATACTCTTTCGCCATAAAAGCACACACCTTTTTTTGATCATTCCCATTCACCTTACAACAAATCTCTCAATTGGTCAAATGTTGCAAATTGTGGAAGGGAACGAAGTGATAAACGTCCGAATATAACTATCCGGACGTTAGGTGATCAGAAGCAGCGGCGGCGGCGACGTCTGAAACAGAATGACATAATACCACCTCTTTCGTGTTTGATACTTTATTGTATGAATAATCGCTAGAAATGATTGGACGGACCATGAAGACAAAATGTCCATTTTGTTGTTGAAGGAACTTTCCCCTCAACCTAATCTGGTTTTCACGCTGGAACGAAACCGACTTTTTCCATAATGTGTAATCGGAGAGGGCAAAAATTGCAGCAAGAAAGTGGAAAGGAGGATCATCAAGGCTGCCCTTTTTGAAAAAGTAAAACCCCCAATGTGGGGGCATATCGTGAATGTTTACAGACGGATAAGACGAGACGATCTATTTATTTCGAGGAGGACAAAGCCAACTCAAATGAATCCAATATTTCGAGGAAGTGTGATGCTTCTCTGAATACATGATCAGCGAGCAGCGGCGGGATAATGCTTTTTATTCTGCATGCCTCAATCAGATCACGAGCTGTCTTCTTGAAGTCACGTAATTGACGAACAGAAACCCGATTTTGATCTACAAATTGATCAAGGAGAGGAAGGGTTTGGGACTGAGGTCGCATGGAGTTGAGGTCAATCGCTTGAAAAAGGAGTTGATCAAAGTCGTGGCTAAACTCACGAGCCTGTTCTACAAGTTTTCTTTCGGAAGGATCAAGTAAGTGGTTGATAAATTTGGCGTGGTCGGCCATGATTCTTAGGAAGAATACATTTTCATTAATGATGGCATCGGGTAAGGGATCAAGGGTTCCCGTATTTAATTGCTCTAATCGCTTCATGAAATATGCAGCTTCCCTGCTTACATGATCGACCAACAACGGAAAATTGTTCCCTCCAATCCTGCAGCGAATAATCAAGTCAAGTACTTTTCGTTTGAACTTCCAAATGTGACAAACCGCATTGTGAACGATATTGTTAAAATCGAAAATTCTTTGCGGGTCTACATCCGGTGAGAGGGAAAGGGCCTGATTTTCAATGTCTTCAAAAATGGTGTAAAACCGGTTTGCTTCGTCGATTAATTTGGTATCGTCACAATGAAACCCTAATTTAAGGAAAAGAGAATGTTCTTTCATGATTCTCGACCAAAATCTGATTTCATCTAACGACCTACCAACAAATGCATCTGCCATACGGCGCCTCCCCCATGCATTTTTGTGTCGCATAGCGCAAACGCGGCACACTAAGAATGGACAGACTTTCCAAACCTCGATTTCGCATCTGCAGACGACTCCTCCTGTATTTGTAAGTACGATGTATCTCTATGTATGTACCCAGATCATGGATTGGGCTCACGCCTACATCAACGTAAGGGATATAAGCCCAATTCGTAAAAGAAAGCCCCAGGAAATGGCTGCGGATGATGAGACGGTTTGGCGGTACGAACTGCCTTCGATAAGTGGAAAAAGCTGTGTTTTTAAGGAATTCTATGATATGATTCAAACATGCTTTGAGAAGGGTACAGGTTGGTTCATTGGGGATGCGTAACAGACATCGTGGAAATTTCAGGACGTGATGGAAACTTGAACGATTTTCAGCATACGATACCTACAGAATGGATTCGGAGAGGGGAAGATCTATACGAATGTCTCATGAGGAACAAGCCGGATGGCGAAAAGACATCGCACCTTACGAAAGACCATGTGTGAAGTACAGTGTGTGGCAGATCATCAATACCCTGTTGCCTTTTTTTCTGCTCTGGTACGCCGCCTATCTGAGTCTGTCGGTTTCCTATTGGCTTACCCTTGCACTGGCCATTCTTGCCGGTGGATTTCTGATACGGATTTTCATCATTTTTCATGATTGCTGTCATCAATCGTACTTCAAAAATCGGGCGGCAAATAAGATTGTCGGGACGTTCACCGGCATTCTGACCTGCTGCCCTTATTCCCAATGGCAGCACAGCCACGCCGTTCATCACGCCACCAACGGCAACTTGGATCGGCGGGGGACGGGGGATATTTGGACGCTTACGGTAGAGGAATATGTGTCGTCGCCTCTGCTGCGACGCTTGGCATACCGGCTATACCGTAATCCGCTCATCATGTTTGGCGTAGGCCCGATCTACATTTTTCTGATCGCTTATCGGTTTAACCGAAAACGAGCCGGGTTGAAGGAACGCATCAACACCTACGTGACAAACCTTGGCATCGCTGCGGTGGCTGGATTGCTTTGCTGGACAGTAGGATGGCAAGCGTTTCTCCTGGTTCAGGGCCCGATTTTTTTCCTTTCCGGTATGGCCGGCATCTGGCTCTTTTACGTCCAGCACCAGTTTGAGCAGTCGTATTTTGAAGAGGAAGAAAATTGGGACTACGTGAAGGCAGCCCTGCAGGGGAGTTCTTTCTACAAGCTGCCGAAGGTCCTGCGCTGGTTCACCGGAAATATCGGCTTTCACCATATTCACCACTTGAGCGCGCGGATCCCCAACTATTACCTGGAAGCGGTTCACAGGAATCACCCGCGTTTTCAGGAAGTACATACCCTGACGCTGCTGTCCAGCCTGCGATCGCTCCGTTTCCGATTATGGAACGAGTGCAGCAAGACATTTGTGGGATTCAAGGATTTGAAGCAAATTTCGGCCAAGCGCAACGAATCGGATTCCATTTGAAAAAGCAGCACATGAGTAACGGCCGTCTCGTCACATTATCCCTTCGATGCAGACCGTACGGGAAAAGCCCCTTTATCGTTTGACGCGGCCCCTGTTAAGCAGGCATGCCCCCTGGAGTTATCCGTTTCCGCTGTGGAAAGGGCTCCGTTCGATCCCCGGCCTGACAAAGACAAGTCTTGCCGCCGGTCCATTTTTCGTCCATGCGAGGCTTTGGATGGGACCCGGCAGACGGCAGGTTGCCAAAACATGGTTGGCAAGGGGGCCGCGCTAATCCGGATACCGTTCTCCGTCACCGCCAAAGAGGGTCCGCACCTTCGCGTACGTTCTCATGGTCAGGTGGGGAAACACAATGGCCAGTTCCCCCTCGTTCAGGTGGAGGGGAGAGCCCGGCGATTCGACGACGTACGGGATGTTCATCGCCTCCAGTGCCCGCGTATACTCCCACGCGTCGTCCCAGTTTGTAACGTAGTACGTCGATTTGTTATCCAACATGGTCCACGCTCCTTTACGCGTTAGTATGCCCCAACGGGGATGGAAGCAAGCAGAAAGAGCCCTTCTGATGAAACGGAGAGGATCGTGATTTCCCGGAAATAATTCTCGTGCTGACCGCGCATAGTAAGAGTGTGTCTGTCCGATCCATCCCCGGCTGCGGACGACCGCCTTCCCCTCAATTCTGACCACAAGGAGCATGATCATGGAGACGGATGCCAGGAACAACATCCCGAACATCAACCTGTTTACCACGAAACAAAACATGGACACCCCGCTGATCACCGAACAGGCGGAGGACACGTCGGCAATCAACGGTGGAGAGCTTGAGGTTGACAGCGACGCAAATGAGGATCCGAACCGGGAAAAGCTGTTGGACGACGCTGCGGAGTCCTTTTTGGATTCCCTCTCTCGATAAGGTTGTGCCACTTTCTTAAGCGCAGGCTGGCAGTCTCATACCTTACTGGTATTCGGAACTTTTCCTTCCCTTTCGCGTCTTTACAATTGCAGCACATTTCACGAAAGAGGGAAAAGTCACATGAAGAAGTACAGGAAGAACTGCTTGAACATGGTGGCCGCCGGCGTTTTGGCGTGGAGCAGCGTCGGTTTGACGGCCGCGGCGGAATCCGTTTCGTTTCAGGACGTCTCCCCGGCCTACTGGGGATACGATACGATCAGATGGGGTGTGGAGCAGCGTTTGATTTCCGGTTTCCCGGACCACACCTTCAAGCCGGATCAGTTCGTCAAGGAAAGCGAGTTTTTGGCGATGCTGCTCCGTTATTACGCAAACCGCGGAAACGCGCTGACGCTTCAGCCTGCGGGTACATACTGGGCTGACGTTTATTACCGGCAGGCCGAAGCGTATCATTGGCCGGTGTCCCGGGAGCAGTCGGACCGTCCGATCAAACGGGGTAGCGTAGCCAAACTGATTGCTGCCTCGCAGGGCTTCCGTTACGACACGAACAACGCGGTCCAGTATTTGTACAACCAGGGGCTGGTAAAAGGGCGGGGGGAAACGGCCAGCTTGACCGGCTTCGCCAAGGAATCGTACCTCACCCGGACGGAAGCGGTTCAATTCATCAAGAATTTGGCGGACAAATCCATCGTCCAGGCCAAACAGGCGCCCGATCAGCCGTCTGCTCCGCTCATTCCGCCGAGTGCGAAATTGTACCCGTTTACCCAAAACGGCAAATGGGGATACATGGATGCGGCGGGCCGGGTCCTGGTCGATCCGCAGTACAGCAATGCCAGACCGTTTCGGGAAGGATTGGGGGCTGTATACCTCAACGGCAAATGGGGATTTGTCGGAGCCAATGGCGAACTGGCGATTCCCCTGCAGTTTGATGATGTGAAAGATTTCAGTGAGGGACTGGCTGCCGTGCGGGTCGGTTACAAGTACGGGTACATCAATCAAAAAGGGCAGTGGGTCATCAACCCCATCTATCCACTGGGGTCCCTCTACGAGTATGACAGAGGCGTCAATTTTCAAGAGGGGTTTGCCGTCGTCGCACAAGGGAACAAATATGCCTTCATCAACAAAAGCGGAAAGGTCGTCTCGGCAGCGTATGACGAGGTCATGCCGTTTCGGGAAGGACTGGCCGCCGTGCGGGTCGGCAACCTGTGGGGATATATCGACAAGACCGGAAAACTGGCCGTCAAACCGCAATTCGACATCGCCAACGACTTTCATGAAGGCCTGGCCGCGGTAGCGCGAAACGGTCGGTACGGCTACATCGGCAAAACCGGTGCCTACGTCATCAAGCCTCAATTTTCGGTGGAGGGGCTCAATTACAATTACAGCGGCGCGCCGCGGTTGTTTGACTTTCACGAGGGACTGGCCCTGGTCATGATCAACGGGAAGTACGGGTATATCGATAAAACCGGAAAGACCGTCATTCCGCCCGCTTTTGACACCCGTAACCAAACGGGCGATTATGCCACCGATTTTTCTGACGGCCTGGCTTTGGTGAGGGTCGGCTACCGATTCGGCTATATCGACAAGACGGGAAAATTGGTGATCCCCGCGCAATTTGATGCAGCAGACCCATTCTCCGAGGGGCTCGCGCGCGTCCGGATCAAGGGAAAAGACGGATTTATCGACAAAACCGGAACATTCGTGATTCCGCCGCAATTTTCGAATGCGCGCAGTTTTCTAGACGGATTGGCGCTGGTGACGGCGGACGGGTCGAACGATCAAATCTATATCGATAAAAGAGGGAACCGCGTAACGGAATAAGCGGATGGATCCGGCCCGATCGCATCGACGCGAGGGACGAATGACAGGTGGACAACCGGTTTCGCGATCCCAGGCGGGTGTTACGTTTCGCTTAGCGCTTGGGGTCGCAGATGCTGTTGCGAAAATACAGATACATTAGATAGGCTTTTCTCCCCTTCTCCGTCGTGCGATCAATGTGCTTTTTCAGGCACTTCACTAGCTTTTTGTCGCAGCTGCAGGCAAAATAGCCGCGTTTTCGGTAGCACTTGTCGTGCATCATGCAGCACCGGTCTATCTCGTCAATGGGCGGTTCCGGCCCCGAGCAGCCGGGACCGCACCAGTTGCCGTGAAAACAGGGAATCGATCCAAAACGCCGCTTGCGGCTTGGCATCTCGCATCACCGCCGTGGATGGTGTTACTACTACCATATCGGGTTTCGCCAAAAGTGATTGGACGCATACCTGATCGACTGACGCAACTTTCTCACCATCACCCGTTCGGGGATTGGCAGCCGGCGTCAAGACTGGCAGAATGAAAAAGGACAAGCCGGGTCCCCTGTACAGGGCCGAAGCGTTTCACGAAGGAGAGAGTTCCATGAAGACGGCATTATACCAGATCGCCTATCAAATCGGCATCCATCCCACGAAAATGGCCAAGCTGGTGCGGGAAGGCGAAATCACCGGCGAGGTGCCGGGAGACAACCCGCAGTCCAAGGAGGCTTGGGTCGACCTCCTTTCCCTGCGCAATTACATCGAGTGGCAGCGTGAGCAGGGGCGGCTGGACGAAGCGGCCTATTGGAAGGCGATCCGCCACATTGAACGAACGCTTACCAGCCGGTAACCCGTAGACAGGGCTGCCAAAAGCGGATAAAATTGGGCGAAAAAGCAGCGAGTCATGTTGGGGGAGGGAAGCACATGAATCTGACGGAAGCGCTTCGTCAACTGGTCGGCCACGAGCAGGTGAGCGTCAATCCGACCATGCTGGAACAGCACAGCCGCGATGAATCCTATCATCGGCCGCACACGCCCGACGTCGTCGTTTTTCCGCGAAACGCCGCCGAGGTCAGCGAAGTTGTCAAGTTTGCGAACAGCCACCGCATTCCTGTCGTGCCGTTTGGCATGGGCACAAGCCTGGAGGGACACGTCATCCCCTACCAGGGCGGGATTACGCTCGATTTTCAACGGATGAACCAGATTGTGGAGATTCGCCCGGAGGACCAACTGGTGCGGGTGCAGCCAGGGGTGACGCGTTTCCAGCTCAACAAGGAGCTGAAAAAATACGGCCTCTTCTTCTCGGTCGATCCGGGAGCCGATGCCACCCTGGGCGGAATGGCGGCCACCAACGCCAGCGGCACGACGGCCGTCCGCTACGGCGTGATGCGGGACCAGGTACGGGATCTGGAAGTGGTGCTCGCCAACGGTCAGATCATCCGTACGGGCGGATTGGCGGTCAAGTCGTCTGCCGGCTACAACCTGACCGGCCTGTTTGTCGGCTCGGAAGGGACGTTGGGAATCTTTACGGAGCTGACGCTCAGGGTCTACGGCATTCCCGAGTCCATCCTGGCGGCGCGGGCCAGCTTTCCCAGCGTCGAAAGCGCGGTCCGCACGGCGGTTTCCCTCTTGGCCGTGGGCATTCCGATCGCGCGGGTGGAACTGGTCGACCGGGTGTCGATGGAAAAGCTGAACCGGCACAGCGGTACGCATTATGAGGAAGCGCCGACGCTTTTTCTGGAGTTTCACGGCAATGAAGCCGGGCTGCAGCAGGACGTGCAGTTCGCCAAGGACCTCGCTGCCGATCACGGGTGCAGCGGCTTCGCGTTTGAAACGGATGCCAAAGGGAGGAACACCCTCTGGGAAGCGCGGCACAACCTCGCCTACGCGTTTGTCCACGGCTCGAAAGGCAAGAAGATCATGGTCACCGACGTCTGCGTGCCGCTGAGCGAACTGGCCGGGGCCATCACCTACGCCCGCGAGCAGATCGAGGCGGCCGGAGTGGAGGGCGGCCTGCTTGGCCATGTCGGCGACGGGAACTTCCACGCCCTGCTGTTGGTCGATCCGACCAACCGGGACGATCTGGACAAAGCGGAGCGGGTCAATGCCAATCTCGTCGACTACGCCTTGCGCTGCGGCGGCACCTGCACCGGCGAGCACGGGGTCGGGGTCGGCAAGCTGAAATACCTCCGCCGCGAACACGGAGAGGCGCTCGATCTGATGAGACAAGTAAAACAGTTGTTTGATCCCCACAACATCCTCAACCCGGGGAAAAAGCTGCCGCTCGATTGACACCAAAGGAGACAAGCAGGCACATGCACATCATCTACTGTCTGGTACCGAAGGCGTATTGGGAGCAGTGGGCGGAACGGGACGTCTATCTGCCCCGCGATTACGAGGAAGAAGGCTTTATTCACGCGACAAAAGGGGAGGAGCTGCTGGGCCGGGTGGCCGATCGGGTCTATGCCGATTTTACCGGCGACCTGCTGGTGCTGGTGGTGGATGAGGAGCGCGTCACGTCACCGGTCACATACGAACAGGCGAAGGACGGGCGGCTGTACCCGCACATCTACGGTCCGCTCAACCAGGACGCCATCGTCGAGGTGCGGCGGATGGAAAAACGGGAAGGGCACTGGGGCATCGGCGCCTCCTGCCCGTCCCGTTAACCGTTGTACCATTTCAAAAGCGCCCTCACTTCCTGCCGCTTGGCTTCCGGCAGCGAGTCCAGACGGCGCAGGAGCAGGCTGATCCGCTGCCGCTGCTCTTCTTCCGAAACGGGCGCACCGCTTTGAATCCAGCGCCGTTTCAGCCGGACCGGCTCCGTCTCTGCCAGGATGCGCAGGAGTTTTCGTTCCAGCAAATCCAACGAAGACATGTCATTCCCTCCGGTTCTCACACTCTCCTGTTTGCATTATACCACAGCCGTTTTGGTGTCCTCGCCGGTTTGTCGGCTGATTCCGGCGTACATAATCCCGCCGCCGCGGGCGCAAAATGGTAAGGTACGTCCAAACTTACCCATGCAAAGGAGTGTCCCCGATGGCGAAGCCGGATGATCGTTCGGACAACGTGGAGAAACTGCAGGAGATGATCCAGAACACGATGGAAAACATCCGCGAATCGCGCGATTACGTGAAGGCGCACGCGGACGAGCTGACGCCCGAAGAACGGGCGAACATCGAACAGAAAAACCAGCGCCGCGAAGAGAGCATCGAGGGGTTCCGCTCGGAGATCCAGGACGAGAACGCTCGGCTGCAATGACGGCGAGAAGCGCCTGCCGGACCAACGGCAGGTGCTTTTTTCGCACTCCACAGCATATCCACACATGAATTGTCGACCGAAACGTGGTATGCTGATAGGGAACCTTAGTGAAAAGAGGAGAAAGACCATGAAGCGACCAGAAGACACACGCGTCGTCGTCGGCATGTCCGGAGGGGTCGACTCCTCCGTGACGGCTTACCTGCTGAAACAACAGGGATACGACGTCATCGGCATCTTTATGAAAAACTGGGACGATACCGATGAATTCGGCCACTGCACGGCGGAAGACGACTTCCAGGACGTCCGGCGCGTCTGCGAACAAATTGGCATCCCGTACTACACGGTAAACTTTGAAAAAGAATACATGGAGAAAGTGTTCCAGTATTTTTTGGATGAATATAAACGGGGGCGCACGCCCAATCCGGATGTCATGTGCAACCGGGAAATCAAGTTTGGCGAACTGCTGGACAAGGTGATGGACCTCGGCGCCGATTACATCGCGACCGGCCACTATGCCCGGGTGGAGTTCCGGGACGGCGCGTACCGGCTGCTCCGCGGTGTCGACTCCAACAAGGATCAGTCCTACTTTCTCAACGCCCTCGATCAGCACCAACTGTCCAAAACGATGTTCCCGCTTGGTTCCCTGACCAAGCCGCAGGTGCGGGAGATCGCGGAAAAAGCAGGTCTGGCTACCGCTAAAAAGAAGGACAGCACCGGGATCTGCTTCATCGGGGAACGCAACTTCCGCGAGTTTCTGCAAAACTACCTGCCCGCCAAGCCGGGGGACATCGAAACGGTGGACGGTGAAGTGATCGGCCGCCACGACGGCTTGATGTATTACACCCTGGGGCAGCGGCAGGGTCTGGGCATCGGCGGCGGACACGGAAAGACCGGTGAGCCGTGGTTCGTGGTCGACAAGGATTTGGAGCGCAACGTGCTGATCGTCGCCGAAGGGGCCGGCCATCCCCGCCTTTACTCCACCCGTCTGATCGCCACCGATGTGAACTGGATCAGCGGCAAGGAGCCGGCGTCTTCCTTTACCTGTACAGCCAAGTTTCGGTACCGGCAGCCGGATCAGGGCGTGACGGTGCATCTGCGCGAAGGCAACACGGTGGAGGTCGTCTTCGATCAGCCGCAAAAAGCGGTTACGCCGGGACAAGCCGTTGTCTTCTACAACGGGGAGGAGTGCCTCGGCGGCGGAATCATCGACCGGGTGACGCTGCTGGATGCCGAGAAATAGCGCGGATGGGAGAATCGGAGCGTGGAAGCGACACAGAAATCAAAGCTGATTATCGTTTTGTTTTTGCTGGGGGCGCTTCTCGTCGGGGGACTGGCCTACATGGGCATGTACGCCACGGGGCAGGAGCACGTGTCGATCATTAACGAGAAGATCGCCAGCCAAGGGGGAAGGGTCACAACCATTACCGTCGTCCCCGTGGATGAGAGCCCGTTTGAGAAGAGCGGCAAGGGAAACACGATCTACAAAATCACGTACGAAAAGGACGGGAAAACCTTGACGGCGTGGTATCGCTCCATCAATCATTCCTCGATCATCAAGGAGGAAGAAGCGTGGATTCTCCCCAGGTAAAACCCGAAACAAAGAGACAGGGGACGTGAGTGCATGACCATGACCAATGCGGAAAAACTGCGCGACCTGGCACGCCTGATCCGCAGGCTGGAGCCGAATCTGGCGGGAGCGTCGCTGACGATCCTGGCATACGATCAGCGCGATGACATTGCCAAGGCGTTGGTGGAAGGGCTGGGTGCGGACGTACCGGTACAGACCAGCTCGGGAGAGTACGCCAACCACCTGGCCGTTTTCCGGGTGGGCGGCAGCAAGTACACGATCGCCCAGGACTGGCGGGAGGTGTACATCGCCGAGATCAATTACTGTCCGTGCCGGATTCCGCCGCAATCGCACGGACTGCTCGTCTATCACATCGATTATCCCGGCGTGATTTACGACGTGTCCCGCATTTTGGCCGATAATCGAATCAACATCTCCAAACTGAATGTCTCCCGAGAGCAAAAAGGGAAAAACGCGCTGCTCGTTTCCATTACCGACGAAGCCATCACGCCGGACGTGATCGCCGCCATCGAGAAGCTGCCGCAGATCACCCGCGTGTTTTCCCTGCAATGAAGACACGGCCGTCCGCAACCGCGGGCGGCTGTTTTGCGTGCATGGGCAGAGGGGTGAGGGGGAATTTCGCTGTATTTGGCCTGATGGCCGGAATCGGGCGGCCCAAATATTGTACGAGACCCGGGCAGAGAAACGCTTCTGATTTGTCCGCCGACCTCATATGAATGGAAAGGTGTGGAAAACAATTCGATGAGGAGGCATGTCCGTCGATGATCTACGCGCAGCCGGGACAATCAGGTGCAAAGGTTTCGTTCAAAAAGCGGTACGAAAATTTTATCGGGGGAAAATGGGTTCCGCCGGTGAAAGGGGAGTACTTTGAAAATGTCACACCCGTGACGGGACGGGCATTTTGCGAAGTGCCCCGCTCCACGGCGGATGACATCGAGCTGGCGCTGGATGCGGCTTACGAGGCAAAAGAGGCGTGGGGGCGCACATCGCCGGCGGAGCGGGCGGCCCTCTTGAACAAAATCGCCGACCGCATGGAAGCCAATCTGGAAATGCTGGCTGTAGCGGAAACGTGGGACAACGGCAAGCCGATTCGCGAGGCGCTGGCAGCCGATCTGCCGCTGGCGATCGACCATTTCCGCTACTTTGCCGGCTGCATCCGGGCCCAGGAGGGAAGCATCAGCCAGATCGACGACCACACGGTGGCCTACCATTTCCACGAGCCGCTCGGCGTCGTCGGCCAAATCATCCCGTGGAACTTCCCGCTGCTGATGGCCGTATGGAAACTGGCTCCGGCGCTCGCGGCGGGCAACTGCGTCGTGTTGAAGCCGGCCGAACAGACGCCCGCGTCCGTCCTGGTCTTCCTCGAACTGGTGCAGGACCTCATCCCGCCCGGTGTCGTCAACGTGGTCAACGGATTTGGACTGGAAGCCGGCAAACCGCTGGCCACCAGCAGCCGGATCGCCAAAATCGCCTTTACGGGTGAGACGACAACCGGCCGCCTGATCATGCAGTACGCGTCGCAAAACATCATCCCGGTGACGCTGGAGTTGGGCGGCAAGTCGCCGAACATCTTCTTCGAGGACGTCTGCGCCAAGGATGACGCGTTTTTCAACAAGGCGGTGGAAGGGTTCGTCATGTTTGCGCTCAACCAGGGCGAGGTCTGCACCTGCCCGTCTCGCGCCTTCATCCAGGAATCGGTGTACGACCAGTTCATGGAAAAAGCGCTGGCCCGCGTCGCTGCGATCAAGCAGGGCAACCCGCTCGACACGGAGACGATGATCGGCGCCCAGGCGTCGGCGGAACAGTTGGAAAAGATCCTCTCCTACCTCGACATCGGCAGACAGGAAGGGGCTCAGTGCCTGATTGGCGGTGAACGCAACATCCTCTCCGGCGACCTGAAAGACGGATATTACGTCAAGCCGACCGTGTTCAAAGGACAAAACAAGATGCGCATCTTCCAGGAAGAGATCTTCGGCCCGGTCGTCTCCGTGGCCACCTTCCGGAACCAGGCGGAAGCGCTGGAACTGGCCAATGACACGCTGTACGGCCTCGGCGCGGGCGTCTGGACCCGCGACGTGAATCTGGCCTACCGGATGGGGCGCGAGATCCAGGCCGGCCGCGTCTGGACCAACTGCTACCACGCCTATCCGGCGCACGCCGCGTTTGGCGGGTACAAGGTATCCGGCATCGGCCGCGAGACGCACAAGATGATGCTCGATCACTATCAGCAGACGAAAAACCTGCTGGTCAGCTACAGCCCGGATGCGCTCGGTTTCTTCTGATCGGGACAAAGCCCCGGCGAAAGGAGGAAGCGCATGGGCACAGTGCCGAAAGTGCTGGCTACGGAAGCGGCGCTGCGGTTGATCGAGCGGCTGAAGGGCAGGTACGGGCCGCTGTTGTTCCACCAGTCGGGTGGATGCTGCGACGGCAGCTCGCCGATGTGCTATCCGCGCGGAGAATTCCTCATCGGCGAGAACGACGTCCTGCTGGGCGAAATCGGCGAGACGCCCTTTTACATGAGCGCCGCCCAGTACGCCTACTGGAAGCACACGCAGCTCATCATCGACGTGGTGCCAGGGAGAGGGGGCATGTTTTCCCTGGAAGGGCCGGAGGGCGTCCGGTTCCTCACCCGCTCGCGGGTGTTTACCGACGAGGAGTACCGCACCTTGAAAGAAACCGGCGCGCTGTGACAAGCGTCGGCGCGGCGCCATTCCATCAGGAAACGGGGCATCCCGGAGGATCATCTTCGGGATGCCTCTGTTTTTACGACGAAAACACTCAGCGCAGAAAGAGCTGGTAGAAAGTGACGTCGTGATAGCGGCCAAATTTGAAGCCGACTTCGCGAAAAACGCCGATCGGCTGAAATCCGAGCTGTACGTGGAGGTTCACGCTGGCTTCGTTGCCGCTGGTAATGCCGGCCACGATGGTATGATACCCCAGCGTTTGTGCCAGACCGATGAGTTCGGTCATCAACCGTTTGCCGATTCCTTTCCCTTGATGATCCTGGTGCACATAGACGGATGATTCCGCTGTTTGGCGATAGGCAGGCCTGTCGCGAAATTTGCTCAAACAAGCGTAGCCAACAACGGTCCCATCCTCATCGGCGACGAGCAAAGGGTATTGGTCATCAAATTTCGCAAACCATTTCCGCCGCTGCTCCAAGGTCTGCTCCTCCAGGTCAAACGTGGCAGCGGAAGTGCGCACAACGTAATTGTAGATGTCCAAAAGGGCGGGAAGGTCACATTCGGCTGCCTTTCGTACACGAATCCTTGACATATGGTTCACCACCTGCACATTTGAGGTAATTATATGTGAGGTTTTCTTACATGATCAAGGGGTCGCTTCCATTTTTTTGTGATCACAAGCACAGGGCCGTTTTCCGTGAACCATTCGTGAAGACGACGTCCTTGACACCGGCTCCCCCTGCGGCTAGCATGAGAAGACGATTGACTTGACTGTAGAAACGGAGAGAACACCTGTGCGGGAATGGACGAAGACGGAAATGGAATCGCTCGCCAGCCAAACGGACAAACCGGCAGCCGTGTTCGTTTACACGCCGCTGTGCGGCACCTGCAAGCTGGCCGAGCGCATGCTGACGGTGGTGCAGGAGGCGCTGCCCGGCTTGACGCTGTACCGGGCCAATCTGAACCTCCTGCCCGAACTGGCGGAGATGTGGCGGGTGACCAGCGTGCCGGCGCTCCTCATCCTCGAGCGGGGGGCCGTCGCCGAACGGCACTACGCGCTTCGCTCGGTCGATTTTTTGTATCATGTGCTCAAGCGTTTTGCCTAGACAAACACCTATCTCCCGCGCGTTGAATACATGGAAGAGAGAGACAAAACGCGAAGGAGGAGGCGCATGCAAATTCATGTGGTACAGCAGGGGCAGACACTGTCAGGCATCGCCCAGGCGTACGACTCATCGGTCGAGGCGATTGCGCGGGCAAACGAGCTCCCCGAGTCCGGCAGGCTTGTCATCGGACAGGCGCTGGTGATCCCCATTCGGGGCAGCTATTACTGGGTGAGGCAGGGGGATACGCTCTACACCATCGGCCGGCGTTTCGGGATCAGTGCCGCGGAGCTGGCCCGGGTCAACCAAATCTCACAATTCCGTCCTCTACAGGTGGGGATGCGGCTGTACATTCCGCCGCGCCCGAGACCGGCAGCCGACTTCAATGCCTATGCCGAGCCGCGCCGGACGGTGCCGCCGGCGTTGGAGGCGGACGTTCGCCGAGCGTCGCCGCATCTCACGTACCTGGCTCCGTTCAGCTTTCGGATCAGGCGGGACGGCACATTGTCTACCCCGCCGCTGAACGACTTTCCGGAGATTGCCCGGGCGAATCGGAACGTCCTGATGCTGGTGGTCACCAATCTGGAGGGGGAACGGTTCAGCTCGGAACTGGGCAGCCTGGTGCTGAACGACATGACGGTGCAAAACCGCCTGCTGGACAACATCATCAGCACGTCACAGCGGCTTGGTTTTGGAGACATTCACTTCGACATGGAAGCCCTGCCCGCCACCGACCGGGATGCCTATGTCCGCTTTTTGCGACGCGCCCGCCAGCGGGCGAGCGAAGTGGGGAAAATGGTCTCCGCCGCCCTGGCGCCCAAGACCAGAGCCGATCAGCCGGGGCTGTGGTACCCCGCCCACGACTACCGGGCGATCGGAGAGATCGTCGACTTTGTCGTGATCATGACGTACGAATGGGGATACAGCGGCGGTCCGCCCATGCCGGTTTCGCCCATCGGTCCCGTTCGCCGGGTTCTGCAGTACGCCTTGACGGAAATGCCCGCCAACAAGATCTTGATGGGCCAAAACTTGTACGGGTACGACTGGAGGCTGCCCTTCCGGCCCGGTACGACGGCCCGCTCCCTCAGTCCGCAGGCGGCGGTCGCGCTGGCGCTGGAGAGGAATGTCAACATCCAGTACGATTATCGGGCGCAGGCGCCGTTTTTCGAGTATTCGGACGACGAGCAGAACCGCCATCGCGTCTGGTTCGAAGACGCCCGTTCGATCCAGGCCAAATTCAACCTGGTCAAGGAACTGGGACTGCGCGGCGTCAGCTACTGGAAGCTGGGGCTGCCGTTTCCGCAGAACTGGCTGTTGATCGAAGACAATTTTCGCGTGCGCAAGCGGGCGTGAACGAAGCGGCGAAACAAAAGGCGTACCTCCGAACGGGGTGTACGCCTTTTTCTCCGCCTGCCAATCATGGTATGATGGTGCAAAACGGAAGAAGGAGAGAGCCTATGGGAGAATGCAGATTGAATCACAGCGCGGAAGACGTGCGGGCGAAGCTGGCGGAGCAGACGCCCTACCTGCCCGGAGCGCTGGTGGACCGCCTGGAAGGGCTGCTCGCAACGCCGCTGTCCCAGGAGACGTTGAACGAACTGTTCCATCTGTTGAAAAAATACGATCTCGCTTCGCCGGAGGAACGGGCGGAACGGGAGCAAAAGCTGGCACGTCTGGCCGGCTGAAAGCAGTCCATCCATGAGCGCCGCTTGTCCGCGACCGGCCCGCTATTCGCCGATCGGCCTGCGGCCGGCGTACCCTTCGTGAATGCCGTGGTAATGGCTGACTGTCGGCTCGCCCTGACGCCAGCAGAGCAGCACCTCCTGCCCGTTCAGCACCGCAGGAAAGTCGAACAGGCCGATATCGATATCCTTTACCTGAACGCCTTGTTCGTGGAGCCGGTTGATGCGCATCTGCGCCTCCAGTTCCATGAATTCCAGGCGGCATTCCAGCGTAAAGACCGTGCCGTCGTCCGGGGGCTGCTGTTTCTTTGCCTGCTGCAGCTCCTGATAGGTTGCAGCGAATTGGCGCTTGGCCTCCTGCAAAAAGGAAAGCTCTTGGCGTACATACGGCAGCATCCGGTTGGCTTCTTCCACCGTGAAATACTTTTTTGCCAAGCATCCCACCTCCTGGTTCTATTATAGGGAGAACCGCGAGCGGAGGAAATGGACAGAACGCCGGCAGGAAGACAGGAACCGGCAGTAAGGAGTGGCTATGAACAACCGATTGTACTATGACGATCCGTATTTGCACACGTTTGAAGCGTGCGTGCTGAAACAGGGGACGGAACCCGACGGGACCCCGTACGTGGTGCTGGACCGCACCGCCTTTTACCCGACAGGGGGAGGGCAGCCCTGCGACTGGGGCGAACTGGACGGCATCCGCGTCATCGACGTGGAGGAAGTGGACGGTGACATCCGCCATCGGCTGGAAGCTCCGCTGTCTCAGGAGCGGCAGCGGATCACGGGACAGATCGATTGGCCCAGGCGGTTTGACCACATGCAGCAGCACGCCGGGCAGCACATTCTCTCGGCGTCGTTCGTCGAGGCGCTGGGGGCGGAGACCGTCGCCTTTCACCTCGGCAGGGATCACGTCACCATCGACGTCCGGCTGGACGAACTGTCCGTCGAGCAGGCGGAGCGGGTAGAGGCCCTGGCCAACCGCATCGTGCTGGAAAACCGGCCCATCGAGGCCCGGTTTGTCACGGAAGCCGAACTGGCCGTCATGCCTCTCCGCAAGCAGCCGACCGTCAGCGAGAACATCCGTGTGGTGATCATCCCCGACTTTGACTACAACCCCTGCGGCGGCACCCATCCGGCCCGGACCGGCGAAGTGGGGCCAATCAAAATCACGGGCTGGGAGCGCCACCGCGGCAATATCCGGGTAACGTTCCTCTGCGGCTGGCGGGCGCTCTCCGACTATTCCCGCAAGCATCTGCTGCTGCGCGAGTTGACCCGCACGCTGAACGCCGGCGAGGCGGAGCTGGCCGAGCAGGCGCAGCGGCTCGTGGCGGAACGGGAGCAGTTGAAAGAGACGCTGGAGGAGAAAGAAAAACGTTTGCTCGAAGGCGAGGCGCAGTCCCTGCTGGCGCAGGCGGCCCGTCTGTCCGACATGCGGCTGGTCCAGGCCGTTTTGGCCGGTCGAAGCATGCAGCAATTGCAGCAGCTCGCCAGACTGGTAACGACACAGGCAGCGGACGCGGTCTGTCTGTTCGCAGCGGAGGGAGAAAAGCTGCAGCTCGTGTTCGCCCGCGGCGAGCAGGTGGCGCTGCCGATGAACCAACTGCTGAAGGATACGCTGCCCTTGATCGACGGCAAGGGGGGCGGCAATCCGGCGATGGCCCAGGGAGGGGGCGCGCCGGTCCGTCCTGCGGAAGCGGTGCTGGCCCACGCCCGCCGGCTGCTGGAGGAATCGATCAGGGTCCAACAGGACTGACGCTTTTTCAGGAAAGGAGAGAAAGGCATGTCGATCTGGAAAACGGGAGACCTGGTCCGCGTCTCCTACAAGACGGGTGAATACGTAACGGAAGTGCTGGAAGATCACGGGGACAAACTGCTGGTCAAGGTGCTTGCGGTGCTGAAATACCCGACGCAGGGGGACCTGCACAACCCGTACGAGGTGGATGTGCCGCTGTTTCATCAGCGTCCCGCCCTGTCCTATCAGGAAAAGATCATGGTGCCCAGTCAGACCGTGATCCGTTACGGCGGAGCGGTGCCCGACTACAAGGAATCGGTCCAGACCGCATTGGAGCGGGAGATGGACAAACTGCGCAAGATGGTCACGTGGGCCCAGCGCTGTCTCGACGAGCTGGAGGCACTGCGCAAGGAGACCTTTACAAACAACGGATAGCGTGCTACTGTAGTAGTCAAGCAAGCAAAACAGCATAGCGCAATACCAAACGGGAGCCGAGCATAGTCGGCTGAGATTGTAACGAATGTGTTACTGACCGTTGAACCTGACCTGGGTCATGCCAGCGGAGGAAGAGGTATCGGCTGCATCAACGCACTGTCGTGATTCCGTGCCGCGTCACGCGCGCCGGAGTGCGACCACTGCACATGCGCAACCAAAACCATCCGTGGCGGATGGTTTTTTTGTTTGCCGTCCGCCCGATATCCGTGCGAACGGCTTCTTCTGTCTGGGGTTCGGTCAGGCAGGGAAGCCGTTTTTTTACGGCAGGAAGGCGACAGGCGGCCGGCCATTCCCGACGGCGCTGACAAAAGGAGGGGGAACATGCTGGTACAGTTGAACGGCAAACGCGTGGAGCTGGACGACGAGGTCAATACCGTCCGGGCCCTGCTTCTGTCCTACCAACTGCAGGAGAAAATCGTGGTCGTCGAGCGCAACGGCGAGATTGTCGACCGCGCCCGTTACGAATCCACGCCGGTCGCGGACGGCGATCGGATCGAAATCGTTCACTTTGTCGGAGGAGGCTGACATGATGGATACATTAAAAATTGGACCGTATGAGTTTCGTTCCCGCCTCTTGCTGGGAACCGGCAAATTTCCCGATCTGGACACGCAGAGCCAGGCGGTGGCCGTATCGGAAGCGGAGATTCTCACCTTTGCCGTGCGCCGGCTCAATTTGGAAAATCCGCACGAGCCCAATTTTTTGGAACGTTTGGATTTGAAAAAATTCACCCTGCTGCCCAACACGGCCGGCGCTTACACGGCCGAGGAGGCGGTGCGGATCGCCCGGCTGGCCAAGGCGTCGGGGCTGTGCGACATGATCAAGGTGGAAGTGATCGGCGATCCCAAGACGCTTCTGCCCGATCCAATCGGCACGTTGGAGGCCTCCCGCATCCTGGTGGAAGAAGGCTTTATCGTGCTGACCTACACCAACGACGACCCGATTCTCGCCAAACGGCTGCAGGAAGTGGGCGTGCACGCGGTCATGCCGGGGGCGTCGCCGATCGGTTCCGGCCAAGGGATACTCAATGAGCACAACCTGCGCTTCATCATCGAAGACGCCAAGGTTCCAGTGATCGTGGACGCGGGCATCGGGTCACCGGCCGACTGCGCTAAGGCGATGGAGTTGGGCGCGGACGGCGTCCTGCTGAACACGGCGGTGGCGCTGGCGGACAACCCGGTGCTGATGGCCGAAGCGATGAAACTGGCCGTGGAAGCGGGGCGCAAGGGCTTCCTCGCCGGGCGCATCCCGAAAAAGCGCTACGCCTCGGCCAGCAGTCCGACAGAAGGGATGATTGAATAACGTGGAACGCGTCACGGCAGCCATTGCCGAGCGGAGAGAAGAGCTGTTCGCCCTGCTGGCCGAGCTCATCGCCCATCCCACGGTCAGCCCGCCCGCCCGCAACAGCGGCGGCGCGCAGAGCCTGATCGCCCGAAAGCTGCGCGAGCTGGGCTTTGACGTGGACCGCTGGACGGTCTTTCCCGGCGATGACAACGTGGTGGGCCGCCTGAGGGGCACCGCACCGGAGCGGGCGAACAGCCTGATTGTCAACGGACATATCGACGTGGCGGAAGTGGGCGACGACAGCGGCTGGACGTATCCGCCGTTCGCCCTCACCCGCGGCCGGGACGGACGCCTGTACGGACGCGGCGTCGCCGACATGAAAGGCGGCCTGGCAGCCAGCCTGTTTGCCATTCAGATGCTGCGCGAGCACGGAATCGAGCTGAAAGGCGACCTGATCTTCCAGTCCGTGATCGGCGAAGAAGCGGGCGAAGCAGGCACGCTCGCCGCCATCGAACGGGGCTATACCGCCGATTACGCCGTCGTCGTGGACACCAGCCACCTGCACATGCAGGGACAGGGCGGCGTGATTACCGGCTGGATCACGGTAGAGAGCCCCGTCACCCTGCACGACGGGATGCGGGCCAGAACCATCCACGCCGGCGGACGGGTGCACGGCGCCTCCGCGATCGAGAAGATGATGAAGATCATCGCGTCGCTGCAGGAACTGGAACGCCACTGGGCGGTGATGAAGACGTACCCCGGATTTCCGCCGGGCAGCAACACGATCAATCCCGCGGTCATCGAAGGCGGCCGGCATGCGGCGTTTATCGCCGACCGCTGCGCGCTGTGGATTACCGTCCATTTTTACCCGAACGAATCGCATGAAGCGATCATTCGCGAGATCGAAGACCATGTGTTGGCGGCGGCCGCGGCCGACCCGTGGCTGCGGGACCACCCGCCCGCATTCCGCTGGGGAGGCCGGTCGATGATCGAAGAGCGGGGCGAGATTTTCCCCTCGCTGGAACTGGATCTCGGCCATCCGGCGCTGTCCAGGCTGAAGCGGGCCTATGAGGCAGAGATGCAGTGTCCGCCTGTGGTGGACATGTCCGGAACCGTGACGGATGCGGGCTGGTTTGCCCACGCCGGAATTCCGGCGGTGATATTCGGTCCCGGCGAGCTGTCCCAGGCCCATGCCGTCGACGAGTCGATCGATCCGGACGAACTGGTCCGCTTTGCGCAAATCATGGCCCGGTTTCTCGCAGACTGGTGCAACACGGAGAAGGAGTGAATATCGTCGTGGCGACTTTTACACAGCGCCTGTTGAACAGCGTGGCCCCGATCTGGGAGCGCACGCATCGCCATCCGTTCGTAACCGGCTTGGGCGACGGCAGTTTACCGGTTGAATCGTTCAAGTTTTACCTGAAGCAGGATTACGTCTACCTGATCGACTACGCCAAACTCTTCGCGATCGCCAGCACCAAGGCGGACGATCTGGCCACCAGCGCCAAGTTTGCCGCCCTGCAGGAGGCGACGCTCCATCACGAGATGGAACTGCACCGGCAGTACGCCGCCCGCTTCGGGATTTCCCGCGAAGAACTGGAGGCGACCCAGCCGTCGTTTGTAATGCTGGCCTACACCAGCTACATGCTGAAAGTGGCCCACCAAGGCACGCTCGCCGAACTGGTCAGCGCCGTTCTGCCCTGCATGTGGAGCTATTGGGAGATCGGCAAACAACTGGCGCAGGTGGACGGCGCGCTGGATCACGAGCTCTACGGCGAGTGGGTGCGCACCTACAGCTCGGACGAGTTCGGCCAACTGGCGCAGTGGCTGATCGGGTTGATGGATCAACTGGCGGAAGGCAAAAGCGAGCGGGAGCTGGCCCGTCTGGAAGAGCATTTTCTCAATACGTCGCGCATGGAGTACCTGTTCTGGGAGATGGCGTACCGGAGGGAAATGTGGCCGTGCGAGAAAAACTAGCCTTCGCGGGCGTCCGTTTCTCCTACGGGGAGAAAGCCATTCTCGACGGTTTTCAGCTCGCGGTTGGGCGCGGCGAACTGGTCAGCCTGATCGGACCGAGCGGGATTGGCAAAAGCACGCTGTTTCAGTTGGCGGCGGGCCTGCTGCAGCCGCAGGACGGGGAGATCAGGCTGGACGGCGAACCGGCGGCCCGTCGGCTGGGTCAGGTCGCCTATATGCCGCAGCGCGATCTGCTGATGCCGTGGCGGACGGTGGTGGAAAACGCGGCGCTGCCGCTGGAGATCCAGGGAATGCCGCGCAAAGAAGCGCAGGCCCGGGTGCGGCAGGAGCTGCCCCGCTTCGGTCTGGGCGGCTGGGCGGACGCTTATCCCGCGCAGCTCTCCGGCGGCATGCGGCAGCGCGTCTCGTTTTTGCGCGCGCTGATGACGGGCAGCGACCTCCTGCTCCTGGATGAACCGTTCAGCGCCTTGGACGGCATTACCCGGATGGAGATGCAGGAGTGGCTGCTTGCGATGTGGCAGCAGACGGGCAGCACGATGCTGTTGATCACCCACGACATCGACGAGGCGATCCTTCTGGCGGACCGGATCGTCGTGCTGCTCGGCAGCCCGATCAGCCGCCCGGTGGAACTGGCCGTCCCGGTGCCGCGGCCGCGCTCGCTGTCGAGCCGCAGTCACCCGGCGTTTCAGGCGCTGCGTGAGCAGATTTGGGAGCTGCTGCGCCAATCGGCGGCGGCACAGCCGGTCGGGAGGTATGCGTGATGAGGACGGTTCACCGGGGAATCTGGTTTGGCGTCTCGCTCGTGCTGCTCCTGGCCGGCTGGGAGGCGGTCTGCCGCCTGTTTGCCATCCCGCCGTTTATTCTCCCGCCGCCAAGCGCCGTGCTGCTGGCCGTATGGGATTTGCGCGAGCAGCTATTCGGCCTGCACCTGTGGGCGACGCTGCGGGAAGTGCTGATGGGATTGGCGGCGTCGATCGTGTTCGGCATTGCGCTCGCCCTGGCGATGAATCTCAGCCGCACCGTGGAACGGCTGGTCTATCCCTATATCGTTATTTCGCAGACGATTCCCATCATCGCCCTGTCGCCCGTCTTCATTCTCTGGTTCGGCTACGAGCTGTCGGGAAAAATCGCCGTGACGATCTTGTTCACGTTTTTTCCCATCGTCGTCAGTACCTATGACGGCCTGCGCGCGGCCGACCCCGAGATGGTCAACCTGCTGAGGACGATGGGTGCGACGCGCTGGCAGATTTTCGCCAAACTGCAGCTTCCGGCCAGCCTGCCGCATTTTTTCAGCGGCCTGAAGGTGGCGGCCACGTACAGCGTGGGGGGGGCGACCATCGGGGAGTGGCTGGGCGCGAGCGAGGGATTGGGCTATTTCGGCCGGCGGGCATCGGGCAATTTCCAGGCGCCCGCCCTGTTTGCCTCCGTGCTGCTGCTCTCCGTCCTCGGCATGCTGCTCTTCTGGCTGGCCGGCACGATCGAGCGGCGGTTCGCACCGCATACGCGCACGAACACACCGAAACAGATGAAATCACAGTAAGGAGACTGTTGAACCATGAAACGTTTTTCCAGATGGGCCAAGACACTGATGACCCTGTCGCTGGCGGCAGGGCTGGCGGCGTGCGGCAGCCAGACGGGAAGCGAAACGGCACCGCAGGGCAGACAGCCTGCGGCGGGCGGCGGCGAGCCGACCGAACTGACCATCGCGCTCGACTGGTATCCGAACGCCGTGCACTCGTTCCTCTACGCGGCGGAAGAACAAGGCTATTTTCGCGAGGAAAACCTGAACGTCCACCTGCAAATGCCGTCGGACACCAACGACCCGCTGAAAATGGTGGCGGTCGGCAAGGTGGACATGGCCATCAGCTACCAGCCGCAGGTGGTGCAGGCGCGTTCCGAAGGCATTCCGGTCGTCTCCATCGCGGCGCTCGTGCGCCAGCCGCTGAACGTGATCATGACGCGCAAGGACAGCGGTCTGGACACGCCGGAAAAGCTGGCCGGCAAGAACATCGGCTACCCGTCCATTCCGCTGGACGAGTCGATCGTCCGCACTGTGCTGAAGCATGCGGGCGCGGATGATTCCGGCCTTAGCTTTACCAACATCGGCTTTGACATCATCCCGGCGCTCACGGCGAAACAAGTGGATGCGGTCGTGGGCGGCTACATCAACCACGAACAGTTGATTCTGGAGAAAAACGGCGTGCCCGTCAACGTGATCAAGCCCAGCGACTTTGGCGTGCCTTCCTACTACGAGCTGGTCATCGCCACCAGCGACGAGACCCTGGGCAAAAAGCAGCAGGCGCTGGAGGCGTTCCTGCGCGCGGCCGCCAAAGGGCAGGAATACGTGGCGAAACACAAGGAAACAGCGCTCCAGCTCCTCTTGGACAAACAGGCCAAAGAGTTCCCGCTGGATAAAGACGTGGAGACGAAGAGCCTGGACATCCTGCTGCCGCTGATGGACGCGGGCGACCAGCCGTTCGGCAGCCAGACGGCCGAATCCTGGCAGAAGCTGATCGACTGGATGAAACAGGAGAAGCTGATCACAAAAGACGTCAACGTGGACGAAGTCATGCGCAATCTGGTGAAGTAAACGCGAAGCCCAAACACGGACCAACGTGTTTGGGCTTTGTTGTCTGCCGCTGGTTGTCACAGCTTTCCCAGGATCCGAATGATTTTATGGATGGCGTAGTCCAGGTCAAACAGATCATCCTCGCCGAGCTGGCTGATCCGGTCGCAGAACAAGCGATAAAATTCCTCCCAGCGCTGATAAACCGTGCGTTTTCCCTTTTCGGTCAGCATCAGCTTGACGAACCGTCGATCATTCGCGTCCTGTACTTTTTTCACGTACTCCTTTTCCTCCAATTTTTTGATCAGAGGAGTCAACTGCTGTTTGGAGATGCTGATGCTTTGGGCCAGGTGGGTCATGGCGATTCCTTCCTGGGCGTGGAACAGTTCCTCCAGGATATGAAACTGCAGATGGGTCAGGTCAGATGGTTTGGGTACAGGTGTATGCTTCGTGACGGGCTTGTTCATCTTGTTGTACACCAGCGGAAGCAGACGGATAAAGTTTTCGGCAATTTGCTTCGTTTGCGGCATCAATCCCATTCATCCTTTACCAATTTCTGGAATCGAATTGACATGAAGTAAACAATTATTTATTATTAAACCGTTCAATCGTTGATATGTCAACTAATTTACCTGGATTTATACATGAATGAATGAAAGAATGGTAAATAAAAATGAACCAATGTGTACATGGTCGTACATGGTTTTACTCCGCTGCCGGGTCGATTTCATGAAGCGCCCTTTTGGGGTTCACGAGTAAGAACGAACGCACCTGATGGACATGTTCCCGAACTCCCTTGTTGAAACTGGAGGAAAATAGGATGAAGAAGCATATTGCAGTCATAAATATTCCCGCCTACGGTCACGTAAACCCGACTCTTGCTGTGGTAAGGGAACTCGTCAATCGAGGACACCGGGTAACGTATGTAACGACAGAAGAATTTGTGCCGGCGATCGAAACGTTGCGGGAAGCGGTTCAGCACGCTGCGCATGACGAGGAGTTGTTCACCCGCGTAACAGACATGCAGCAAAAAGTGCGCGAAGCAGGCGGCGCCGTTACAGCCGCCCGGGCGATTGAAGCATGCTTGCGGGACAGCTAAAGCTAAGGATTTCGGCGTTTTTGTGGTTGCCCCCCACAAACGCTTTTCTTTTTGCCGGCAGCCGTCTTATAATGGAAAGGGGAATTCAAGACAAGGAGACGTTTTGATGAACGACAATCGCGAAGATCGCTACAACAAGCTGATTATCTGGACGTTTGTCGGCAGCGTGTTGATTTGTACGTTGTCCGTCGCCATTTACATGTACCTGATCTTGTTTTGAATAAGCGGGAACAACGATGAAGCCACTGACGCCGGTCAGTGGCTTTTTTTGGCCGGTTGGCCTATGATCGGACAGCCCGGTAATGCGTCTTTAGTCTGCGGACCGTGCCGTGCCAGTTGAAGGCGGAGCGGACCCTTGCCCTGCCGTTGGCGACCAGCCGTCTCCGCAGCGCTGGATTGCTGCGGATGCGGGCGATGGCGCGGGCAAAAGCGGCCGGGCTGCCGGCCTGGTTGACCAGCAAGCCGCTGCGTCCGTGTACGACCACTTCCCGTATCCCGCCGCGATTGGAGGCGACAACGGGGATGCCGGACGCCATCGCCTCGGAGTTGACGGTGGCCAGGCCTTCGCGAAACAGGGTAGGGCAGACGAAGACGTCCCCGAGCTGAAACATCTGGTGCACGCGGGAAGGCGGCACGTAGCCCGTGAAGCGGACGGGGACGCGCAAGCGCTTGGACAGACTGCGGACGTACCGCATGTACGCCGTCTGCCGCCTCACACCAGGCCAGGAGGCGCCGACGGCCACCAAGCGGATGTTGGGAATGCGCCGTTTCAACAGGGCGACGGAGCGGATCAGGGTATGCAGCCCCTTGCCTCTGACCATTCGTCCGACGAACAGGACGTTGAAACTCCCGGCCAATCCCATGCGTCTCCGCAGACGCAGTTTCGACGCGGCCGACCAAGGGCGGAATTTTGCCGCATCCACCCCGGGGATGGCGGTGCGGAATTTGCGGGCGTGGGCGGGATAGCGCCGTCTCATCGTGTTGGTGACAAACGAAGAGACGGAAGTGACGCCGTTCACCTGACGGAGAATGGCATTGGCCCGCGGTTGGGACAGGCGGGACATGAAGGTGAGCGAGTGGAGCGACAGCATGATCGGCGTCCGGGGGAACACCTTTCGCACGTACGGAACAAATCGCGGCCGATTCTCAATCTGGATGATGTGAAACGACCGTCCCGCCACTTTGCCCAATGCGGAGCGCAGGTAGGCGAACGGCTTGCGGCTGGGGACGCGGATCACCAGCAAGTTGCCGCCGACGTACCGGCTGACGCGCGGCAAGCGGGGATGGCTGCGGCTGAGCAGCACGACCTTCTCGCTTTGCGCCATGCG
This sequence comes from Brevibacillus sp. LEMMJ03, assembly GCF_007197875.1. Lineage (NCBI taxonomy): Bacteria > Bacillati > Bacillota > Bacilli > Caryophanales > Paenibacillaceae > Brevibacillus > Brevibacillus sp. LEMMJ03. Next base: position 57,998 of record NZ_VKJN01000010.1, on the reverse strand, counting down.
CTTGAAAATGTTGTACGTGACGGATTCGACGGAGCCGCCTTTGATCGGGGGGACCGGCAGCTGCTCTGGACAGATAACCAGGATGCGCACCTCTTCACCCCTCCACGTGTACGAGTGTTGAGCTTATGCCCGTATATCCTATGTAGGGAAGGGGTGCGATCTCCTAGACGACTACCTGTTTTCGCAAAATAGGCCGCCCGTGCGGGGACACAAACGGCCTTGCGGGGCCCTAGCGGCCGGCCGCCCTCAGTTTCCGTTCCAATTCGGCGACGGTCAGGTTGTGCAGCTCCGCAAAGCCCGCCCCCCGCAGCGCGATTGTTCGCCCCTGGATGAGCGGATAAACGCCCTGCCAGATCCCGACGGCGCTTTTTACATCCGTGCCGGGAAGAGCCCGCAAAAACAGGACGTACCTGCCTTCGCCGAGCGGACCCGGGTAGATCAGGTTGATCGGATCGGGAGGAGGGGGCAGAGGCTGGACGCCGGTGCTGAGCAGCTTGACCGTCCGGGAACCCGATCCTTTCAGGAATCGTTCAATCTTCACCATCTGCACGAAATTGACCAGTCTCCCGGCGGCCACTCGTCTGCTTGTCGGGTATGACCGGTAGGTGGCGTCGGTCGTCCCGACGACGATCAGCGTGCTCTGGCGCACCAACTCCCGCACGTCTTTGACCGGAGTGGTGTCCACCCGCAGGTTGGCAATGCCCGGCTGGGCCGACGCCGGGACGGCTACCAGCAGCAGTACGATCAGAACGAGCAGTCCTTTTTTGCACACATTCAATCCCTCCCGCTAGACGGCACATTCCGTTTTAGTATGAACGCTGCCGCAAGCGATATACGATCCGGCACGATATACAGGAGAAACTGTCCTTTTTGTTGTAACAATATTTCGAAAAATGCCGCAAAATGGTATCATGGAACGTAGGGCTGCTAGATTTTTCAATCTGGCACAACACTAGGAGAAGGAGGGTATTATGAATCATTTACTCAAACGCACCGGGGTGTGGCTGCTGACGCTGCTGCTGCTGCTGAATGCGGCGGCGGTGCCGGCCTTCGCCCAAAACGCGGCGGCCGCAGCCGACCCGCTGACGGCCAACATCGACAAGCGGCTGGCCGACCTGGCACGGGACGAGAACAGCGTCGGTCTTCACGCCGGCATCGCCGTCTACGATTTGAACGAAAAGGCGTTTCTGTACCGGCACAACGCCCAGCGAACGTACGTACCCGCATCCAACCTGAAGCTGTTCACCACGATTGCGGCGCTGGACAAACTGGGCCCCGATTACCAATGGAAGACGGAGGTGTACGCGTCCGGCAGGCTGCTGCCGAGCGGCGTGCTCAACGGCGACCTGATCGTGAAAGGATACGGGGACCCCGGACTGTCCGTCGAAGACCTGCAGGGTATCGCCGCCGCCCTGAAAGAGAAGGGGCTGACCCAGGTGAACGGCAATCTGCTGGTGGACGACAGCTATTTCGATGACGTCCGCCTCGGCTCCGGCTGGATGTGGGATGACGAGCCATACGGCTACAGTGCCCAACTGAGCGCACTGGCGGTACATAAGAACAGCATCACCGTAACGGTCACGCCGGCAAAACAAGCGGGAGAGGCGCCGACGCTGACGATGGAGCCGGACACGTCCTACATCCGGCTGGTGAACAACCTGAAAACCGTCGAGGGCACCACAAGCGAGGTCAGTGTCGAGCGGCCGCGCGGCACAAATACGGTCGTCTTTTCCGGAACAATCGGCATCCAGGCCCAACCCTACCAGGAAGACGTGACGATGGAAGACCCCGCCCTGTTTGCGGCCGAAGTGTGGAAGCGGCAGTTGGCCGCCGCCGGGATCACGCTGCGTCCCCAGGCGAAAACGGCCAAAACCACGGTCACCACGGGCGTCCCGCTCCATACGCACCTGTCCAAACCGCTGTCCGAACTGCTCGTGGAGCTGAACAAGGAGAGCGACAACTTCTACGCCGAGATGTTGTTGAAGACGCTCGGGGCCACGCAAAAAGGGGAAGGCAGCGCCAAAGCGGGCAGCGAAGTGGTCGCCGACGTGCTGAAGCGGGCCGGCGTAGACGCCGGTTATCAGCAGGTGGACGGTTCCGGCCTGTCCCGCTTCAACTGGATCACCGCCGAGCAGATGGTCAAACTGCTCGCCTTCGTGCAGGAGCAGGAGTACCGGGATGCGCTGGAAACATCCCTGCCGATCGCCGGTGTGGACGGCACCTTGAAAAGCCGTCTGCAGGGAACGCCGGCGGAGCGGAACGTCATCGCCAAGACCGGCTCGATGGGAGGCGTGAACAGCCTGTCCGGGTACGTCACCGCCAAGAACGGCCACAAGCTGGCGTTTTCCATCCTGATCAACGGCATCTACAAATCGAAGTACGCCCGCGATCTGCAGGACCAGATCGCGATCCTGCTGGCCCAGTACCCGGAGCTGAGCGCACCGGACGGATACGAGGCGCAGGAGCCCGCCACCTACAAGCTCTCGGCGCTGTTGGACCCGATCCTCGACGGTGCCGATCAGTCCGGAATTACGGCGGGCGTGATCGTCAAGGCGCTGGACGAAACGGGGGACGATGCCGTCTGGTACGAGCGAAACGCCGACACGCTGATGACGCCGGCCTCCAACCTGAAGCTGCTGACTTCGGCTGCGAGTCTCATCCAGTTGGGGAGCGAGTATACATTCAAAACGGAGCTGTACGGGTCGGCGCCCCTGCCGAAAAACGGCGTGCTGAACGGCGATCTGTACGTCAAGGGCTACGGCGATCCCACCCTGCACACGGAGGACAGCCTGAAAGTGCAGGAAGGCGTTTCCGTCGAAGAGATCGCCGGCTGGCTGAAAGCGCAGGGCATCAAGCGGATCAACGGCAATCTCGTGCTGGACGACAGCTATTTTGATGACCAGCGGCTCGGCCTCGGCTGGGCCTGGGACGACGAGAGCTACTACTACAATCCGCTGATCGGCGCGCTGGCCCTCAACCGCGGCACAGTAATGGTAGAGTACCAGCCGGGCGCGAAAGCGGGAGCGGCGGTCCAGGTAAATCTGCTGCCCAAGACCGCGTACGTCAAGGTCATCAACGAAGCGAAAACGGTCGCGGCCGGTGAGGAAAACACCTTTGCCATCACGCGCGACCGAGGGACGAACACGATCCGCGTCACCGGAAACCTGCCGCTGGGAACGAAAGGCGACTACGAACGGGTACCGGTGGAAGAGCCCGCCTTGTACTTCGGCACGGTCCTGCGGGAGAAGCTGGAAAAGGAAGGGATCACCTTCGCCGGCAGCGGCAAGGTATCGGTCGGAACCGTTCCCGCCCAGGCGGTCAAGTGGACGGAGTTTGCGTCGCAGCCGCTTCGGGAGATCGTTTCCTACCTCAACAAGAAAAGCGACAATTTCTACGCCGAGATGCTGCTGAAAACGCTGGGCGCGGTCAAAGGCGAGGAAGGCAGCGCCGCCGCCGGAGCAACAATCGTGCGGGACACGGTCCAATCGCTCGGGGGCCCAACCAATTTCGACATGGTGGACGGCTCCGGTCTGACCCGCTACAACCTCATCTCCGCCCGCCACATCCTGTCGGTGCTGGAGGGAATGAGCAGGCAGGAGACCTTTGAGGCGTACTACGCCTCCCTGCCGGTGGCCGGCGTGGACGGCACGCTGCAAAACCGGATGAAGGGAACGGCGGCCGAACAGAACGTGCGCGCCAAGACAGGCTCCATGACGGGCGTAAACAGCCTGTCCGGCTACGTGACCACCTCGGACGGCAAGAAGCTGGCGTTCTCCATCCTGCTGAACGGGTATGCGAAAGACGGCAAAACCTTTACCGACATTCAGGACCAGATCGCCATCGCGCTCGCCTCTTTTCAAGACTGACAGAAAAAGGTGAACCCGCAAGCCGCTTGTCGGAAAGACGGCAAGTGGACTGCGGGTGTTTTCTATTAACGGAAAATTCGCGATTGTATACGGATTGAAAATTGTCGTATAATGAAAAACAAAAATAGAAAACGGAACAAAAATTCCGAATATCGGAACGGAGGGTGTGGTTTGTCGGAGATCAACAAAACGGTCCGCACGGCGGCGGATCTGCTTCATCTGTTTCTCGACCGCCGGCAGCTGCCGCTGTCGGAAACGGTCGAACATTCCGGTCACCCGAACACGTCCGTTCACGGTCTGGGATGGAGAAAACCGACAGGAGGGTATCGGCGATGAAGGTACATGTGGAACCGCTGGGCGATCATGCCGTGGTCGTCCGGTTCGGGACAAGCATTGACCCGCACATCCACGGGCAGGTGAAGCAATTTTCCGCATCCCTGGAGCAGGATCCGCTGCCCGGCATGGTGGAATACATCCCCGCTTATGCCACCGTCACGATTTTCTATGACCCCGTCGCGGTATACGAGCGGAACAAAGGCTGGCAGCGGACGGACGGGGGAAGCCGGCCGCCGTTTTCTCCCTACGAATGGTACTGCGGGCAGATCCGCGAAAGGCTGAACAGCCTGGGAGAAGTGGCCCCCGCCAGCGGTCGGGTGGTGAAGATCCCCGTTCTCTACGGGGGCGAAATGGGGCCCGACCTCGGAGAAGTGGCCCGCCACAACAACCTGACGGAGCAGGAAGTGATCGAAACGCATGCCTCAGGCGACTACCAGGTGTACATGATCGGGTTCGCGCCCGGATTTCCCTATATCGGGGGGATGCCGGAGAAAATCGCCACTCCCCGGAGACAGTCGCCCCGGCTGTCCATCCCCGCAGGTTCCGTCGGCATCGCCGGCAAGCAGACCGGCATCTATCCGCTGGAGACACCCGGAGGCTGGCAGATTATCGGCCGAACGCCGCTGAGGCTGTTCCGTCCGGAAGCGGATCCGCCCAGCCTGCTGCAGGCGGGGGACCGCGTCCGGTTTGTTCCCGTAACCGAAGAGGAATTTCGCGCATACGAGGAGGGATCGGCATGACGATGCGCGTCATCCGCCCCGGACTGCTGACGACGGTCCAGGATGCAGGGCGCTACGGCTATCAAAAACACGGCGTCATCGTGAGCGGGGCCATGGACCCGTTTGCCCACCGGGCCGCCAATCTGCTGGTGGGCAACCGCGATTCGGACGCCACGCTGGAAATGACGCTGATCGGGGCCGCCCTCGAATTCACGGAGGACGCGCTGATCGCCATCTGCGGCGCCGATTTGTCGCCCACGATCGATGGCGTTCCCGTGCCGCTGTGGAAACCGGTGTGGGTAAAAAAGGGCACCGTCCTGGAGTCGGGCGGCTGCCGTTTTGGGGCTCGCAGCTACCTGGCCGTGGCTGGGGGGATACAGGTGCCGGTGGTGATGAACAGCCGATCCACCTACCTGCGGGCCGGAATCGGCGGTCATGAGGGGCGGCCGCTTCGTGCCGGAGACGTTTTGAAATCCGGTCCGCTGCCGGAGCAGTCGGTTTTGATGATCCGCCACCTGCGCACGCACGCGGAGAATGGCGCGTTTGTCCCGGCGGAGTGGGGAATCGGCCCGGAACTGCTGCCGATGTACGATTCCCAACCGGTGATTCGGGCCATCCGCGGCAGTCAGTGGGATTGGTTTGCGGCAGACAGCCAGGAGGCGTTTTTTTCGCAGCCGTTTCGGGTCACGCCGCAATCGGACCGGATGGGCTACAGGCTGGAGGGACCTGTCTTGTCGCTTGTCCGGCAGACGGAGCTGATCTCCGAAGCCGTGTCGTTCGGCACGGTGCAGGTCCCGGCCGAGGGCAAGCCCATCGTGCTGCTGGCCGACCGACAGACGACGGGCGGCTACCCGAAAATCGCCCAGATTGCCAGTGTCGATCTGCCGCTCATCGCCCAGACCAAGCCGGGGGATGTGATCCGGTTCGTCGAAATCAGCCGGGCCGAAGCGGAGGCGCTGCTGCTGGACAGGGAGTGCAGCATTCGCCAGGCCAAGCTGGGCATTCAGTTCAAACTCGCATAGGAGGGATTTGCATGTACCGCGTGGATTTGAATTGCGACATGGGAGAGAGCTTCGGCGCCTACCGGATCGGGAACGATGAAGCGATCCTGCCGTACATCACGTCGGCCAACATCGCCTGCGGCTTTCACGCCGGCGATCCGGGCACGATGCGCCGGACGGTGAAGCTGGCGCTGGAACACGGCGTCATGATCGGCGCCCATCCGGGCCTGCCCGATCTGCAGGGCTTCGGCCGGCGCAACATGGCCATTTCCCCGCAGGAGGCGTACGATCTGGTCGTTTATCAAGTGGGAGCGCTGCAGGGGTTTGTGCAGGCGGAAGGCGGCGCGATGCAGCACGTGAAACCGCACGGCGCCCTGTACAACATGGCGGCCGCCAACCCGGAGCTGGCCCGGGCGATTGCCGAAGCCGTCTACCGGGTCAATCCGGAGCTCTACCTGGTTGGCCTCGCGGGCAGTCAGCTTGTTGCGCAGGGAGAAAAAATCGGCCTGCGGGTAAAGAGCGAGGTCTTTGCCGACCGCACCTATCAGCAGGACGGGTCGCTGACGCCGCGCAGCCAACCGGATGCGCTGATTGCCGATGACGAACAGGCGGTCTCCCAGGTGATCCGCATGGTCAAGGAAGGAAAGGTGACCACACGGCAGGGGACGGACATCGAGATTGCGGCGGAAACCGTCTGCATCCACGGCGACGGTCCGCACGCGCTGACGTTCGCCCGCAACATTCGCGCGGCGCTGGAAGCGTCAGGCATCGCGGTCAAGGCGATGAATCATCCAGCGTAGAGACAAACGGGGGGATATTTCATGAAAGCATCGAGAATCAGCTTGCTGTTGGGCGCCGCGTTTTTGATGGCTACGTCCGCCATCGGACCGGGCTTTCTGACGCAGACGACCGTTTTTACGCAAAAGTTGGCCGCCAGTTTTGGCTTTGTCATCCTGATGTCGATCCTGCTTGACATCGGGGCGCAGATGAACGTGTGGCGCATCATCGCGGTCTCGGAAAGGCGGGCCCAGGACGTCGCCAACCTGGTCCTGCCCGGCTTGGGGTACCTTGTCGCCCTACTGGTCGTCCTGGGCGGCCTGGCGTTCAACATCGGGAACGTCGCCGGAGCGGGTCTGGGATTGAACGTGCTGTTTGGCATGTCCGCAGAGACGGGGGCTTTGGTAAGTGCAATCATCGCCATCGGGATTTTCCTCGTGCGCGAGGCAGGCAAACTGATGGACCGATTTGCCCAGCTCATGGGCGTTGTCATGATTGCCCTGACCCTGTACGTCGCGGTCACCTCGTCGCCGCCTGTGGGTGAAGCGGTCATCAAAACCTTTGTTCCCGACACCATCGACGTGCTGGCGATCGTCACCCTGGTGGGCGGCACGGTCGGGGGATACATCACGTTTGCCGGCGGCCATCGTCTCCTGGACGCGGGCATCAAGGGGGTTTCCTCCTTGCCGGAAGTGACGAAAAGCTCCGTCTCCGGCATCGTCATCGCGTCTGTCATGCGCATCATCCTGTTTCTCGCGGCGCTGGGCATTGTAGCCCAGGGGCTGCAGTTGGACCCGTCCAATCCGCCCGCGTCCGTCTTTCAGTTGGCGGCAGGGCAGGTGGGGTACAAGATCTTCGGCGTCGTCATGTGGGCCGCGGCCATCACCTCGGTCATCGGCAGCGCCTACACATCAGTCTCGTTTATTCGTACGTTCCATGAAAAGATCGACCGTTTCCACAACTGGATCATCGTCGGCTTCATCGCCGTTTCCACGCTGGTCTTTGTGCTGGTCGGCCGTCCGGTGAAAATCCTCGTCCTGGTGGGGGCCCTGAACGGCTTGATCCTCCCGCTCACGCTCGGGGTCATGCTGATCGCCGCCTACCGCAAAAAAATCGTCGGGGATTACAAGCACCCGCTGTGGATGACCATCTTCGGCCTGATCGTCACCGTCACCATGGCGGTCATGGGCGTGTACACCATGGTGAACGAGCTGCCAAAACTGTTCCAATAATCGGAAAATGGTAGAGGCCGCAGGACGCTCGCCGCGCCGCCTGCGGTGTTTTCCGTGCGATTCACGACCGAATGGGAGGGATTGAGAATGAACGAGTTTACGTCGATGCATCCGAAAGAGGCCCGTCTGTTGATGCGGGAGGGGCGTTGGGACAAGCCGACGGCAGGAATGGCCGCCGGATATGCGCAGGCCAACCTGGTGATTTTGCCAAAGGCGCTCGCCTTCGACTTTTTGCTGTTCTGTCAGCGCAATCCGAAGCCGTGTCCCGTGCTGGATGTGACCGAACCCGGATCACCCGTTCCGGCACTGGTGGCTCCGGACGCCGACCTGCGCACCGATCTTCCCCGATACCGCGTGTACCGGAACGGTGAACTGACGGAGGAAGTCACCCGGATTGACCATTTGTGGCGGGAGGACATGGTCGCCTTTTTGCTGGGCTGCAGCTTTACCTTTGAGCAGGCGCTCCTGGACAGCGGCATTCCGGTTCGCCACATCGAACAAAACAGCAACGTGCCCATGTACGTGACCAATCTGGACTGTGCAAAGGCGGGCCGATTCTCCGGCCCGATGGTGGTCAGCATGCGGCCCATCCCGCACGATCAGGTGGTGCGGGCGGTACAGGTCACCTCCCGCTTTCCGGCGGTGCACGGGGCTCCCGTCCACATCGGCGACCCGCGGCAGATCGGGATTGCCGATGTAAACACCCCAGACTTTGGCGACCCCGTCCCGATTTATCCGGGCGAAGTGCCCGTCTTCTGGGCCTGCGGCGTGACGCCGCAAGCCGTGGCGATGCGCTGCAAGCCGGAGTTGATGATCACCCACGCTCCGGGGCACATGTTTATCACCGACCAACGGGACGCGCAGTACGGGGTCCTGTAACATGCGGCAGGCGCTGTCGACCATTCAGTGGGCCATGTTTATCCTCGCCGGCAGCGTGGTGGCTCCGCTTGCCATCGGGCAGGCGTACGGCATGACGCCGGCGGAAATCGCCGACTTTGTGCAGCGCTCGCTGTTTGTCCTGGGGGTCGTATCGGTCCTGCAGGCCCTCTGGGGACACCGTCTGCCCATCGCCGAAGGGCCCGCGGCGTTGTGGTGGGGCGTGTTTCTCCTGTTTGCTTCCCTGGCTCCCGCGATGGGACTCCATCCGCGCGAGGTGCTCCCCGCCCTGGAACTGGGTCTGATCGCAAGCGGCCTTATTTTCCTCGCCGTGAGCGCGTGCGGCTGGATGGACGCGATTCGCCGGCTGTTTTCGCCGACGGTGGTCGGCACTTATTTCCTCCTGCTGGTGGCGCAGATGAGCGGACCGTTTGTCACCGGCATCCTGGGCGCAAAATCGGGCGCGATTGACGGGAAAGCGGCGACGATTTCGCTCGCCACGCTCGCCGTGTCGCTGGTCCTTGCAAGGAGCCGGCACCAACTGCTGCGCAGCTATTCGGTGCTGATCGCCATCGCGTTTGGCTGGTCCTTGTTCGTCCTGGCGGGTCTGTACCACAAAATCGAAGCCCCGGCGGAGAACTGGGTAGCCCTGCCTCATTTGCTGTCGTGGGGATGGCCGCACGTTGACGGCGGAATCATGCTGACCTCGCTTATCGTCACCGTCCTTTTGTTGAGCAACCTGATCGCCAGCATGGAAGCGGTGGAACGGGTGGTCCACCCTGCCGAGCCCGTCAGCGCCAACCGGTCCGGCCTGATCATGGGCATCAGCCAACTGCTGTCCGCCGCGTTTTCCACGATCGGCTTCGTGCCGGTTTCCTACACGGCCGGCTTTATCCTGACCACGCGGATGAAGGAAAAATGGCCGTTTCTGATGGGCAGTCTGCTGCTGGTGGCGGTCAGTTTCGTTCCGGCGGTCACGCTGTGGTTTGCCTCGATTCCCGTCTCGGTAGGGTACGCCAGCGTGTTTCTCTCGTTTGCCAACATGATTGGCATGGGCATCCGGGAGATCGCCAAAAGCGGGCTGGATGAACGGCAGGGATATATCGTCGGCGTTGCGCTGATGGCCGGTGTCGGCTGCATGTTTTTGCCCGCCTCATTCCTGGCGCAGCTTCCGCCCTACATCAGTCCGCTCGTCAGCAACGGGCTGCTGATGGGCGTGCTGATCTGCATGGCGCTGGAGTGGCTGGTCCGCTCGCAGCCTGCATTCAGCCGGGAAAGCGAATGATTCTTTCCATTTTTCTGCAAACGTGGTATGATAACAGACGGAACAAATGTTCGAGTCAGGGGGAAGGGCGAATGGAATGCGTGCTGGACGACGTGACGGTTCATTATGTAGAGTACGGTGAGGGATTCCCTGTAGTGATGCTGCACGGATTCTCACCCGATCATCGGCTGATGACGGGCTGCATGGAGCCTGTCTTCGCCGACCGCCCGGGCTGGCGGCGGATCTATCTGGACCTCCCCGGGATGGGACGGACCAAAGGAGCGGACTGGATCACAGGATCGGACGACATGCTGGCGGTCGTCGAGCGGGTGGTGGAGCGGCTGATACCGCCCGGGGCGCCGTTTTTGGTCGCGGGTGAATCCTACGGAGGCTATCTCGCCAGGGGGTTGCTCACCCGGCAGGCGCATCGAATGGCCGGGATGCTGCTGATCTGTGCGGCCATTCACGCGGAAAAGGAAAAACGGGACCTGCCCCCCTTTACCGTGCTGGCTCGGGATGAGAAACTGCTGGCCGAGCTGACGCCGGAAGAGCGAGAGGAGTTTGCCTCCATTGCCGTCGTGCAGGACCGCTACAACTGGGAGCGCTTTGAGCGGGAAATCCTCTCCGGCGTGCGGATGGCCGACATGCGCTTTCTGGAAAAGCTGAAGCGGCGGTACGCGTTTTCATTTGACGTGGAACCGCTGGTCGGGCGGTATGACAAACCGGTGCTGATCCTGACCGGACGGCAGGATGACCGCACGGGGTACCGGGACGCGTGGACGATCCTGGAGCATTTTCCGCGGGCCAGCTTCGTCGTGTTGGATCGCGCGGGCCACAACCTGCAGATCGAGCAAAGCCGGCTGTTTACCGCTCTCGTTCACGAATGGCTGGACCGCGTGGAGGAGGAGCTGCGCAGGGAAAACCGGTAGTCTGCGTCGCACAGACTGCCGGTTTTTTTCCGCCAACATCTGCAGCACCTGCCGCCCCCGTCCGTCGTCAGCACGAGTATCAATTCCAGCGTGCAGGCCACAGGACACGACGTACCATCCTGTACAGGAGCTGATTTTTTTAAAATAAATTGAAATCATTCACTTTCTTGAACATTACGAATATCGCGTTACTACTGGATTCGCGACGGAAAAGTTGATAGAATCCCTCTCGATATGGGAGGAGGGAACTGCACCGTGAAACATACGCTGTCCAAAAAGGACATGGTCCTGATCAGTTTTATGCTGTTTTCCATGTTTTTTGGGGCGGGAAATCTCATTTTTCCGCCGTTTCTCGGCCAATCGGCCGGCGAGCAGGTGTGGCTTTCCCTCGCAGGCTTTCTGCTGTCGGCGGTTGGGCTGCCGATTCTCGGGGTGGTGGCCATCGCCAAGGCGGGCAGCTTTTCCGCGTTGGCCAAACGCGTGCATCCGGTCTTTGCCTGGCTGTTCCCGCTCTTGATCTACGTCTCGATCGGTCCGGGTCTGGCGATTCCGCGCGCGGGAAGCCTGGCGTTCGAGATGGGAATGGCGCCGTTTCTGCCGGCTACCTGGTCCGCGCAGCCGTGGGGGCTGGCCGTTTACTCCGCCGTCTTTTTCGCGGTGGTCTTCTGGCTGAGCCTGTCCCCGTCCAAGCTGGTGGATCGCTTCGGCAAGCTGTTGACCCCGACGCTGTTGGCGATCATTGTGCTCATCTTTGCCAAAAGCCTGCTGTCTCCGATGGGGCCGTCGGCGCAGCCTGTCGGGCCGTACGCAGAACATCCCGCGTTTCAGGGGTTTTTGGACGGGTACCTGACCATGGACGCGCTGGCCGCTTTGGTCTTCGGCATTGTCGTGGCCAACACGCTGCGCGCCAAGGGCATCGAAGACAAAGGCCGCCTGTCCGTCTACATGATCGGCGCCGGTCTGGGGGCGGGCGTGCTGTTGGGCGTCATTTACGTGATGCTGGGGATGATCGGTTCCGCCAGTTCGTTTTTGGGAAAAGCGGACAACGGGGCGCAGATTCTGACCAGCGTGATGGGCTACCTGTTCGGCCCCAGCGGGAAAGTTCTCCTGGGCGTCGTGTTTACGGTGGCTTGTCTCTGCGTTTCCATCGGCCTGGTCACCTCGTGCAGCCAGTACTTCAACAGCCTGCTGCCGCGCCTCTCGTACCGGGCCTGGGTGAGCGTCCTCTGTCTCGTAAGCATGGCGATTGCCAACCTCGGGCTGACGCAAATTCTCGCGGTCTCCGTACCGATCCTGGGAGCGATCTATCCGGTCGCCATCGTCCTCATCCTGCTGGCGCTGGCCGACCGCGTCATCTCCGCCCGCTCGTTCGTCTACGTGACCACGGTCAGTCTGGTGGCGCTGTTTGGCGTGATCGATCTGATCAATGCGACGGCGGGGGATCACCGCTGGGACACCTGGCTGAACGCGCTGCCGCTGTACGCGCAGGGAGCCGGCTGGGTGATGCCAGCGCTGCTCGGGGGCTGCGCCGGAATGCTGCTTGATTTCGGCAGACGCAGTCGGGGCGAAAGAAGAGAAGAGCAGCCGTCCTAAGACGGCCGTGCAGGGGGGAGGAAGCAGACGATTCTGCTTTTTCCGCCCTTTTTGTTTGCCCCGCATCTCACTCAGGAAGCGCGGGATTCACCGTGGCGAAACCTCGTGCATGTGCCCTTGTTTTTGCGGGCGGCCGTGACTTTTCGCCCGTACGTTCGTAGTAACCAAGGGAACGCCACATGGAGAGACACGGGAGAGACGAAAGCGAGAAAGGATGACGCGAGTGAAAGCATCACCCGTTTCGGCCGAAGAGAGGATTGCCGAACTGGATGTTCTGCGCGGCTTTGCCCTGTTTGGCATCTTTTTGGTCAACATGCCCACTTTCCTGCAGCCGGACCTGTTCCTGCCGGAAGACCGTCTGCCGCTGTCGCACACGGCCCTGGACGAATGGATCCGCCTGCTGTTTGACATGTTTGTCCAGGCCAAGTTTTACACCATTTTTTCGTTTTTGTTCGGAGCCGGATTTTACTTGTTCATGAGCCGGGCGGAGCAGAAGGGACATCCGGCCACACGGCTTTACCTGCGCCGCTTGACGGTGCTGATGCTGTTCGGGGTGGTCCACCTGCTGTTCTTCTGGTACGGGGACATTCTCCACACCTATGCGCTGGCGGGCCTGTGTTTGCTCTGGTTTTACAAGAGACAGGAAGCGTCCATACGCCGCGCGGCGCTCCTTCTGCTCATCGGGTGGAACCTGCTGATGGCGCTGACGCTGCTGGTTCCCGGGGAATCCTCGTACAGCGCCGAAACATGGCAGCGGGCACGGGAAGCGATCACGGTGTACAACCAGGGGGGACCGGCAGAATGGCTGCAGTTCCGCTGGACCCATGAAATGCCGATCGTTTTGGAGTACGAGTGGATGAACGTACTGTCCGTCCTGCCGCTGTTTTTGATGGGACTGTACGCAGCCAAAAAAGGCGTCTTTCATCGTCCCGAACAGCATGCTGCCGCCATCAAGCGCGTCTGGTTGCTGGCGCTGGCCGCGAGCGTTCCGCTGGTGGCGATGATTCCGCCTGTTCAATCCGGCGCCGTGGACCTGCCCGCACCGCCCGAGCTGGCCGTGCTGGTCTTTATCGAGTGGAGCGGCCTGTCGCTGTGCGCGTTGTACATCACGTCGCTGCTTCTGCTGCTGCGGACGGGGCGGGGACGGAAGCTGCTGGCACCGCTTGCGCCCGTGGGGCGAATGGCCCTGACCAACTACCTGGCTCAAACCGTCCTGTCGCTGGGGATTGCGCGGCTCTTCCACCTTTACGGGCAGCCGGAGATGTGGCTCGGACTTGTGCTGTGCCTTGTGATTTTTCCGCTGCAGACGGCGTGGAGCCGCTGGTGGCTTTCCCGCTATCGTTTCGGACCGCTGGAATGGCTGTGGCGCTGTTTGACATATGGTTTTGTCCCACCGATGAAAAGATGAGGCGGAGCAGCATCGGTCATCCGCCCGCGCAGGACTTGCGGCAGCCGCGGTGGAGCGGTAAGATGGGATTGTCTGTTTTGCACGAAAGGTAGAAAGGTTTGGTAACGAGTCAATGGCCCGAAAAGAACGAATTGTCGAACTGGACGCGGTTCGCGCTTTTGCCTTTTTGGCAGTGGTGTATCAGCACGTGATCGGCGTCTACATGCGAAAGCCCGGAGTGGACGAGATGACGGCGTTTCTTTACGGGAAGCTGTTCCATCTGCTCAAGTTTGCCGTCCCGGCTTTCGTCTTTATTACCGGCCTGGTCCTGTTTTACAACTACTACGAACGGGTGAACTACCCCGGCTTTATCCGCAAGCGGTTCACCGAGATCGTCGTGCCTTACGCGATCTGGTCGCTGATCTACATGGTGTGGCATCGGGACGTGACCGGGTGGGACGTCTCGACGCTCGTCGGCGTGGTCCAAAAGTTGATCACGGGCAGCGCCTCGTACCACCTGTGGTTTGTTGTCATGATCTTCCAGTTTTACCTGCTGTACCCGCTGCTTTTGAAAGGCTTCAAGGCGGCAAAACAACGCTTGTCCGGCCGCGCGGGAAAGGTGGCCGCCGTCGGTGCGGCGGCGTTGCTGTACGCGGGACTGATGTGGGTGTCGGCCCGCTATCTGCCGGCTCATCCGTTCCGTTTTGACGCGGCTTGGCTGGACGCATACCTGATCACGTACAGGGACCGCAACTTCCTGTTTTACTCCTTTTATTTCCTGCTGGGCGGGATGGTCGCGCTGGCGCTGCCCGCGTTCCGCTCGCTGCTGCAGCGCCGCTGGCCCTACCTGCTGGCTGTGTTTGCCGCCGCCTACGCGTACATCGGCTATGAGCTGGTCAGGGATTCGGGCGGCTTTTTGGTCAACCTCAACGTGGCCACGTCGCTGAAGCCGTCCATGTTTTTCTATACGGTGGCCCAACTGCTGCTGGTCTACCTGCTGGCCGTCCTGCTGACAAAGCGGGACTCGCGCTGGACTGCCTGGTTCTCCATGATCGGCCGGAATTCGTACGGGGCGTATCTGGTTCACGCCCTCGTGCTCACGTACGTGATGAAGGGATTGAACGTCTGGGAGGTCACCGGCAGCACCATGCTTGGCAGCGTGTTCGCGTTTCTGCTCTGTTCGGCGGCTTCGATCGCCCTCTCGTACGGACTGGCCAAACTGCCGTTCGGCGCATGGCTGGTCGGAGCGGCAGAAAAAAAGCGGGCCACCGCGCCGGGGCAATCGGAACGGCAGTGGAAGCAGGCGATGTAAGAGGTTGAAACGAAAAGGCTTCTCTCATCCGCGGATGGGGGAAGCCTTTTTTGGCATTTGGCCAGTCGGATTGACAATTTCCACGCAGCATGCATATACTTAGCTAGGTAAATAATTGGCGGGGGAAGGTGTCACCGTGTACGGACACAAGGTCAATCAACTGGGCAGGCGTTTTTCCAAGACGCTGAACGAACGGCTGACCCCGCTCGGGCTGTTCACGGCGCAGTGGGCCGTCGTCGTGCGGCTGCTGGAAGGGCCGGCCACTCAGACGGAGTTGTGCCAATACCTGTGCGTGGAAGCGCCGACCATGACCCGCACGCTGGCCCGGATGGAGCAGGCGGGATGGATCGAGCGGCACTGCGGTGCGGACAAACGGGAGCGGCGGGTGGCTCTTACGGAGAAAGCCCGGGCGATGGCGGACGAGTGGATGCGCGCATCGGACTTCGTCGAAGCGAAAGCGGTGCGGGGGATTTCCGCTGACGAGCTGGCTGTGTTTTCCAGCGTGATTGATCGCATGATGAACAATCTGAGTGAATCGTAGAGAGAGCCGCAGCAGGCGGCAGGATAGGAGAGGAGCAGAGATCGCAATGAAGCGAAAACAAGAAAGGATGAGGCGTGCGGGGGTTATCGGCGCCAAGCTGGTGCTGTTTGTCGCCGGTTTGATGGTGCTGGCGCTGGGCGCCGTGTTGTTGATGCGTGCCGCGGTGGGCGCGGCCACCTGGGACGTGCTGCACATCGGACTGGCCGGGCTGACGGGCTGGTCGATCGGCTCGTGGGTGCAGATCGTCGGCATCGCGATGATCGGCATGGCGTGTGTGCTGGACCGCCAGTGGCCGCGTATCGGCAGCGTCGCCAACATCCTCTTGATCGGCTATTTTGTCAACGGGTTTCTCGACGCCGGGATCGTGCCGACGTTTTCATCCTTGTGGGCCCGGTTTGCGCTGCTTTTTGCGGGCATTGTGCTGATGGGGATCGGGTCCGGCATGTACGTGGCTTCCGGCATCGGGGCGGGTCCACGAGACGGGCTGACGCTTTCCCTGGCCCGGCTGACCGGCCGGTCGATCCGGCTTGTCCGCACCTTTCTGGAAGGGATCGCGCTCTTGTGCGGCTGGCTGGCGGGCGGTCCCGTCTCCGTGGGAACGTTTGTCTCCGTGTTCCTGATTGGTCCGGTCATGCAGGCCTCGCTCGGCTTTTGGCGCAGCCAGGTACAGCGCTGGGAACGCTGGGGCGGGGAACAGGCGGGACCGCAGGCGATCCCGCCCGTTCAAGGCCAGGCGGAGCACGCCTCCTGACCGGGAAGCGAAAAAGAAAAAGCGTTTTGGCGCTGATGCCAAAACGCTTTTTTGGTGGGCAGTGCTGCTGTCATCGGCTATTTTTGTCCCTGCAGGTCTTTTACCCCGCTGTACACCAGGTTGAACAGGTCCTCGATGTTCTCCTCTTCGATGCAGGAAAAGGCGATGCGCAGATCGGTGTCTCCGAGGGCGATCGTGCCGACGCCGTATTTCTCCAGCAAATGGGTGCGGAGTTCTTCCGCGTTGACGGTTTTCAGCTTGAGGCACATGAAGTAGCCGGAGTTGAACGGATAGTAGGTCCAGGCGTCGTCAAACCGGCCGCTGTCGAGCAGCTCTTTGACGCGGTTGGCCCGGCGCTTCATGATCTCGAATTTTTCCCGCTTTTGCGCCTGGAACTCCGGCGCGTTCAGCGCACGCAGGACAAAGGTCTGCGACGGATGCGGACCGCTGGAGATGGTCGCGCGGATGATGCCGAGCGTTTTCTGTTCCAGCGCGGCGAGCACCGCTTCGCTGGATGCGCCGTAAGTGATGAAGCCGACGCGGAATCCCCAGACGTATTCCTCCTTGGTGGCGCCGTCCACTTTTACCGGCAGCACGCGCGGATGCAGGCCGCACAGGTCGGCAAACAGGGATTCGCGCAGCGAGTCTTCGAAGAACAGGCTGAAGTACGCGTCATCCGTAACGGCCACGATGTTGATGCCGGCCTCGGCCGCTTCCTTCAGCGCGGCAACGATCTGCCTGCCTTCCTCGATGCCCGGCGTGTAGCCCGTCGGGTTGTTGGGGAAGTTGAGCACGACGATGGCCTTGCCTTTTTCCTTTTGCGCCAGGACGGCATCACGCAGGCCGGCTGCGTTAAACTTCATGTCCGCGTCGTAGAGCGGGTAGTAGACCAGTTCCGCTCCGCGGCGGACGGAGAAGGTGAGCTCGTAGTTTTCCCAGTTTTTGTCCGGCAGAATTACGGCGTCTCCGGGGCCTGCGAACAGATCGGCGACCACGCTCAGGCCGTGGGTCAGCGCGTTGGTGACGATCGGATTGCCAAAGGTTTTATCCGCGAGCGACGGCTGTTCCTCGATCAACTTTTTCCGCCATGCCGCGCGCAGTTCCGGTTTTCCCGCGGGCGGCGCGTACTCGTACAGATCCTTGGGATCGTAGGCGGACAAGGTGCTTTGAATCACGTCCAGATGCATCGGCTGGCCGTTTTCCAACGCGATTCCGATCGTGGCGTTGTATTTGCGCCCTTTTGCTTTTGCTTCGGCAGACTGGCTGAGAATGCCTTCCTTGGGAAAGTAGATGAGTTTGCCCAGATCGGACAGCATGGCATAGACGTGCGGATTTTCGCGCTGAAGCGTTTCGTTGAGCTTTGCTGCCAATGAATGCATGGTTTCCTCCCTCTTCGTTTCCATCAACATCTTGTTTACCATTAAAGATAGCGCATATAAGTGTGTTTGTCGATTGGAAAAACGGGCGGCAGCGGGATCTGATCAATTGACGGACGGGAGACGCATTTGATACGGTGAATACACGACAGTTTTCAAACGAGAGGAGAACAGGCATGGCAGAACGGCTCATCGTGAAATTGGGCGATCCGGTGCTGCGGGAAATCTCGAAGCCGGTGACCGCCGTCACGAAAAACGTGGAAAAAATCCTGAACGACATGGCGGACACCATCTACGCCGACGAGGGCAGGGCGGGGTTGTCCGCGATCCAGATCGGCATACCGAAACGGCTGGTCGTGATGGACTGCGGTACCGGCCTGGTGGAGCTGATCAACCCGTACATCGTGGAAAGAAAAGGGGAAGAGACGGGGACCGAAGGGTGCTTGTCCATTCCCGGCGTGGTCGGCCGGGTGAAACGGGCCTCGTACGTGAAGGTAAAAACGCTGAACCGGGCGGGTGAAGAAGTGGTCCTCGAAGCGGACGGTTATTTGGCCCGCTGCATCCAGCACGAAATCGACCATCTGAATGGAATCCTGTACATCGACTACGTCAACGTCCTGTATGACGCCAACACCGGCAAGCGGCTGAAACCGGAAGCCGCCAATCCGATCCTCGCGCACAAACGCGCATGGGTCCGGTAAACCGGTCTGCCCAGCGATGACGAAACGAGCGAAGCTGCTGAGGGGGAGTCGGGCGTGAAGGACGTGAACGTGATCATTACCGGATTTGGCACGGTGGGCAGAGAAGCGGCCCGCCTGCTGGATGAGCGGCGGGAACGCTACCGGACGCGGTACGGCGTGGAGGTGAGGCTTGTCGGCGTCGCCCGTTCCCGAACCGGCTGCTACGATGATCAGGGTTTGGCCGCGGAGGTTTGGGAGGCGTTTGCGCGCGGCGAACTGGCCGGCGATCCGGCGTGTACGGGAGCCGATTTTCTCACCCGCACCCGCCCTGATGTACTGATCGAAACCGGTCCCTCCGACTACGTCACGGGCGGGGCTGGTTCCGTTTACATGAAAACCGCGCTGGCACAGGGAACGCACGTGATTGCGGTCTCCAAAGGGGCGCTCGTCGCCGACTACCCGGGACTGGCCGCGCTGGCGAAGAAAACCGGCGCCGTCCTGAAAATCAGCGGCGCCACAGCGGCCGCACTGCCAACCGTCGATCTTCTCGAATACAATCTGGCGGGATGCGAAGCGGCCGTCGTGGAAGGCATTTTGACCGGGACGGCCAATTTTGTGCTGAGCAGCATGATGGAAGCGGACATCCCGTACGAGGAAGCGATCCGCCGGGCACAGGAACTGGGGATCGCCGAGCCCGACCCGCGCTTTGACGTGGAGGGATGGGACACCGCCTGCAAGCTGACGATTATCGCCAACGCCGCGTTCGGGGCGGGCCTGCGCCTGGACGACGTGAAGCGGACGGGAATTGCGCATCTGACGCGCGCGCAGATGGACGCGTGGCGGCAGGTCGGACGCGTGCCCAAGCTCGTCGGCAGCATTCGGCGGACGGCGGAAGGGGTGAAAGCGGCCGTGGAACTTCGCCTGTACGAGCGTGACCATCCCTTCGCCCGCGTTCACGGCACGACCAAGGCCATCCGGGTCGAAACGGACGCGATGGGCGAACTGCTGGTCATCGGCGGTAAGTCCGATCCGCGCGCTGCTGCGGCGGCTGCGTTGAAAGATTTGGAGCACATCCTCCAGGCATTCGACTAGAACCGGCTGCCTTCCTGAAATCAAAGAGGGGCGGCCGGCGGGAAGGATGCGGCGCGAAATTGTCCGGTTCCGCCGCAAAGTGACGCACTGTTTCGAAAAAAAACACCGGCGCGATTCTATAGGGGAAAAAGGGGGAAGCGCGAATGGCGGAAGTCAACGTGTATCATTACAATGCGTTTGGCACCGCACCCGACAAGGGCAATCCGGCGGGGGTCGTGCTTGACGCCAGCGATCTTGACGACGAGCACATGCTGGCGGTCGCCCGTCAGGTGGGTTACAACGAAACGGCATTTGTTCTGCCGGCCGAGACGGCTGATCTGCGCATTCGGTTTTTCACGCCCGGCCATGAGGTGAATCTCTGTTCGAGGGTTCCCTGGACGATTTGGCCGGGGCGATCGGGCTGACCAGAGCCGACCTGGACGAGGAACTTCCGGTCATGTACGGCAGCACCGGCATCTGGACCCTTCTGGTTCCGGTGAAGCGGCTGGAATCCTTTCGCCGCATGTCCCCCCGCAATGGGGCGTTTCCGGCCGTGCTCACGACCATGCCCCGTGCGTCCGTCCACCCGTTCTGTCTGGAAACCTACGACCCGTCCGCCCAGATGCACGGACGCCATTTTTCTTCACCGTATTCGGGAACGGTGGAGGATCCGGTGACCGGCACCGCTTCCGGGGTGATGGGCGCCTATTACGCCAGCTACATTCGCACGCCGGACGCGTGGCCGCTGTCGCTTGTCGTGGAGCAGGGGCACGAGATGGGACGGGAAGGGAACGTGCACGTCGAAGTACACCAGGCCGGTGATCAGTTGGATGTCACCATCGCGGGAACGGGCGTCTATGTACGGGAGTCGCTGGTCCGCGTCGAAAGCGGCCGATGACGCCGCCAGCAAAAAAGCCGTGCCTCTCACGCGAGAAGCACGGCTTGCTGATTCTCTGTTCGCTGGTTATCCGGTAAATTCCTGCACCCAGTACCCGTTGTGGTAGGCCACGCCAATTTTCGTGAAGTTCGGATTCAAAATATTGGCACGATGGCCTTGGCTGTTCATCCATTGCTGCATAACTTCCTGCGGGCTGCGCTGACCCATGGCGATATTTTCGCCGGCGGTTCTGAAGGTGATGCCGTATCGTTTCATCATGTCAAACGGAGAACCGTAGGTCGGGCTGGTGTGGCTGAAGTAATGGTTTTGGTACATGTCGACCGCTTTGTCCATGGCCACTTTGGACAGGGCGCTGTCCAGCGTCAGCGGCTTCAGCCCGGCTTTGGCGCGCTCCTGGTTCACCAGGTCGGCCACCTGCTTGGCAAATTGGGAAACGGACGGTGCCGCTTGTTGGGCCGGAGCTTTCGGCTGGGCAACGACCTTGTCACCGGTCGGAGCGGCAGGCTTCTGTACCGGGTACTGTACCGGCAGTTGAACCGGTTTTTGAACCGGCTGTTTCACCGGTACCGGCATGTACACTTTCCATACGGGGCTTACGCTCGGTGCTTGTTGGAAAGAACCGAAGTATTGAACGTAGGGGAACCACTGTTTTTGGCCGGCGATCGATTTGTACGGGCAAGTCGTCGCGGCAAATGCGGACGTGGAAATGCTGGTGACGGCCAATCCCATAGCGATGGCGATGATCGGCTTGGCAAATCGTTTCATGTGCACATCGTCTCCTATTCTTCGCCTACGAGGTTAGTTGTCGGGTTGGGATTGAGGAGACAACCCTTCGCCATTCGGCGATTCACCCCATGCAGACCGTGGTCTGCAAAAAAAGTCCCCCGCACTTCCGCTGTCGGAAGTTTCGGCTTGTTTTTGGCTCGGTTACGAGGATAACAAAGATACCGGCAAAAGGAAACCTTCAAAATATGGAAACGATGGTTGCTCAGCGTGACGACCGGCGGAATGACGCCAGCCGCGCCCGCTGTCATCGGCGGTATAGCAATCTCGGAAATGGAACCATACTAAACGGGAAACCAAAACGGGAGGCGATGAGGGATGGACAAACAGACGGATGTCAATGTGGAACTGCAGCAGGTGGGCGCGTATCCGACAAAGCAGAAAATGCACCAGCAAAACGTGCCGCTGCTGGATGAGGAGGCGCACGAGACGCCCCCGGCGAAGCAGCCTTCCGCCGAAGATACGCAGGGTTGACCAGGCTGTCAGTCCGGCGGAACGATTACCGACAGGGAGTAGAGGAACAAAAAGGTTATCCTGCCCAGGCGGGATAACCTTTTTTCATGACGTTCGTGACGGCCGGCGCTGGCAAATCGACGTGCTCCCATCCATTCCGCCATACATGAAGAAAAAGTTTTGAATAACAAGAATGCTTCTTGTCGTCAGAAGCATGGATGATATAATGAAAAAGCTGCCATTTCTGGGAGGTGTAACATGACCGGACAAATCGAATGGTTGCGAAGCAAAAGTCCCGCCTTTTGTTCAGCAGTCAGCATCGAGCCGATTCACAAAGGATTTTCGTCCGACAGAAAATACCTGGTCCGCATGGAGTCGGGAGAACGGCGAGTCCTGCGCATTGCGGACCAGAGCCGCTGGGAACGAAAGCGGTCTGAGTTTCACACCCTCCATGCCCTGCAGCCGTTCGGGGCGAGCATTCCGCAGCCGATTGAATGCGGGATCGCAGAGGACCTGCAGATTTGCTACATCCTGCTGTCCCATATCGACGGAGAGGACGCCAGGGACATCCTGCCTCTCTGTACGGAAGAAGAACAGTTCTGCATCGGATGGCAGGCGGGTCAAGACCTGAAGAAATTGCACCAGCTTCACGCTCCGTCCGACATCCCCGCCTGGCATTCGCGAGCCGTCCAAAAACACGCGAGATACCTCGAAGCGTATCGCACCGCTGGTCTGGCCATCCCGCACGACGAGAAAATCATGGTGTTTGTGGAAGAAAACAAAGCGTATCTGCGCAAGCGGCCAAACCGGTTCCAGCACGATGACTTCCACGTGGGCAATCTGATCGCAAAGGACAAGCAGTACGCCGGGGCCATCGATTTCGACCGGTACGATTGGGGAGACCCCATCCACGACTTTTGCAAGCTGGCCTTGTTCAGCAGGGAGGTAAGCGTTCCCTTTTGCTTCGGCCAGATCTGCGGATATTTTTATCCGAACGAGATCCCGCCGGCGTTTTGGACGCTGTACGCGGTCTACGTGGCGATGAGCCTGTTCTCCGCCGTGGTCTGGACCGCCCGCGTGGTTCCGGACCAGCTTCAGGAGATGCTCAGCCGAGTGCGGCTCATTGCGGAAGATCACCTGTATTTTGAACGCGTGGAACCGGCGTGGTTTTCGGCAGACCGCGACAAGTGGGAATCGGTTGCGCGGTCGCTGTGCCAACATTGATGGTGAACACGCAATCCTGGAAAGGTAGGGGAAGAAAATGGCGGATGTGGCGGTGTTTCAGCAAAACGGGTTTCACGCCCGGTTTGATTGGGGGTATGAAGGGGTAAAGGCCTTGGCACCCGTTTCCGACATCGTCGTGATCGTCGATGTGCTCTCGTTTACCACCTGCGTCGATGTCGTCCTCGCTCGGGGCGGAGTGGTATATCCGTATCGCTTTCGGGACGCGTCCGCCTCGGAATACGCGGCCAGGGTCCATGCCGTTTTGGCCGGTAAACGCGGCGAACCCATCTCGCTGTCTCCCGCTTCGCTCTCCGCGATTCACGAGGGGTGCCGGATCGTACTGCCGTCGCCCAACGGGGCCACGTGCGCCTTTTTGGCAAAGGACAGCGGCGCGGTCGTGGTGGCCGGCAGTTTGCGAAATGCCTCGGCGGTGGCCCGGTTCATCCGACAAACAGGGGGCGTCGTCACGGTGATCGCCAGCGGGGAGCGGTGGCCGGACGGCAGCCTCCGTCCCGCTTTCGAGGACATGGTTGCGGCGGGGGCGATCCTCGGCGAGCTTCGCGGATACTGGCTTTCTCCGGAGGCCCGCCTGGCTGTCGCTGCCTTTGACGCCACCAAGCCGGAGCTGTACCCGCTGCTGTGTGAGTCCGCCTCGGGACGGGAGCTGATCGCGGCGGGATTTGCCGAGGATGTGGCGATCGCTTCCGCTTGGAATGCCAGTCAGACGGTTCCTGTGCTCAATCGGGAAGGGGCGTTTGTTCCCGGACGATAGTGGGGGATGAAGCCATGCAGATGTTTTTTCATCCCCCTGCCGCCAAGCCGACGCGCAGGCAGCCGAGAACCGTCGGCAAGCAATCTTTGATGCTCTTCAAGAAACTCTCCTCTGAATTAAACAGTCGTTTAAAAGAACTCTTTCGTCTTCATTTTAAAGGTGAGATGGTTCTGCCCCCGCTTACCTGAACCGTTTTCCCGTCACAACGTGAATCAGATCAGGCCGGGTTCGCCAAAGCGCATTCAATTTGGCAGGGCCCAATTCTCGCGTAATCTCCTCAATCATAATGTCATGTCTGATATACTCGGTCGCGACGAGCACGAGCGCAGGGTCTCTCGTCTTGACCGCCCAAGCGGAAGACGTGTCACCTCCAACGATAGTGGTTATGCAGCTACCTACCCGTAAAGTTGCTGCACACTTGATTGTCAATCAACAACCGTATGTGCCTGATGGCAAAAGGTACCTCGTACTGGCTCCGTACCTGGAATGACGAGAAACTCAGATAACAAAAAGCGGTGTTTACAGGGACACGAATCGGGCCATGTGATTCTTTTGCCAAGGGTAACGTCCATACGAGATGGACTTGATCCATGCAGGTAGGTGTACTATAATTACAAACAATTTGATTGGTTAATAATAACAAAACATAAAAATTGATCCAAAAACGACCTGTTTTCAATTGGGAGAAATGAACAGCAAGCGGCAAACAAACTCAGACACACGGTGAGGGTGAATGGTCATCCAATGGAGGAGAGGGTACATTGAAAAAGATACTATCGAGTTTGCTGCTCTTTCTATTCGCGGTGTCTTTTCTGTTGGCTTACCATCAAGCCTATCGGGATGAACTCGATCAACTGGAAAAGGCAGGAGAGGAGATTTCAAAGCCGTTTACGATTCCCAACTATGCCAATTTTGCTTCACCGGATGAGATGTACCCGATTTTACTCGAAGCGGCGCTGGAAACAAAGGTCAATCTCTTCCGTACACACATCGATTACAGTGTGGATGACGAGGTCCGGATTCACAAATACGTGCTCCTGACAGACAACACCCGGTTGTTTGATTCCTTTCGATTGAAAAGCGGCAGATTTCTGACTGCGGAAGACACCCAACAGGGCAATTCGTTTCTATCCACGGCAGACTCCGGAGACGAGGATCAGGTGGGGAGGATCAAGAGTTTCGGAAACCATACCCTGTTCGAAATGAAACCGCTCCGGTTTGCTTATAAACACCTTCCCGTAGAAGGCCGGTATTTTGTGGAGGCATCTGAGGCACAATACAAGGAGTTTGTGGAACGGGTCATCAACAAGATCATGGCTGCTAAACTGGTTGACCAGGGGACTCTGCTTACTCCTGAAGATTTCAAGGGTCAATCTAACAATTCTGGAGAAATGGAAATCGAGGATGATTTCTTCGCATATATCAGGTACGTGATTTTTATCATCACGATCTTTATGCTCATTTACTATATGTTTAACGAATCCAAGCGGATCGGCGTGTTGAAAATGCACGGCCTGTCCAACGTGCGCCTGTGGTACGTCGTTGTCGGGAGATGGATTACCGTTGTTTTTGCGCTGGCCGCGGTGATCTCTATACTAGCGTCCTTGGTAATAAAAGATACGACTGGTCAGTTCATGGGAAGCGTCTTCCTCTCTCAATTGACGAGTTATGTCATTGTCACGTTGATTTCACTCATCGCGTATATCTTTCTTTCTCGAATAAAGATTGTCGACGTGATCAAAAACCGCAAGGAAACGAATGGCATCTTTGCATTGAACACGCTGCTCAAGACCGGATGCTCCCTCTTTCTCATCCTGGTCATCCTTTCCATCTGGAGCCAGTATCATGATTTGCGCATCAAACAGGAAAATCTGAAAAGCTGGGAGCGCAGCAAGGATTACGGTGTGTTCTATCCCCTAAAGGTCGGGAACGATTTGGAGGATATAGAGAAAGGTGCGCACAAAATGACGGTAACGCAAGTCACGGCCCTTTATCCTCTACTCAACCGCATGGGAGCCGTATTCATCGATGCGGGGGACTATGAGCAAACAGCGCTTCGTTTGAACAGTGGGTTTGACGGTATACGTACTATATCGGTAAATCCTAATTATCTGCGGGAGTTTCCCGTCTATAATGCACAAAATCATCCTGTGATGATTTCCGAGGATACGAGCGATTTGATTTTGCTTGTACCTGCAAAATATCGCAGCAATGAAAAAGATATTTTGGATTACATCAAGAAATCCAGAAAAAGTCGTGCGGAAGGGGATGAAAACCTGTTTCACGTGGAGATTCCCGATCGCGTACGGAATCAACCGTTGAAAATCATCTGGATCGCAAACGGGCAGAAAATATTCAGCTTTAATCCGGAAGTATTTCGCATGGAAAACAACATGATTGTCGATCCGATCATCCAGGTGGTCACCGAGAAAAACAGTCTCGTTGCAGACAAGGCAAACATGATGAGTGGTGGCGGGGGCAGCGATCCGTTGAAAGTGAAACTGATCAACAGAGACACCGAGCAGACGTTACAGGCGCTTGAACCTGAATTAAAAAGGCTGAAACTGGATGACAACCTGCCAAGCCTGATCACCGTCGAACAGTACGTGTTGGGGCAGATATACGAGCTGCAAAAGCAGAGGAACCAGCTATTGTTCATCAGCCTCGGACTGGCAGCGGGATTGTTGGTGCTTGTTGTGCAGAATTTGAGCATCTTTTTCAGCAAATACCAGCAAAGAATTATTGTTCGTCGATTGTTTGGGACGGGTTTCTTCCGAACGTACAAGGAGTATCTGTGGCTGTTGACAGCGACCTGGGTGATTCAGATTGGCATTTGTTTCCTGATGAACAACGGGCTGGCATCCCTTCTGTTGCAGGAGGCGGCGAGGGTTTTTGCCGTGGCGACATCCATCCACGAGGCCATGGGTTCCTCTGACATCAACGTGCTTGCAGCAGGCGTCGGGGTGGTGGCGGTGGAATTTGCAGCGTCTGTTCTAGCACTTTTCATCATCGAGCAACGGAACAAAGTGAACATTCTGAAAGGGGAGGGATAAACGGCATGAACACGGTATGCGAACTGGTGGATGTCAGCAAGCGCTATCAAGACCACGTGGTTCTTGACCAGATACATTTGCAGGTCTGCGAGGGGGAGATGCTCGCCATTACCGGGAAAAGCGGTTCCGGCAAGACAACCGTTCTCAATATCATGGGATTGCTGGAAAAGCCGAGCAGCGGTACTGTCAAACTGTTTGGCGAGAACAGCCCACGGATTGGTTCGGCTCAGGCAAACAGGCTTCTCCGGACCAGAATCGCTTATCTGTTCCAGAATAACGCATTGATTGATGATGCGACGGTGGACGAAAATCTTGAAATCCCGCTACTCTATTCAAAGGCAGCGAGAAAGGAAAAGCAAAAACGAAAGCTGGATGCACTGGAGAAGGTGGGGCTGGATATACCGCTCAAGCAGAAAATATATGGCCTTTCAGGCGGGGAGCAGCAGAGGGTGGCAATCGCGAGAATCCTGTTAAAACCCTGCGAGCTCATCCTTGCCGATGAACCCACGGGCTCATTGGATGCCGACAACCGGAACGAAATCGTAAAGCTGCTGCAGGGACTCAATCAGGAAGGCAAAACCATCGTCATCGTTACGCACGATCAGTACGTTGCGGAAGCGTGTGACAGAATCGTTAAACTGTCGTGAGGGTGCCTGCCCCCTTTGCAGGGACAGGATCAACAAGCCTTCGCGAATGAATCAGCCAGTTGCCGACATGCGAATCGGCCGCTGGCTGATTCGTTTGAGGTGCAACCGTCCCTGATTGTTCTTGCCCTGTGCTCCACAAATGATTGAACAATCACATATTTTTTACTTTTGATTTACGTCAAGCATATTGATTTACCAAATGTTTTTTTAGCTGATACAATTGTCTTCATGACAAAAACATATTACAATACAAGTACTTCAGCAGCGAAGCAGAAAGGAAATGGTGAACAATTTTTCTCACTATTAGGAATGCTGAATAAAAAATGTGCAGTCAAGAAAAAACGGGTACCTGCCGCATCATCGCGGATGAAACGGAGGGTGTCCAGCAGCATTCCTGAAATGACAGCCGGTATTGGCAGAAAGGAAGAGGGAGCCGGAGTGGCAAACAAGGAATTGAAGCGGGGCCTGCAAGCGCGTCATATTCAGATGATCGCGTTGGGCGGAACAATTGGTGTTGGTTTATTCATGGGATCGGCGAGCACGATCAAATGGACAGGTCCGTCCGTGATGCTCGCGTATGCAATCGTCGGGCTTTTTATCTTTTTCATCATGCGCGCGATGGGGGAAATGTTGTACCTGGAACCCAGCACAGGTTCATTTGCGACCTTTGGCCACAAGTACATTCACCCCCTGGCAGGTTATGTGACGGCCTGGAGCAACTGGTTTCAGTGGGTCGTCGTCGGGATGTCGGAAATTATTGCCGTCGGGACTTACATGAAGTACTGGTTCCCGGATTTGCCCGCCTGGATACCGGGGTTGATCGCGATGCTGATTCTCGGAGCGGCGAACTTGTTCTCCGTGAAATCGTTTGGTGAATTTGAGTATTGGTTTGCCATGATCAAGATCGTCACCATCGTCTTGATGATCGTTGCCGGGTTTGGGCTGATCTTCTTCGGAATCGGCAACGGCGGAAACGCCATCGGGTTATCGAATCTGTGGGAACACGGCGGCTTTTTTACGGGCGGCTGGACGGGCTTTTTCTTTGCGCTCTCGCTGGTGATTGGGGCTTATCAAGGTGTCGAGCTCATCGGGATTACGGCGGGTGAGGCAAAAGACCCCCGAAAAACGCTGACGAGCGCGATTCAAAGTATCATTTGGCGGATTCTGATCTTCTACATCGGCGCGATCTTTGTGATTGTAACCGTTTACCCGTGGGATCAACTGCAAACCATCGGCAGCCCGTTCGTGGCAACCTTCGCGAAAATCGGGATCACGGCCGCAGCGGGGTTCATTAACTTTGTCGTCATCACTGCCGCCATGTCTGGCTGCAACAGCGGCATTTACAGTGCGGGACGCATGCTGTACACGCTGGGAGTAAATGGACAGGCGCCGAAAATCTTTACGAAGCTGTCTCACAACGGCGTGCCGCTGCTCGGAACGATCGGCGTTCTTGTGGGGCTGGGCGTAGGCGTTGTCTTGAACTATCTGGCACCGGAAAATCTGTTTGTGTATGTATACAGTGCCAGTGTGCTTCCCGGCATGGTTCCGTGGTTTGTGATTCTGATCAGTCAAATCCGATTCCGAAAAGCAAAAGGAGCTGAAATGGCTCATCATCCGTTCAAAATGCCTTTTGCGCCCGTGTCGAACTATGTTACGATTGCTTTTCTGATCATGGTGTTGGTCGGCATGTGGGTGAATGAAGAGACGCGCATCTCCCTTGTGGCGGGAATGGTCTTCCTGGGTATCGTCGTGATCAGTTATTTCGCATTTGGAGTGGGCAAGGCCAATTCGACGGAGAAGGGAACCAATAAGGAAATCGCGCATCAACGGATGAGCGGGTAAACGAGAAACAGAAATCGATCCACAAAGAGGGACATTGAGAAACGATGTCCCTATTTTTTATGTTCGAAATCATCATTTCCTTGAAACGGCTGCGCACCGGGGGCAGTCACATTGCGCACCTGTTTTTTCTATCGACGCCGAGTATGCTAAGATGGAAGGAAACAGGTAATTGGAGGACATTTGCGTGGAAAGCAAGGACGAGCGAAAGCCGAACCGATTGAGAAACGAGAAGTCTCCTTATTTGCTTCAGCATGCCTACAACCCCGTTGATTGGTATCCGTGGGGAGAAGAAGCGTTCAACAAAGCCAAACAGGAAGACAAACCCATCTTCCTCAGCATCGGCTACAGCACCTGCCACTGGTGTCACGTCATGGAACGCGAATCGTTTGAAGCCGAAGAAGTGGCTGCGCTGCTGAACGAAAAATTCGTCGCCATCAAGGTGGACCGGGAAGAGCGGCCGGATGTGGACCACATCTACATGACCGTCTGCCAGGCCATGACCGGACAGGGCGGATGGCCGCTGACGATTGTGATGACGCCGGAGAAAAAGCCGTTTTTTGCCGGGACGTATTTTCCCAAGTCGGCCAAGTGGGGACGGCCGGGCGTGATGGACATTCTGCGGCAGCTCTCCGAGATCTGGGAGAACGACCGGGGACGGATCGACCGCAGTGTGGACCACATTTACAACACGCTGGCGCCGCAGATGGCCCGGACCGATCCGGGGACGCTGAGCCGGGAGACCTTTGTGGAAGCGTTGGAGCTTTACAAACGGCAGTTTGACGACGTCTACGGGGGATTTGGCGACGCGCCCAAGTTTCCCACGCCGCACAACCTCATTTTCCTGCTGCGCCACGCCCAGGCGGCCGGTGAGGCGGACGCGCTGCACATGGCGGAAACCACGCTGGAGTGCATGCGCCGCGGCGGCATTTACGACCACGTGGGATTCGGATTCGCCCGCTACTCGGTGGATCGGGAGTGGCTGGTGCCGCACTTTGAAAAGATGCTCTACGACAACGCGCTTCTGGCCTACGCGTATCTGGAGGCGTACCAGGCCACCGGCAAGCACGACTACGCCCGCGTCGCCCGCGACATTTTCACCTACATCCTGCGCGACATGACCGACCCGGACGGGGGGTTTTATTCGGCGGAAGACGCCGATTCGGAAGGAGAAGAAGGTAAATTTTACATCTGGACGCCGTGGGAAGTCCGCGATGTGCTGGGGGATGAGCTGGGGCAGCTTTACTGCGACGCGTACGACATCACGGAGAGCGGCAATTTTGAAGGGCGCAGCATCCCCAATCTGATCCGGACCGATCTGGACTCGCTTGCCCGCCGCCGGGGGATGGCCGCCGAGGAATTGACACGGTTGCTGGAACAAGCCCGCCAGAAGCTGTTCGCTCGACGGGAACAGCGGGTGCATCCGGGGAAGGACGACAAGATTCTGACGTCCTGGAACGGCTTGATGATCGCGGCGCTGGCCAAAGGAGGGCTGGTGCTGGAGGAGCCCGAATATCTGCGGGCGGCGGAACGGGCTGTCGGGTTTATCGAGAGCAGGCTGCGCGACGCCAACGGCCGCCTGCTGGCCCGCTACCGCGACGGCGAGGCGGCGTATCTCGGCTATGTGGACGACTACGCCTTTCTCATCTGGGGGCTCACGGAACTGTTTGAGGCCGGACAGGATCCGCGGCACCTGCAGCGGGCGCTGGAGCTGGCCGATGATCTGCTCCGCCTGTTCTGGGATGAACAAAACGGCGGGCTGTTCTTCTACGGCAGCGACGGCGAACAGCTCATCGCCCGTCCCAAGGAAATTTACGACGGCGCGACCCCTTCCAGCAACGGCGTCGCCGCCTACACCTTCCTCCGGCTGTTCTACCTGACGGGCCGAAGCGATTTGCGCGACAAGGCGGAACGTCTGCTGACGTCGTTTGCGGGGAGCATCAACCACTATCCGATCGGGTACAGCTTTTCCCTCTTGGCGATGCAGCAGCTCCTGCATCCGGTGCGGCAGGTGGTGATCGCGGGCCCGAGAGGCGATGAGCGGACGCAGGCGTTTTTCAAGGAGACGCGCCGCGGCTACGCCCCCTTCACGTTGACCGTGCTGCACGATCCGACGGAAGGGCTGGGCGGCATTGCCGAGGCGGTCCGGGACAAACAGATGCAGGGGGGCGAAGTGACGGCCTACATCTGCGAAAACTTTGCCTGCCGCGCGCCGCTCACCGATTGGGAACAGTTCCGGGCGGAGCTGGAGCAGACGCGCGCGTGAGGGATTGCTCCTAGAAAACACGGCGGCCGCTGCCGCTGCCCGGCAGGCACAGGCGGGCCAGCGTGGCCAACCCCAGGTAGCCGAACAGCGGATACAGCACCATCAGCAGCTCGGAGTAGCCGATCAGACAGAGCGAGAAGCTGAAGCCGAACAGGAGCAGATAAAGACGGGATTCGGGGACGTCAAACAGTTCCCGAAGCTGCTGGCCGATGCCGAACACGTTGGAGATCAGCGTGGTGAAAATTTCGGAGTACAGGACGAAGACGAAAAAGTGCTGCAGCCAATCGTTCCACTGCTCCGTGATGTAGATGATCGGGATGTCCATCAGGCGGACGTCATCCCAGTTGGCCAGCATGGCCGCGTGAACGATCATCAGCATGAGACCCAGCCCGATGCCGCCGAGAATTGCCGCCCGCTTGAGCACGATCGTTTCCCGGATCGCATACCCGATGGGGATGAGGACGGATTGGGCCATGGCCAGATTAAACGACACGTACAGCACCGACTTCCACATGAAGCCGAGCGTGTTGGGAGGCGTGAGCGGGAGCGGCGATTCCGCGTGTCCGCTTGCCAGAATCAGCAGGGAAAAGAGCAGCATCGACGGAACGATGAGCGAGTTTACCGCCAGCAGCCGGTCCAGTCCGTGGCGGATGATGACAAACGCCAGGACCGCCGTTCCCGACGTCCCCAGGAGGTACGGGAGGTGAAACTGTTCTTCCAGGACGGAACCGGCTCCCGCCAGCATGACCGTGGTTACGCCCAGCAGGGTGAGGAACACGAGCAGATTGATCGCCCGGCCGAGGACAGGACCAAACAGCTTCTGATTGAACGAATCGTACGAGGGCGTCTGCATGCGCTGGGCCAGCCGCATCATGTTGTACCCCAGCCAGACGAACAGGGCGGTGGCGAGCAGGATGCCCAATGTGCCCCAATGGCCGTACGACGTAAAAAAGGCGAGGATTTCCTGACCGCTGGCAAAGCCGGCCCCGACAACCGTTCCGATGTAGGTGGCGGCCACCTGTACGCTTTTTCCCCACAGCTTCATACGCGTGCTGTCCATTCCTTTCGTAGAAAACGTGCTAGTACCAGTGTATGAGGCATGGCCCAAAACAGAAGAGCGAGATCGCCGCGATGTCACAAAAGCGATCCGCCGGACGTCATATTTACGGTACGGCCAGAAAGGAGGGAGGGCGTGACAGACGTTGCCCAGTTGTACACCACCTATAAACCGCTGCTGTTTTCCCTGGCTTACCGGATGGTGGGCACCATCACGGACGCGGAAGACATGGTGCAGGACACGTTTCTGTCGCTGGAGCGAACGCGGACGGACGAGATTCACAACATCAAGGCGTTTTTATGCAGAACCCTCACCAACAAATGCATCGACTTTCTGCGCAGGGCACGCAAACAGCGGGAAGTTTACGTGGGGCCGTGGCTCCCGGAGCCGCTTGTCCTCACAAGCGAGGAGGGGGACCCGGTTCATGAAGTGATGACGCATGACCGGCTGTCCATCGCGTGCCTGATGCTGATGGAATCGCTGTCGCCGACAGAGAGAGCGGTGTTTGTGCTGCGGGAGGTCCTGGCCTGCGACTACCGGGAAATCGCCGAGCTGGTGGGCAAGACGGAAGCCAACTGCCGCAAGATCTTCAGCCGGGTCAGACAAAAACTGTCCCACCGACTGCCGGATGAACCCATCGATTACGCGCAGCACGAACAGCTTGTGGAGCGATTTCTCGCGGCGATGCGCGACGGCGATGCCGACACGCTGCTGGCTCTGCTCGCCGAAGAGGTGACGCTTTATTCGGACGGCGGCGGCAAAGTCCGGGCCGCGATTTTTCCGATATGCACCCGGGAGCGGGTGCTGGCGTTCCTTTTGGGGGTCGCCAAAAAAACGTCCGCCTTCCGGGCGGGCCGCATGGCCAATGTGAACGGCATGCCGGGTCTGCTGTGCGTTCGGGACAACCGCCTCTTTGCCGTCATGAGCTGCTCCGTTCGCTGCGGGAGGGTGGAAGCGATCTACCTGATCCTCAATCCGGAGAAGCTCCGGCACGTTCCCGCGATGGAGACGACATAAACAGAAGCCTCGCCGACCGGCTGAGGCTTCTTTCCGTTTTGCACGTATTCAGATCAGAAACATGGCCACCAGCGTGGTAACCAGCAGTCCGATCGCGACCGGGTAGAGGTTGCGCCGCGCCAATTCGAACGGATCGACGCCGCAGATGGCGGCAGCCGGGAGCAGCGCCCACGGGATGATCGTGCCGCCGCCCACCCAGATGGCAGCGATTTGCCCGAGCGCGGTCAGCGTCGCCGCTCCGCTTCCCAGCGCGGTCGCAAACAGTTGGGCCAGGGAGCCGGCCAGCGTGATGCCGGAGAATCCCGATCCGTCCAGTCCGGTAATGACGCCGATCGCCGTCAGGGCGAGAGCGGCCACCTCCTTGCCGATCGGGATGGTGTGGGCGAGTGCAACGCCCAGATCGTTGACGATCCCATGGGAACCGTTCGGCAGCGTCTCGCCAAACACCTTGACGAATCCGCTGTCACCCATGTAGAAAAACGCGGCGATCGGTATGACGGGGCCAAACACCCGAAATCCGAACTGAAATCCCTGGATCAGGTGAGCGGTTACTTGTTCCAGACCGGCCTGTCTGTGGGCCAACAGAGTGACCGCGAGCAGGATCAAAAGAGCGGTGCCGCCGAACAAGGCGGTGGCGTCGCCTCCTTTCAGATCCAGCGCGAACATGGCCGCGACATCCAGCAGAAACAGCAGGGGAACCAGAGCCGCCAGCCCGTTTCGCAGCACGGGGGAGAGCCGGACGGATGCGGCGTCGCGGGGCGCGGACGGAACGGCCGTTACTTCCGGATCGACGCGGAGCGCTCCGCTTTTCATGTCTTTGTACAGGTACCAAAACGCGGTCAAGGTGGTGACCGTCCCCATCACGATGACCAGCGGCACGCTGGCGGCCATCACCTCGGCGACGGGAAGGCCGGCCGCCTTGGCGGTGAGCGTGGGCGCGCCCTGAATGACAAAGTCACCGGACAAGGCGATGCCGTGGCCGAACAGGTTCATCGCAACGGCTGCGCCGACGGCGGGCAGCCCCACACGGAGAGCGACAGGCAGCATCACCGCGCCGATCAGCGCCACGGCCGGCGAAGGCCAAAAGAACCAGGACATGATCATCATGACGATACCGATCACCCAGTACGCCAGCGCCGGCGTACGCACCAGCGAGGCCATCGGCCGGATCATCGTTTCGTTGATGCCGGTCTCGGTCAGCACGCGGCTCATCGCGACGATGATGCAGATGACCAGAATCGTCGGCAGCAGTTCCGTCATCGCGTACATGAAGCTGCCGAACACGCCCCCCACCGCCGCCGCAACCGAACCGGTAGCCGTTAGGCCGAGCGCGGCGATCCCCGTGATGCAGATGAGACTGGTATCGCGTCGGAGCACCATGGTGGCGACGATGCCGATCACGAACAGGACGTACACCCCGTGGAGCCAGGACAGTTCAACACCCATGCCCATCCCTCCTTCTAGTGTGTCGGGCAAACCTCTCTTGTTCACACACTATGCGAGGGCACAGACATGGGTGAAAGCGGATCGTACGCTTACAATTTGCTGTAGTACAGCACGCGCCACACTTCCCACATCCAGTGATGGGTGACGTGGTCCAGCTCTTCCGTTCGGCTCAGGATTTTAAAAATCCGTTCCATCAGATGATCGTATTCTTCATCAGACAGTTGAAGCTGGGGCATGACTATCCTCCTTTTTGCATGTATTTCTCTTGTTGGTTATTGTTGCCAACGCGCACCTTTCATCATACGCGGGTGCCGCCGCCTTCATGATCGGCCGCCGGACCCGGGAGAGCACATTGGCTTGTGTGCGCGGATCAGGATGTATACACTACAGGTAGAGAGTGCCAACCCATGACAATCGAATCTTGCACGAGGGGGGAACGGCGCAGCACGTCTGCCGTGACAGCACGATTGCGCCAGAGATAATGAACAGGACGATGCCATTGACACACAAGTTGGAACAAGCGGTCGAACTACTGGAGCGCCGTTTTCTCGAACGAAGCGAGCTGATCCGCCTGCTGCTCCTGGGCATCATGAGCGGAGAGAACGCCCTGCTGATCGGGCCGCCGGGTACGGCCAAATCGCAGATGGCCCGGGCCGTCGCCCAACTGTTCGGCTCCGAGCACTGGTTTGAATACCTGCTGACGCGGTTTACCACGCCCGACGAAATTTTCGGCCCCGTGTCGCTGCAGCAGTTGAAGCAGGACCAGTACGTGCGCAAGACGGCCGGCTACCTGCCGTCTGCCCAGTTCGCGTTTCTCGACGAGATCTTTAAAGCCAACAGCGCGATCCTCAACTCCCTGCTCTCCATTCTGAACGAGCGGGTCTATTTCAACGGGAGGGAAAAAGAGGCGGTGCCGCTGCTGTTTCTGATGGCCGCGTCCAACGAGCTGCCGTACGAGGACGAACAGTTGACGGCGCTGTACGACCGCTTTCTCATCCGCTACGAGGTGAGCTACCTGCAGCACGCCTCCAGCTACGAAAAAATGTTTTCGCTGCCGAGCGAGCCGCTGCCGGTTGTCTTTTCCCTCCACGATGTGAAGGACATCCAGCGCGAAGCATCCCGGGTCAGCATCCCGGAATCGCTGATCTATTTCCTCTACCGCTTGAAGCAGGACATGGAGGAAAAGGAGTTCGTCCTCTCCGACCGGCGGTGGAGCAAGATCGCCCACGTCTGGAAAACGTCGGCCGCTCTTCACGGCCGCGAAAGCGTCTCGATCTGGGATACGGTGTTTACGCCGCACATGCTCTGGGACGTGCCGGAAGATCTGCCCGTATTGCGGGAGCTGTTTGACCAGCGCTTCACCGAACAGTTGAAAGCGGACATGGAGCACGACTTGCCGCTTCGCCGCTGCAGGCAGACCGCCGAAAAGTGGATGGAAAAGGAAGCGGACCTGCACGCGTTTCAGTTCAAGAAAGAGATTGGGGCCAAACTGGGAAAAGAAGCCGCCGAGCGCTACCGCTCGCTCCTCGACGAATGCCGGCTGGAGCTGGAAGAGACAGGCCGCGACCTGCGCAACCGCCTGCTTCAGTGGCAGCAGCGGGAGCAGGACCTGACCGCGTACGTGCGGGAGAAAAACCGACTGCTGCCCAACCCGGAGAAATACACGGTCAAATACGCCCATTTGCGCATCGAGGGTGAGCGGATCCTGCAGATGCTGCAGGGCGTCTACCGAACGGTATTTGACCGGGAACTTCCCGGTACCGATTACGACTACACGCTGTAGGAAGGCAGGATGCAACCGCATGATCATTCGTGCCAGTCGGGTCGACCGCTACTTGTTTGATGCGTACCAGTACTCGTCGCGCACGGCGCGCGAATGGATGGAAGAAGCCAAAGCGCGGGCGCCGTGGTTCGACCGCGAACTGTTGGCCGATTTTTTCCTGGCGTTTTATCTCGTCCATCCCGAAATTGACCAGACACAGGCGGCGCCGCCGTTCCACCGCTGGATGGTGCAGACGCTGATGAAACAGTATTTTTACCGGATGATCCACCCGCGGACGGCAGGCCAGGAGAGCGCCGCCTTCAAGACGGCCATCAAGGCGCTCATGTGGCTGACGGCGTCGTTCGCGGAGGAGGTCAAACGCCGGGAGCGGGAACAGCGGCTGACTCCCTTGGTCGCCGGGCTTCAGCAGAAGCAGGGACACGAGGGCAGGGAACAGGCCCAATTGTCCGAACTGTTGACGGAAAAACAGGCGGCCAGGCTTCAGTTGATCGGCTACACGCTGCAGCAGGGCAAGCGCGTGGTGGAGGACAAACAGGAGGCGATGGACACCCGGCCGCTGGTGGAAGCGGAGATCCGCTCCCTCAAAGCGCGCATTCAGGAACTGCGGGAAGAGATGCGGGTGAATGTTACCAAGCGCCCCAAGCTGCAGCAAAAAGTCAAAAAGCTGGAGGACGAGCTGGCCCAGCGGGAAAAACAGCACGAGCGGCTGTCCAGGCAGGAACGGGAGGCCGTGGCCCAATTGGAACAGGAGCTGGGGCAGTGGCTGGACCGCTCGCTGAAAGAGACGCTGTCGCTGGAATCGGACGACACGTTGTTCGTCCATGAGCTGCTTACGGCCAGCCAGCGCTTCGCCAACCGCCGCTGGGGGCACGAGTTGGGCAAGCTCCGGCGCCAGAGCTTGGAACAATATATGAAGTGGCTGGAAAAGTTGAAACGGCATCCGGACCTGGTTGACTTCCTTAAAGAGGTGGGGCGCAACGTCCATCACGTCCGGGTGAAAAAGAAGCAGATGCGCTCGCGGCGGCTGCCGGAAGAATACTACGACCTGAGGCAGTCGGGCGACATCGCCCACATGCTGCCGAGCGAAGCCGGCCTTTTGGCCGATCCGGATTACGAGACGTATTTTCTGCTCAAGTGGGTGGAGCAGAAGCTGATGACGTACGACACCGTCGGATGGCTGGAGGAACCGCCCAAAGGTCCCGTGATCTGCATGCTGGACACCTCGCATTCGATGCGGGGGAGCAAACTGCGCTTGGCCCAGCTCTTTGTGATGACGTTCTCCGCGCTCAGTCTCCTGGAAAAACGAGACTTTCTGCTGCTGCTGTTCGGCGCAAAAGGGGAGCTTCGCGAACAGGCCCTGTACCACCGGCGGCCGGACTGGCCCGCGTTTTACGCGCTGGCGCAGATGGCCTTCGGAGGCGGGACGCACTTCGACGCGCCGATGAAGCGGGCCATCCAAATCGTGGAAGAGAACCGGCAGTTTCGCGGGGCTGACTTCGTCATGGTGACGGATGGGGTAGGCGGCCTTTCCCTGTACGTGCGGGAGATGCTGGCCGATCTGGCCAAGCGCAAACAGGTGCGGCTGCACAGTCTCATCGTCGGCTCGGCCCGCCAGCACCTGGTCCAGAAGTACGACATCCTGGGCGTCTCCCACCAGGTCCGCTTTGCCGCGACATGGGACTGCCAGGAAGAGGAGAACACCCGTTTGCTTCTCGATGTGTTTGAGGAACGGAATCGTTCGTGAAGAACTGCCGCTCCTGCACGCGCAAAAAAAAATCCCGGACGCCTTGTCAAAAGGGCCGGGATTTTTTGTGTTCACGTTGGCGCTGCGATCGCTCAGGGAGTTTTCTTGCTTTGTCCCAACCGCTCCACCATCCTGGCAGACCGGTTCTGCCGTGACTCAGCTTACCCTGCTGACCAGCGTGCGTCCAAACTCCAGTTCGGCAAACTTATCCCGAACCCGCTCCCGATCGTATTCCCATCTTGCTGCTTCCAGCGAAAAGTCGATCGGCGCGTCACGGAAAATCGTCGCCAGTTTTTTGCTCAGATAGACCTGTTCGCGGTGTTCCTCCAGTTTGGCGCGCAGCTTGGGCGTGCACGCGTCCAGACTGGCATACAGTCCGTCCAGGGAGCCGTGGGCGGCTATCAGCCTGACCGCCGTCTTTTCGCCGATCCCCGGACAACCGGGAATGCAGTCGGAGGCGTCGCCCATCAGCGCCTTCACGTCGACGACCTGTTCCGGCCTGATCCCGCGGACGGCCAGCAGGCTGGCGGGCGTGTAGTGTTCGTGCTTGCCGCCGTTTTTCAGGATTTTCACGCTGACCTGTTCGGACAAAAGCTGCAGGCTGTCGTAATCGCCGGTCGCGATGACCACCTGATGTCCCTCGGCCGCGAGACGCGCGCTGACCGTGCCGAGAATGTCGTCTCCTTCATAGCCCGGGCAGCCCAGATTCGGGACGGAAAAGGCGTCGGTCACCTCCTTGACCAGCTCAAACTGGGGAACCAGCTCCTCAGGCGGCGCCACCCGGTTGGACTTGTACCCGTCGTACCACTGGCTGCGGATCAGGGTTTCCCGCGCAGCCACATCCCAGCCGATGGCGACATGGGTGGGGCGCACCAGGTCGGCGTAGTCCAGCATCATTTTCGTAAACCCGTAGACAGCGTTTGTATAAACGCCTTGCGAGGTCTGCCGATACCCGCCCGCCCAGGCGGAGGCGTAAAAGGCGCGAAACAAAAAACTCATGCCGTCAATGAGCAGTACTTTGCAGGGTTGATTCACAAAAACGCGACTCCTCTCGTGTCCAACTGTCACGACCCATTATAGCACAAAGCGGCCGGCCGACCTTGACAGATTTTACATCGCCGGACACTGCATGGATGCGTTCGGCGGAGGGATGATAGTAACACGAGAGAGCCGGAGATGCTTTCTTCCCAACGCCTCTCGGTCTCATTGGAGAGAAGCGGCTTCGCTGACGGTTCAACCCCGTCCCGGGAGAAAACACGCTTAAAGGAGGAATCACACGTGGCAAACAACACTGGTGGATCCAACAACCTGGTAGTTCCTCAAGCAAACGCGGCGCTTGACCAACTGAAGTACGAGATCGCTGCTGAATTCGGCGTAAACCTGGGCGCTGACACCACCTCCCGTCAAAACGGTTCCGTAGGTGGAGAAATCACCAAGCGTCTGGTAAGCTTTGCTGAACAACAACTGGCCGGCCGCGGCTAACACCCGGCAAAAAGGGAATAACTGGATGAAAAAGGCCCCGGACAGGGGCCTTTTCTTTTTGTGCGTTTGGTGCACACGCCCTTTCTTTGCCTCCCGGTGTAAACACACAATCACATTCGGGGACTAGTCATATGGTGTAGGGAACAGGCAAATAAACCATGGCTGACGGAAAGGAGTGACGTCCGGGGATGAAAAAGAAAGAAGTAAAGCGCCTGCTGCGGGAAAATCCCGATTTCGAGGCGTGGCTGATGCAGGACGCTTCCCGCATCTCCAGTATCCGCGCCAATCCGGACACGGCAGGTGAGCTGTTCAGGCGCTGGAACGACCGAAAAAAAGGGAAGATTGACTTTGGCACCATCTCGCAGAAGACAAAACGGGCCAGCGAGATGCTGACGAACATGACGTCCATCATGGAGATGATGGCCGATTACAACAAAA
Source organism: Brevibacillus sp. LEMMJ03 (assembly GCF_007197875.1). Classification (NCBI taxonomy): domain Bacteria; kingdom Bacillati; phylum Bacillota; class Bacilli; order Caryophanales; family Paenibacillaceae; genus Brevibacillus; species Brevibacillus sp. LEMMJ03. The sequence continues at coordinate 17,385 of NZ_VKJN01000010.1, read as the reverse complement.
AACAGGTGGAGCAGGAACCCTAGGAAGGCTGGTTGGCTAGCCTTCTTTTTTCTTTTTCCTTTCCCGTATTCTTTTGGTATACTGGAAAATGGGAGGGAATGCGTGATGATTCAAGCGCTCGCCAATCTGCTGGTCGTTGCCGCTCTGGTTGCTGCCGCGGGGACAAGCTCCTTCGGCAAGGAAGCGGCGACCGCCGTTCAAGCTGCGGTTCAACATCCCTACCTGTCCGTAGCGCCCGCGAAGACACACCCGGGCGACGCCGTGCTGATCCGGAGCAGCCGTGTGCAATCAGTCACGGTGTTGGGAAAAACCTACCGGCTGATTCCTTCCCATGGAGCGTATGTCCGGTTTATTCCCATTCCCTTTGACGCGAAGCCGGGCACGTACGCGGTGCTGTCGGCGGACAAGCAGCGTCTCGCCAGCCTGACGATCGCACCCAAAACCTTTGCCGTCGACAAGCTTACCGTCAGCAAACAGCTGAACCAGATGCGGCAAAACACGGAACGGATCGACGCCGACCAGAAAAAGATCAACGCGGCCCGCTCCCGCTCCGCCCAGACGCCGTATTTTACCGATACGTTTCTCATGCCTGCCCAAGGCCGTTTGACGACACCGTTCGGCTATCAGCGCGTCGTCAACGGAAAAGCGGCGAACCGCCATGCCGCCATTGACATCGCCAACAAAACGGGAACGCCCATCGCGGCCAGCAACAACGGCAAGGTGGTGCTGGCAGAATCCCTCTATTTGACAGGAAACACGATTATCATCGACCACGGCCTCAACGTGTTCTCGATCTACGCCCACCTGTCCAGGCTGGACGTGAAAACAGGGGACATGGTCAAACGCGGCCAGATCATCGGCCGCATGGGGAGCACCGGTTTTTCCACCGGTCCCCATCTGCACTACGGCATGCTGATCGGCAACACGTATGTCAACCCGCAGCCGTTTTTTGAGGCATCGCCTTTCCTCTGGGAGTGACATGGAGGTGAATTTGCATGAACACAGCGCACGTCCCCAACAAAGTGCTGAACAACCTCGTTCATTTTCTGGCGCCGTACGAACAGGCTGTCGATGAACTCAAGCTGAAATTGAAAGGCATCAAGTACGGCTTTTTGAAAAGCGGCCGCTATTCACCCATCGAGTTCGTCGTCGGGCGGGTGAAAAAGGTGGACAGCCTGATCAAGAAAGCCCAGGAAAGAGGCATCGATTTTCATCAGGACACCTGGCAGGAGAGAGTGGCCAGGGAGATCACCGATATCGCCGGACTGCGCGTCGTCTGCCGGTACATCGACGACGTGCGTGAAGTCCAGCAGCTTTTGCAGGAGAGGGAAGACATCGAAGTCCACGACATCAAGGACTACATCGCGACGCCCAAGGAATCCGGATACCGCAGCATCCACATGATCGTTTCCTACACGGTGTACCACGGAAGCGAGAAAATTACCCTGTTCTGCGAAATTCAGATTCGTACGTTAGGCATGAACTTTTGGGCGACGAACGAACACGAGCTGCGTTACAAATACGCCGGGAACATCCCGGAAAACGTGCTGCAGCAGCTCCACGAGGCGTCCGTGATCACGCACCAGTTGGACGTCTTGATGAACAGCCTGCGCCAGGAGATTTTGACGCCACCTGAAGTGGACACGTCGCTGGAGGAGAAACTGGAAGAAATCTTCTCGCTGTACGTGAAGCAGGATTACGAATCGGCGGCGGCGTTGTACCGCGAACATGTGAGCGGATTTGAACAGGCGTTTCAGGACAATCCGAAATTTAAAATGATCCATGATCTGCTGGGCAAGCGTTTGGGCTAGCCGAGCAAGGGCGTGCTGATGCCCGCAAGTACCAAGAAAGGAACCGACAACCATGCGTCTACTGCTTACGTACCTGCTCGTTGCGGCCTGCGTCCTGTGCAATCTCGGCGTTCGGCCCGCATCCGCCCGTGGGGAGGACAATCTGACACCCAGCGGCATTTACGGGGAGTCTGCCATCCTGATCGACGCAGCAACGGGTCAGGTACTGTTTGAAAAAAATCCGCATCTTCGCCTGTATCCGGCGAGCATCACCAAAATCGCCACCGGTATCTACGCGATTGAGAACGGCAATCCGGACGATCTTGTAACCGTCTCCAAAAACGCGCGCAACGAAGAAGGCACCCGCGTGTACCTGGGGGAAGGGGAGCAGGTGACCCTGCGCAAGCTGGAGTACGGATTGCTGATGAATTCCGGCAACGACGCGGCGACCGCCATCGCGGAGCATTTGGGCGGCAGCGTCCAGCATTTCGCCGACCAACTGAACACATACCTACAGGAAAAGGTGGGCGTCACCGAGACCCATTTTACGAACGCCCACGGCCTGCACGATCCCAATCACTACACGACCGCGGCCGACATGGCCAAAATCGCCCAATATGCGATGAAAAACCCGACCTTCCGCGAGATCGTGGCCACCGTCCGCCTGCCGTGGGACGGCCGCGAGTGGAAGACGGTGCTGATCAATCACAACAAACTGCTCCGCAATTACGAAGGAGCGACAGGGATCAAGAACGGTTTTACCGACCAGGCCATGCACACGCTGGTGGGTTCGGCCAAGCGCGGAGAAACGGAACTGATCGCCGTGACGATGAAAGCGGGGTCCAGCGCGTATGCGTACAAGGACGTGACCGCCATGCTGGACTACGGGTTTGCCCACTTTGAGACCAGGCAGGTGGCTTCTGCCGGCCAGACATTTGGACAGGCTGTTGCGGCCAACGGCGGTACACCGGCGGTCACCTACCAGGCGGAAACCGATCTGTACGCCACAGTCCCCAAAGGGACGGAGCCGCAAACGGAGCTGACTGCCGACGGCCAGCTTCTGGTCAGGGCGGGGGAGCTGACCCAGACACTGCCGTTACTGCGAAAAGAACCCCCCCGCGCCGCCGCCCTTTCTGCTCCCGCAAAAAAGGAGACGGCAGCGGCTTCCGCAGCGCCGCGATACGCGATTTTCTTTGCCTGGCTGCTGTTAAACCTGTTTTTGTTCGGCCTGACCGTCGCGCGATCCCGCCGGCGCCGCCGGGAGAGACTCCGGCATCTGCCGCGCCGCGCGCATTGGTCCTGATGATGGACGTCCCGACCGGGGCGTCCTCTTTTTTGTATGGAATGCCGCTTCCCGACAAACACTGAGCGTGATGGTATGTTGGGAAGAAAAGAGGGAACTCGTCATGATTGACATCATTTGCACGATCGGACCGGCCAGCCGGGATGTGGAGATGCTGAAGCGGCTGGCGGCCAGCGGCATGACGATCGCCCGGTTGAACATGTCTCACGGAGATCACCGTTCTCACCAAGCCGCGATCCGCAACATCCGTCAGGCGGGAAGCGAGCTCGGGCGGAAAATCAGGCTGTTGGGCGACCTGCAGGGACCGAAGATCAGGCTGGGAGAAGTAAACGGCGAGGTCGTGCTGAACGCGGGTGAACCCTTCATCCTGCACATGCAGCCGACGGTCGGCAGCCAGCACGAGGCCAGCGTCGATTACCCCGGTCTGGTCGACGACGTCAAGCCGGGGGCGCGGATTCACATCAACGACGGGGAGGTCAAGCTGCTCGTGCAGCAGGTGACCAAAGATTCGCTGCTGACCCGGGTGATCGTCGGCGGTCCCATCTCCAGCCACAAGGGCATCAACGTGCCGGGGACCCCTCTCCGCCTGCCGCCGCTGACCGGGAAGGACAAGGACGACCTGCGCTTTTTGCTGATGGAAAAAGTGGATTACGTCGCCTGTTCGTTCATACGCGACGGAAGGCAGATGGACGAGATTCGCGCCTTTGCGGGAGTGGCGCGCGGACACGCGCCGTCGTTTGTGGCCAAGCTGGAAACGATAGACGCCCTGCGTCACTTCAACGCCATCGCGGACGCGGCAGACGGGGTGATGATCGCCCGCGGCGACCTGGGCGTGGAGGTTCCGTTCGAGTGGGTGCCGCTGCTGCAAAAAGCGATCATCCGGGAATGCCGGCGCAAGGGCATTTACTGCATCACGGCTACCCACATGCTGCAGTCGATGACGGAGCATCCCGTGCCCACCCGAGCGGAGGTCACCGACATTTTTCAAGCCGTGCTGGACGGCACCAACGCCGTGATGCTTTCCGCGGAGAGCGCAAGCGGCGCCTATCCGGCGGAAAGTACGGACACGCTGGCAACAGTGGCCGCCTTTGCCGAAAGGGTGGCGGCCGATCAACCGTTTGACTGGGACGACATCCTGCACCTTCTTTCCGCGCAGGGACAAACGGGGCTGTGACAACAGCCGTGTCCATCAGCGTTTCCCCGGCGTATCGTAGGAAGAGATCCTATTTTCCTGCAAAGGGGGAAACGCGATGGACAGCGCGACATGCCCTGCACCTGAAGTGTCCGTGATTATCCCGGCCCGAAACGAAGCCAAGCGAATCGTCCGCGTCATCCAAGAGGCACGGCGGGTGTCCCCCTTGACGGAAGTCATTGTCGTCTGCAACGGTGTGACGGATCACACAACCAAACTGGCGCTGGAAAACGGAGCCAGGGTGATCGAAGCGGCTCCCTCTCTCGGTCACGACGTCGGTCGTGCCGTTGGAGCCTTTTTTGCCAGAGGGGACGTGATGTTGTTCATCGACGCGGATTTTCTGGTGCCGGCTTTCAAACTTCGCCGGTACGTGGACGAAGTGAAAAAGGGATGGGATGTGGTGCTCAATGCCTATTCCGGCTATCAATCCAAGCGGAGCATCAACCCCACGTCTCTCGCCAAACGGCTGTTGAATCACATCGTGGGGCGGCCCGATCTGGTCGGCAGCTCCCTGACCACCGTCCCGCACGCCATGAGCCGGCTGGCGGCCGAGCGGATCGGCTTCGAGGAGCTGGCCGTCCCGCCCAAGGCACAGGTCAAGGCCGTGCTGCAGGGACTGACCATCACAAGAGTCTGCCCGATCAACACTGCGCGGCTGAACGATCCGCGCATCGGGCGAAAAGATAGAGTCGTTGATCTCGAGTTGGGCGATCACGCGGAAGCCATCGCCGCCTATCTGAGCGAAAAGGGGGAGCGGGCAGGCTTTTTCGATCAGGAACGAAACCGGGATCTGCTGCTGTTTCCTCCGCAACAGCACCTGCGGACCGTGTACAGGCAGGAAACGATTCGGGCGACAGGGGGGAGTTGGCGTGATGGTGGAAAAGCCAAGCAAAAGACTCTGCACAAAACCGGGCCCAAAACGCGTCGTCCGCGCTAGACCATGTGCCGGGCAGCGGCTAACTCCCCAACAGTTGGCGAGGAACAGCCGGATGCTGTCGGTGATCATCCCGGTCAGCAACGAGGAAAAGACAATCGGAGCGGTGCTGCGGCAGGTGGAACGCCTGCGGCCCAAGGAAATCATCGTGATCGTCAACGGCTGCCGCGACCATACGCTGGAGGTGGTCCGCAGCCATCCGGTCACCTGTGTGGTCTATCCGTTTGTGTTGGGACACGACGTCGGGAGGGCCGTCGGCGCAGGGGAAGCCAGCGGAGAGGTCCTGCTGTTTGCAGACGGCGACATCGTCGTGCCCGCAGAGACGCTGCAGGCGTTTGCAAACGCCTGCTATCGGGGGGCGGACATCGCGCTGAACAACGCCAAACCGTTCTTCCGCCAGTCAGCCAAGCTGGACGCGGTCGCGATGGCGACATCCTATCTCAACCAGATGCTGTCCCGCCCCGACCTGCGCTGCTCGTCCCTGAGCGCCGTACCGCATGCGATGAAACAGAGCGCCGCTGCGGCGCTTGGCTACGAGAGCCTGATGGTTCCGCCGAAAGCGCTGGCGATGGCCATCACCAACGGTCTGGTCGTCGTTCAGGCGGAGAGCGTCAACGTGTTTCGCCGGAAACCTTCCCCCCGCATTCAGGAGCTGATCCTGGGCGATCACCTCGAAGCGATCCAGTACGTGCAGCGCGTGAAGAAGTCAGACCGGATGTACTTTGCCGACCAGTTCCGGCGGCGGGACGTGTTTCCGCACGTGGAGAAGGCGCGGTTCGTCAGCGACCGGCATGTCATACTTCCGTTCGGACCGTAAGGAAAACGGTTCGTGTGCCGAAAACACCGTTGTCATCTCACCAGGGTGGCAGCGGTGTTTTTCGCGCGAAACGGCCGGCGTCAGGCTTGGATGGGGTAGAGCGGTCGGACAAGCTTTGCTATTCGGTTCGTTTGTAGTACGATTACTTCGTAGGACATTATGGAGAAGAAAAGGGGCAGATGTTTCATGAGCATTCATATCGGAGCAAAGGCGAACGAGATTGCGGAAACCATCCTGTTGCCCGGCGACCCGCTGCGGGCCAAATACATCGCGGAAACGTTCCTCGAAGATGCAGTGTGCTACAACAACGTCCGCGGCATGCTGGGCTTTACCGGTACATATAAAGGAAAGCGGGTGTCCGTACAGGGGACCGGCATGGGCGTGCCGTCCATCTCCATCTACATCCACGAGCTGATGGAGGAGTACGGCGTGCAAAACCTGATCCGCGTCGGGACCTGCGGCGCCATCCAGGAAGACATCAAGGTGCGCGACGTGATTATCGCCATGGCGGCGTCCACCGATTCGCAGGCGAACCGGCTGCGCTTCCAGCAGATCGATTTTGCGCCGACGGCCAATTTTGACCTGCTGCACAAGGCGTACCAGGCCGCCGTTGACCGCAACCTGCCCGTGAAAGTAGGCAATGTGTTCACCAGCGACACGTTCTATCAGGAAAGCCTGGACCTGTACAAAAAACTGGCCAGCTATCAGGTGCTGGCGGTGGAAATGGAGACGGCCGCCCTCTACACGCTGGCCGCCAAATTCAACCGCAACGCCCTGTCCATCCTGACCGTCAGCGACCACATCCTCACCGGCGAAGCGACCTCCGCCGAAGAACGGCAGACCACGTTCAACGCGATGATCGAAGTGGCTCTGGACGCGGCGCTGCTGCGGTAACGATCGGGAGAAAACCTACATCCGCAGGCACATTTGTCTGCGGATTCTTTTTTGGGAAAACGCCGTTCGGATTGGCTTGTGCGATGGCCTTGCAGATGGAGATGTTATTCCAGACATCTGACCCTCGGCGTGCACCGAATCGTGCACCGAATACCGGGGGTTGAGGATCGGTTTTCTTTGAGTCCGATAATATATATTATGTAAACTAATTAAAAATCCAAGCGCATCCATCATGTGATGGTTCGACAGTTTTGTCTAATGACACAAACATGTATACCAACGCCGCAAGCACCTATTGTGACACAAACAAGTAAACCAAAACTGTAGATTTGGTATACTTGTTTGTGTCACACCTGTTTGATTTTATAATGGTGTATACAAAAACGTTAACCAAAAATCCTAATGACAAGAACTTGGGTAGAAACATCCGATTCTGAAGTTGTCTGGCGACACAAATATACCGCCATAACAACGTTTATCATGTGTTTCATTGTTCAATCACGAAAAATCATAAAAGACCATATGACTCATCGAATAGAGAATAGCTGATACCTTACTTATAGTCTTAATGGTTATTCTTTATTTCAGTTCATGAAATTTCATTTTTATGAACTAATATTAAAATTCTTCATCAAAGCCTCTTGTTTTTTACTTATTTTTATTTATAGTGTCTCGTGTCCGTCGAGATTCCTCATGCGGAACCAAATAAGCGGTTACCTGATTCCCTTTTCCTTTTCATGACTTGTTCACTTTTATAAGTAGGTTTACAGGGATTTTACGTGGTCATTTTGCGTTTACGGACAAATACCCAACTCCCCTGCTCACTCATATACTACAGCGTTACGAATTCAAAAAGGAGTTGGGAGACATGCAAATGTACAGCGAAGCACCATATATGCTAAGTTTCGTCGATCCGTACCTGTATCCAACCCTGCAAAGTGTGGTTGGCAGGCAGGTTGCAGTCCAGACGGCAACAGGTAGTGTTCGGGGTGTGTTGCGTCACGTGATGCCCGACCATGTCGTTGTGCAGGTACACAACACACCATTTTTCATCCGTACGCAGCAAATCGTGTGGGTAATGCCTTCTTCCTGACCAGGATGGTGCATCCTTCTCATCAGGCTTTTCATCATCAATAATTGGCATGAAACAAACTGTCCTCCACATAATCGTGTACAGAGTAACTAACAGCGATTATGGAGGCGGTACTCATGTTTAAGCGTATGAACAGATTGGTGATCGAACTCCCGATCCCAGAGCATGGGGATGCGAATGCCGCGGCTGCGGTGCAGGAACTTCTCGGCGGACGTTTCGGAGAGATGTCGACATTAAACAATTATTTGTACCAATCATTTAATTTCCGAAACAAGAAGAAACTCAAGCCGTTTTACGATCTGGTGGCCAGCATTACGGCGGAAGAAGTGGGTCATGTAGAGCTTGTCTCCAATACGATTAACTTGTTGACCACCGGCACTACCTTTCCGGGAGATCCGGATATCACCCCTCTGCAAAACGGTTTGAACAAGAGAAATACCTACCATTTTATCGCGACCGCGCAAACGGCGCTTCCCGGAGATTCGATGGGAAAATCATGGAATGGGGATTATGTATTTAACAGTGGTAATCTGGTGCTCGATCTTTTGCATAACTTTTTTCTTGAAATCGGTGCCCGGACCCATAAGATGCGTGTCTACGAAATGACGGATCATCCGGTTGCGCGTGAAATGATCGGCTATTTGCTCGTGCGCGGAGGCGCTCACATTCTTGCCTATGCGAAAGCAATCGAAATCATCACCGGTGCCGATCTGACCAAGATGCTTCCAATCCCCAATCTGGATAACACACAGTTTGATTACGCGCGCAAGTATGAAGCACGAGGCATCGGGAACATCCTGTATACGTGGAGTGACACGGACTACAAGGATATCGGACTGATATGGAAAGGAACCAATCCGCTTAGCGGTGCGCAGCTTCAGGTGGTCGTCGGTACGCCGGAGGGAGCTCCCATCCCCAATCTGGATGATTTGCCGGAGGAGTTTGCTCCGGGGATTTCAGCCGAACAGTTTATTGAGATTGCCAAGCGGTTGTCTGGAGCGGGTTTTTAAAGGAGATCAAACAGATTGTATGGTAAGATCGCTCCAAGTCTTACTTTGGAGCGATCATTTGATTTGAAGCAATCGTCTGTATGATTTCATTTACCTTTCGCATGGTCTCAAGATACTTTTCTTGCAATATCGGGCTTAGCCCAAGATGATGGCCCATTGACTCAGCTTCCACGCCAATAATGATCCCTTCCCAAGATCGTTGCACACGTAATGCCTCTTCCAAGAAGTGAAGATTGTGCATAGATATTCCTTTCTCAAATCCTTGTTCTTTTTTACACGGAAAGACAGTGACTTGTCCCGGCTTCTTACCGGTCAAAACGGCATCGACGATAATCAACAGGTCAGCATGACGAGTCATTTCCAGAGAAAAGGGAACATCCGTCTCACCCACAATGTATTCCACATGCTTGATTGGATCACGTTTGGACAAGTCCTCTACCAGATAGACTCCGATTCCGTCATCCTCCAATAAGATATTTCCTAGTCCTAAGACCACGATTCGCTTCATCCGAACACCTGAATGGTCTTTGGCTCTTTTCCCGGCAAATAAACATGTGTCGCGCAAGACATGCAAGGATCAAAAGAACGAAGGATGCGGCCAAGCTCGACGGGTTGATCGGGATTGGCAATAGGCGTTCCAATCAATGCCTCCTCAGCAGTTCCGGGAATGTTTTGGCTGTCCCTGCTGGAAAAATCCCATGCAGAAGGAGTAATAATTTGATAGAACGACAAAACCTTGTTGTCAATCTTAAGCCAATGCCCTAGTGCACCTCTTGTCGTGTCCACAAGTCCAATACCGATGGCGGCTTCCGGCAGCTTCCATTCTTTTTGCACAGGAACATCAGGAACAACTTGCCTTAACAACGCTCCTATGATGCCCGCAATTTTATCAGCCTCCAGAACTCTTGCAATCGTACGATCCATAGCAGAAATCCCCTTGCGATATTCTCCGCTTAACCACAGCCTGGCGAGAGGACCTACTTCAAAAGGCAGCTTATTATATCGGGGCGCTTTTACCCAAGAATAGGCGCTCTTCTTTTCTTGATCAGGTTCCGCCATGATTTCTAAAGGTTTGTATTGTGTCTTACCTTCATACCAGGAGCAGCCAATATCCTCTGTAATCAAATCAGACTGAAACGGGGCAAATGTCCCTTCTGCATAGACGCTCGGTTCTACATACAGCGTTCCTAAGGTGGCATATCCGTAAAATGCACCATAGCTGAGAAAATTGCCCGGCCCTCTCCCCAACTTGTAGTAATCCTGATAGTAACGGGCGATGTCATAAACATCAGGGATCGCATTATCCTTGATAAAGACAGATATTTTGTTCAAAATGGACATCATGGCAATGATTTTGTCCGTCGTCGGCGGGGTAGATATGCCCCCCACGAAAATGCCATGATTATGGGGAGCCTTTCCTCCCAATACGGCAAGCATTTGATGTGCCAAACGACTGTATTCCAGTGAGAGAAAGTAATTCCTTGCGATCCTGTCATTCACTTCTCGGGGAAGACGATAATCTTGATGGTCGGATTGGTAAATGGAGCTTACCTCAGGCAGCTTCACAAAATCAGGGATGGTATACTGATAAAAATGGCGGAGGTGATTCTGCAAAAACTCGCAGCCATGGATAATATCCCTCCAGTACCGGCCCAACTCCGTCACCTGTACGTTCAGCGCATGTTCCAACGCAACGGAAGAAGCGGTAGAATGAGCTGTCGAACATATTCCACAGATCCGTTGGGTCAGATAAATGGCATCAAAGGGGTTTCTCCCCACCATCATTTGCTCAAACCCGCGAAAAAAATTCCCCTTTGTCTTGGCATCGACCACGGTGCCATTCTCCACCATTACATCAATCTCCATGAAACCACTGATGCGCGTGACAGGATTGATTACAATCCGCTTGGTCATCTGAATTACTCCCTTGTGGTGTCATATGTGACAAAAGGTGCCATCGCATCCGGGAAGCCGAATTGCGTGCATCCGATGCAGGTGCTTGCTCCAATCGGCCAATTGACATAGCCGTTCCATTTTCGAGTCGGACAGTCTATTCGCGTAACCGGCCCTCGACACCCTAATTTGAACAGACATGTCGGTTCACCCAATGTCTTGGCAAAAATGCCCTTATGAAAATAGTCGAGTCGTGGGCATCGATCGTGGAGCAAGGTACTGTAAAACATGAGCGGCCGATCCCTGTTATCCAGGGCGGGCTCGCCGTACAACAGCAGGTGCGCAAGCGTACCCAAAAACCAATCCGGATGACAAGGGCACCCTGGTAGCTTGATGACTTTGCGATTCAAAACGCTTGGCAGCCCGACACATTGAGCCGGATTCGGTTTGGCGGCGGAAGGACCTCCATGTGTGGCACACGCGCCCACGGCTATGACGTGTGAAGCCTTCGCTCCCAGCATTTGGGCAGCTTGCAGTGCGGTTACCGGCTCTCCATTCCGGGTGCCAATCACGTGATACATGCCGTTGTTTCGCAGTGCAACAGCCCCTTCTACCGCCAGGATGAACTCTTCCTCCAGAACATCCTGCAAGATCTGCATCGCCTTTTCACCCTCAGCGACCATCAAGCTGTTGCTATACCGTAAATTGACCATGGATGTAATCAGATATTGGAGGTCAGGATTGGTGCCGTTCATCATCGAGATGATGTTCCCCGAGCATCCCGTTAACTCCAGCCAGACCAGATTCCTTTTTTGCAAACGGCCCGCACGAATCTCTTCGATCGCTGTGGAGGTCAATCTTTTCGCTATAGCTTCGTTGGAAACATCTTCAGGCGGCAATACATAATCCTGCTCCATCAGACCAACCTCCCCACTGGTTTCAACGTACGAAGGATCCATTGCTGACCGGCATGGCAGGAAGCAAACTCTTTAGTCAAATCTTTCCCGGCAGTTAATCCAAAATGGGTTGCGGCTGACCACGCCGCGTTATTGGTCACGTCATACACAACCCCATTTACTGCTACATAAGCCGGGTTACCGTTTCTTCCAGTGAATCGGGCCAACTGATCCCGAGTAACCACATTTTGTGGAACACTTTGTGATATCGGGCTTTGCGGACTTGGAATGGGTTGTGAGGGTTGAATTTGCGGACTGGGTTGCAGCGGTGTTACCTGGTAGTGAGGTGAATAATAGAGGAGATGGCAGATAAATTGCAGTTGGGAAATATGGTTCCATAGTTGGTTTACCATCAGGTTTCTCTGATAGTAGTCCTCCGTTACGTAAAGAAGTCGAATCAAATAATTCAATTCAGAGAAAATGATATCAGCCTGCCAGATGAGATAGTCATGTTGATTCACGTGCGATGTTCCCCTTTCCAGCAAAGATCTCTGGGCATCTTATTCGGGAATGGAACCACATGTGAGTGCCATTTTCATGTAAATTTTGTAATTGTCACCCTCTCTGTCTTTCTCTTTTCATCTTCATCCAGCATCAGGAGCAGTTTTTGTAATCCTTCCGCTATCGCTGATATCTGGTCTGCCAGCTGCACCGATTCGATCGGAATCTGCTGTTCAAGCACTTCCAACGATACCCTAAGCTCCAGCACGAGATTCCGCATCCTGCTTAGATCAGATACATCACGGCACATGCCTTTCCCTCCTTTTTTAACAGATCCTCGGGAGCGGTGTTCCCGCCATTCTTTTCAAATTTCTCGTCCCGCCGTAGGGTGTTTGCAGCAGTACATTCCCTGTTCCTTCCGTTACATACCCGATCTCGCAAGCCATTCGCTGTCCCTGAGCATCCCGGAGAAACGTCACGACTTCCTCTGCTTCCTCCGGAGACACGATGATGATCACCTTTCCTTCATTGGCCATGTAATACGGTTCCATGCCGAGGATCTCCAGAGCGCCTTGCACTTCCGGCTTTATCGGAATTTGTTCCTCGGCTATGGTGATGTTTACTTTTGCGAGTTCCGCAATCTCCTTCAATGTCGTGGCAATTCCCCCGCGTGTCGGGTCGCGCATGAATCGGATGGTCTGAAAGCGATGAAGAAGTCCCTGTATGATTTTGTTTAAAGCCTGGCAGTCGCTGAGAAGCCCGGTCGAAGAATGGATTCCTGCTCGCATCGCCAATACGGCTACCGCATGCTCCGCCACTCCGCCGTTAATGATGACGCGATCGCCCGGGCAGATCGATGTCACATGCAAACGCTCAACATCTTCCTGAAATCCAATCCCGCAGGTATTGATATAGATGCCGTCACATCTGCCCTTCTCCACCACCTTGGTATCTCCTGCTACGATGCGTACCCCCGCTTCCCTAGCTGTTTCCGCCATCGATTGAACGATCCGTTTCAACAAGGAGAGTTCCAAGCCCTCTTCCAAAACGAATCCCACACTAAGATAGCGAGGCTCAGCTCCTGTAACAGCCAAGTCATTGACAGTTCCCGTTACGGCAAGCTTTCCGATATCACCTCCCGGGAACTCGAGAGGGTGAATGACAAATGTGTCGGTGCTCATGCGTACATGTTTGGACGGCGCATCCAGCAAAGCGGCATCTTCCTCAGCCTCCAGTGCCGGATCGTTGAACGCTGCTCTGAATACTTCCCTCACAAGCTGATGCGTCAGGCTTCCCCCATCTCCATGTGCCAGTAAAATCTTTTCAGTCATTTACGTATTCACCAACTCCTTATCCTTTTCAAAATAATAGTAGGTGGAACAAGCACCTTCCGATGAAACCATACAAGGACCCAACGGTTTTTCCGGCGTACACGCTCTCCCGAACAGCTTGCATTGAAATGGCTTTTCCTTTCCCTTGACAATTTCCCCACAGCGACAACCTTTCGCCGTTTTGGTTTTCGGCTTTTGGATGGGGATCATCCTGGCCGCATCATAGCTGTTGTAAGACGATCCAATGGCAAGTCCGCTATTGTCAATCTCTCCAAATCCCCTCCACTGGACGGGAATGATCTGAAAGGTTTTTTTCAGAATGTCCAGCGCTTTGGGATTCCCCTCCTCTCTTACGAAGCGTGAATAGAGATTCATAATGTCTGTTTTCCCCGAAATCACATTTCTTGCCAGAAAATAGATGGATGTCAAAAGGTCGATTGGTTCAAATCCGCCGATAACCGCCGGGTGCTTATCCGCTAAAAACATCCATCCCTTCCTGCCAATCATGACCGATACATGCCCGGGAAGAAGAAACCCGTCAATTTGGTGTTCGGCATCCTGAATCAATGTTTGTACGGCAGGCGGCGTTAGTTTATGGGCCGAATAGACAAAGAAATTCCTGCACCTCTCCCTGGAGGCTTTTTGGATGGCAAGGGCAATACCCGGTGCAGTCGTTTCAAACCCTACCCCTAAAAATACAACCTGCCTGTTGCAGTTTTGCTTGGCGATTTCAACTGCATCGTCCGCCGAATAGACAATACGCACATCCGCCCCGTCTGCCCTTTCCCGAGATAATGTGGAAACGGATCCGGGTACTTTCATCATGTCTCCAAAGGTAGTCACAATGACGTCCTTTTCTCTCGCGTAGGCAATCATGTGATCCATGTCGGATTGATCCGTCACACAGACAGGACACCCAGGTCCGCTGATCAGCTCAACGTAAGGTGCGAGCAGCTCCCTTATCCCTGTTTTCGAGAAGGAAACGGTATGCGTCCCGCACACTTCCATGAATCTGAATTTTCTCCCGAGTCGTTCGATGCTTGACGCCAGGAAGGGAATGATTTTTTCGCTGAGCTGCTGAAACATCTTGCCATCCCGATAAGAAAAAACATTCATGCCTTGTCGATCATCTCCTTCCATAACTCTATCGCATCGAGGGCAGCATCCCGATCCATCACCTGAATCGCTTCCCCCGCATGTACCAGAACGTATTGCCCTGGCTCAACCTCCTCAAGCAGTCCAATTCCGACAACCATTTCACTGCCCAGATACTCAACTCTTGCCCTCCAGCCTGATGGTTCAACAAGGAGCACCTTAGCGGGTACTGACAGACACATGTTGAGCCCACCTCCAAAGCGCAACAACCGCCTGCCCGAGTGAGATTCCCCCATCTCCAGGAGGTACTTTTCGATGGGTATAGACGTTCATACCCGCTCGACGCAATTTTTCAACGGCAAGAGACAACAGCATTCTGTTGCCCCACACGCCTCCGCTAAGCACAACATCGGTAATCTCTGTCTGGCGGGAAACAATCATGACGCTTGCGGCTATCATCTCTGCAACCGTTTGGTGAAATTTCCATGCCACCCGTTCAGGGGGAGAGTGATCCAGGATATCGGCAAGCAGTTCCTTCAGCATTGCCTTCACTCTTATTTCTCCTTTATCAATCGCAAATGAATAACGTTCATCCTGGCAAAAGGAAGAAGCGTGTTCTCTATACCATTCAGCCTTCTCTCCCAAAAGTATGGCTGCTTCTCCCTCATAGGAGCTTTCCAAACAGAATCCGAGCATGGCAGAAACCCCGTCAAACAATCTTCCTGCACTGGTCACTGTAGGAGACGGCAGATGTCCGTTTATTTGAGCCGAGAGCCATGAAATCCAGGCTTTATAAGATGGGAATAGTTCCTGACACACCTTCTCCCATGTGTCCGATTCATCTTTCATGGCATGGGCCAATAAGGACATCCCCATCATCCAAGGTTTTTTGATGGCCGCCTCTCCCCCAGGCAGCACCAACGGCTCCATATGGATCGCGCGCTCAAAACCAAGGAAATCGCCTGTTAGAATTTCAAATCCCCACAAGCTGTCGTCAGGTCCGTACCCCGTCCCATCCAAAATACACCCGATCACCGGTGCAGCAAGCTGATGTTCAGCCATACAGGATGCCAGATGAGCGTGGTGATGATACACCGGTATTTTCCAGGATATGGACATCCGGTGCAGAATTTCCTCCGTAATCAGATAGGCTGGATGAGGATCAAACCCTACAACGGTCGGATTCCCATCCATGAATCCTGTAAGGTGCGCAACCGCTTCTCTCCAGACCGCCAACTGCTGCTCGGAATCCACATCACCGATATGTTGGCTGATCACGGCACCATTGGCGTTCAGCAGACAAAACGTATTTTTCCATTCCGCACCAGCCCCCATGACAATCGGGACAGAAGACAAACCATTCGGCAGCGGATATGGAAACGATTCCGGCACATAGCCACGGGAGCGTCGCAATAACTGCAAATGCTCATCCACAATCTGTCCCACCGAATCCTCCACCCTGATGCAAATCTCCCGATCATGAGTGACAAATGCATCCGCAATGTCAAGTAATTGTGTGCGAGCCTCCACATTCGTCCTCGCGATGCTTTGACCGCTCCGATTTCCACTTGTGGCAACCAAAAAGCACCGATCCTGGTCAAACAATAGATGATGCAAAGGAGAATAAGGAAGCATCACTCCCAACCTCGTGTGGCAGGGAGCCAGCTCATGGACAGGCAAGAGCTCTCTTCCCTTTCGATTGGGCTTGATCAATAAAATCAAGCCTTGTCTGCCCAAAAGAGCCTCGCGCTCGCTTGGATTCAGGTCAAAGCAGGATTCCACCGTTTCGATGTCCTTGATCATGATCGCAAGAGGCTTGCGTATTCTGCGTTTTCTCTTGCGCAACTCTGCAATGACGGATGATTGGGTCGCATCACACATCAGATGAAATCCGCCGATCCCCTTCACAGCAAGAATCATTCCACTGCGCAATGCATGATCAACATGTTGTAACCAGTGTTTTGAGCTGGCATCCCGTTCATTTGACAGATAAAAGATTTGCGGTCCACAATCGGGGCAAGCGATGGTTTGCGCGTGAAATCTGCGAGCGAGGGGATTATGGAACTCTTCTTCACATCGTTGGCAAAGGGAAAAATCAGACATGGTGGTATGTTTTCGATCATAGGGCAAGGAGTGGATAATGGAGTAACGGGGACCGCAGGTTGTACAACTGGTAAAGGGATATGTATAAAAGCGGCTGGCAGGATCGTGTATCTCCTCAAGACACTGGCTGCAAACCACCAGATCGGCAGGAAAGACCGATATTTTTTGTCCGTTATTCCTGCTTGGTTGGAGAGTCTATAAACTATTTTGTGTAAACTCCTAACCTTCAAAATAGGGTACAATGAATTCAAAGAAAGGTTGGGAGAGCCCATGAGCCTGATGTCCAAAGAGCAACTCAAGCAGTGGATCAAGGAAAAGAACATGCAATCGGTGGAAGACATCCAGTCGGCCTTGAAGGAGTTGTTTGCCGAGACTCTTCAGGAGATGCTGGAAGCGGAACTGGAGACGTCTCTTGGCTACGCCAAGCACGACACGAAAAACAAGAAAACCACCAATAGCCGGAACGGCTACAGCAAGAAAAAGGTGCGTTCCGAGTACGGCGATGTGGACATTCAGGTTCCGCGTGACCGGGC
>NZ_VKJN01000108.1:0-392 GCF_007197875.1 Brevibacillus sp. LEMMJ03 | reverse complement strand
ATGATTTCCAACAACCCCGTTCCTGTTTGTCTCTCTTTTCATTATACGACAAAATATTCATCAAAAAAGCCGCCAATATGAATGGCGACTTTTTATGAATCGAGCTCCTCTTCCGGAATAATGCCAAGCGAACGGATATGCGCTTTTGCTTCTTCATTTCCAAGCTTGTAAATCAGCTGATAGATTTTCATTAATGTTCTGTCGTAGGCATCATTCTCACGGTCGTAATGGTATTGCACATACGGAACGCGGGTGCGAAAAAACGCTTGCCAGTCTGTAGAATAGTTTTGGTCAAAATACTCCCGCAATTGAATAATTTCATCATCTGTCGCTTCAATTTGAAAATCCCATGGAGAAGCGGTTTTTACTTGCGAGATTTCTCCCGTTTCCAT
>NZ_VKJN01000107.1:0-395 GCF_007197875.1 Brevibacillus sp. LEMMJ03 | reverse complement strand
CAAACATCGGTCGACGTAATTCAAGGTAAATACGACGGTAAGAATAGCGAGCACGTACCGCCGGTACGTTCGCCTGCGTTCACCCAAATGGCGATCGTCGGCAGGGCCGGCGGGAGCCATCATTCGCTCATGTCTGCCGAAGACGGCGCGTCAATAAGGTACTTGGTGAACCAACCTACCAGCGCTTGGTTTTGGAGTAAGCGCGCGCTTAGCGCGCCCGATGAATCCCCTAAATGCGAGCACTCGGGGATGCGAAGCAGCTCCGCCTCGCAGCCGACGTCCGTGAGCACCCTGTAAAACTGCTCTGCTTCGCTTATCGGGCACCGGAAATCCTGTTCTCCGTGGATGAACAACGTCGGGGTAGTGGCTCGATGCGCGTAGGTCATGGGGGAGTA
>NZ_VKJN01000106.1:0-396 GCF_007197875.1 Brevibacillus sp. LEMMJ03 | reverse complement strand
CCTGCCCCCGCAAAATCGTCTCGCGCAAGAAACGTGATCAACTCAACCGGTCCGCGAGAATCGTTCTCAACCTTCCGCAGCGGCAAAGCTGGCAATGGCTCTCGCTGATGCGGGTCATTGCCGCGCTGCGTTGCGGCCGGGCGACGGTGTCGCTGGGGACCGTCGACACGTCCCGCATCTCGGCCTGCGCCTACCAGCTCGACCTCCAGACCCCGGACTGGAAGGACACGCTGAAATCCCACGTTGCAGGCTGGACCGCCGCTTACGACAGAATGTATAATGGATACTGTCGCCTGGTGGAGGACTTCGAGCAGGAGCACCCGTTTCCGCACGACATGATGGAGTTTTGGGCCATCACGGACGGGATGTGAGCCGACGCGTCGGGATCGTTTGCGG
>NZ_VKJN01000105.1:0-400 GCF_007197875.1 Brevibacillus sp. LEMMJ03 | reverse complement strand
CCGCGGCGCGCGACGGCGCCCACAACCTGCAGAGCCTGTCGCGGGCGCTGCCGCTGTTCCTGTTCCTGGCGGTGCTCGGCGCGGTGGTGTTCGACGGCAAGACGTTGCTGCGCCAGCGCGTCGGCATCGCCAAGCTGCCGGAGATCTACGGGCTCACCACCAGCGTCGGCTACGTGTCATTCGCCGGGGCGCTGGCCGGCGTCGCGCCGCTGCTGCAGCTGATCGACTGGCTCAGCAAGAGCCTGCAGCACGGGGCGCCGTAGTTTTCTCGTCATGGCCGGGCTTGACCCGGCCATCCACACTTTGCTTCGCGGTTTAAGCGTGGACCCGCGGGTCAAGCCCGCGGGTGACGAGGTGAGGTTGGGCGATGACGATTGGGGGGCGATGACGGCTGTGGGAA
>NZ_VKJN01000104.1:0-400 GCF_007197875.1 Brevibacillus sp. LEMMJ03 | reverse complement strand
CCATCCTCCGCGCAGCACCGTGTTGCCCTTGCCGGTCAGGTCGTAGGCGAAGCCGAAGCGCGGCGCCCAGTAGAGAGCCCGGCTCGCGAAACCGGACAGAGGCACGCTCGAATCGCGCTTGTTCCAGGTCAGACCGGTGTAGTCGGTCGGCAGAACCGTCGACGCGTTGCTGTACTTCGCCGGGTTCCAGACCGCGAAACCGTTCCCCGTTCGGTCATACCATGGGCCGAGATGGGAGACGCGCAACCCGAGTTCGAGGGTCAGCCGCTTGGTGGCCTTCCAGTTATCCATGCCGAAGAACTCGATGGCGTGGTAGCCCTCATTGTGGAGGTTGTTGAAGTTCTGTTCCTGATATTGGCCCGCCAAACCCGTCAGCAGGTCAGCATACGCGCTCCCCGTC
>NZ_VKJN01000103.1:0-401 GCF_007197875.1 Brevibacillus sp. LEMMJ03 | reverse complement strand
CCGCGAGGCTGCCCGTTGTCCCGGCAACCTTCTCCACCGGCATGGCCTCGCCCGTGAGTGCCGATTGTGTCAGGAACAGATCGCGCGATTCGAGCAGTCGCAGGTCTCCCGGCACCATGTCGCCCGCGCTGAGCAGCACAATGTCCCCCGGTACGAGCTGTTCGAGAAGAATCTCGGAGGCTTCTGGATCGAAGGAGCTGGGCCGCCGCTCCGGCACGGCCGCATTGTCGGCACGCCGGACCGTGACCTGGTTGCGTACCAGTTTGCGCAGTGATTCCGCTTGTACCTGTGATTTCCGCTCCTGCCAGAAGCGCAGCGCTGTGCTCAAAACCACCATGACCGTCATCACAGAGGCTGCCTTCAAATCGCCCGTCAGCGCGGAGACCACCCCGAGCACAATG
>NZ_VKJN01000102.1:0-401 GCF_007197875.1 Brevibacillus sp. LEMMJ03 | reverse complement strand
TTTTGATAAATATGTCGATTCCAAAATTGTTCTAATTGCCGAAATCTCGTCAAAGCCGCCAAACTTGAGATTTCGGACGCGTGATAAAAAGTGGCACTGTTTCAGTTGCATCACATTCTCAGAAATGTTCTCAAATGTAATGCTAGTCAGCGGCGTGGTTTGGAGAAGAAATTCTCCGTTTTGCAACCATACTTTTGCGTCAATGCTTAAATTAGAAAAGAAGCCTCGATCATATAAAAAATGGCCGTCTGCACGAACGTTTAGATCTTCTATCTGCTTACGTTGCTGTTTACAGTAGGTTCGTCTTAATTCGGCTCCTCTCCTACTTAATCTCGCAATTTCTTCCGTTGTCAATTCACAAGTGAGAACATAATAGGATTTGGCTGCAATTTCAGATCGAA
>NZ_VKJN01000101.1:0-404 GCF_007197875.1 Brevibacillus sp. LEMMJ03 | reverse complement strand
TTCTCGCACGGTACCCTCACGTCCACTATACCTCCATGGAACCCCATATCGTACACCATCGTAGCTAACAAATCCGTCTCGGCTGACCTGTCTTGGTTCATGCAAGTATTTTTCCCATCGTTCAGCTGAAGGGATAGGCGACAGATTTTCCTCACGGAGTCGGTCGATGGGACGTTCGCCGGTTGTTCCATGAATACGGCGGTTAATCCGCTCGCACCAGTGTAGGGCTTGTTGATTGAGATCCTGTAAATCAACGAAGCGTTTGCCAGGAAGAAAGTTGTTTTTTACGTATTGAACGCCTCGTTCCACTTTTCCCTTTGTTTCGGGGCGTCGAACTTTGCATACTTTTGGAACAAGCCCAATCGCTGCAGCAAAGTCGGCAAAAAGCGGATGCCAGCGAGGTT
>NZ_VKJN01000100.1:0-405 GCF_007197875.1 Brevibacillus sp. LEMMJ03 | reverse complement strand
GAATCAACCATATCAAGAGATAGATGTATTTCATCCATCGTTGTTAGAAGAAGAAAAACGGCAACTAATAAAAACTTTGGCATAACAACGAATACCTATTAATATAAAAATGTTGTTCATTCAAGAGCGCATTGTACCAGTATCTTACTCTCGTCACCGGAGCAGATGGCGATTCTAGGAGCTGGATGCATTGCAATGCGTTCTTTGGATGCCATACGAATGGAAGATGGTGTACCTTCTATGTGAGCTGCATCAGCAGACATATAGTTGGTCGTCTCGAAAGGACACTTCGGACATCTTGTATGGCTACTCCTCTCGTTGAACGGAGGGGGTTCTTGGAACCTTTGAGCAACTACGGCCAAAGGAAACAAGAATCCCCCACTTCCACCGGTATTGGCTGGTAAG
>NZ_VKJN01000099.1:0-410 GCF_007197875.1 Brevibacillus sp. LEMMJ03 | reverse complement strand
AGCTGGAACTATCGTAGATACGCTCGATAAGCGTAAAGTCATGATTTTAGCTGATTTGTTAAGAGGAATATTAATCACACTATTATTTATACTCAGCTGTATAAAATTGGTCAATTTGTGGTGTTTAGTCGCTATAACATTTTTAAGCAGCAGCATAGCTCAATTATTCGAACCGGCTAAACAATCTTCAGTACCGCTATTTATTCATAGTGAAGAGTTACTTAACGCAAATTCTTTATTATCATCTTGGCAACAGGGAGCTCGTTTGGCTGCACCAGTAATAGGTGGCCTATTAATGGTAACTTGGCCACCTTACTATTTATTTTTAGTAGATGCAATTACTTTTTTTATCTCTGCTTTAATGATTTATTATATGAATTTTGACTCTAAAAATAAGAAGTCTGAGAAAG